>JAURPF010000127.1 GCA_030835325.1 Flavobacteriaceae bacterium | reverse complement strand
TAAAAGCGTCCTCAAAGAAATAGAATGTTTGCAAAGTATCGGCTTGCTTTATGTATGGAGATCTTAATATTCGATCCCAGGACCAATGTTGATTTATTGGTCGTTCGTCAGCAGATAATTCAGATGCATGAGTCAGGTTTTTATCTAAAAATCCATCTTGTTGTAAATAAACACCATGTACTTTTGAATACGGTAAATAAATAGATTTTGACATCGATTTTATAACTTCTATCTCCTGCTCAGTGAGTTTGGTTTGTGCTACAATATTGTGATATATTTCTATGTCAGTATCTTTTATATTGTCTAAAGTATCGAGTGTAAACTCCATACACCATTTGGCAATATAATTTGTGTAAAAATTATTATTAACATTATTCTCGTATTCATTTGGACCCGTTACTCCAAGCATAACAAATTTTTGTTTTTGTTCAGAAAAATTAAATCGTTGATACCAGAATCGGGTGATGGCAATCAATACAAAAATCCCTTTGGTATGTGTATAAGATACATCGCCAGTATATCGTTGATAATTGTAAATAGCAAAAGCAATGGCACCATTTCTATGAATCTCTTCAAATGTAATTTCCCATTCGTTATGACATTCTTCGCCATTTATGGTAACCATAGGGTACAGGGCTGCACCGGAATTAAATCCTAATTTTTCTGCATTTTCAATTGCTTTTTCCAAATGGTGAAAACGGTATTCTAGCAAACTTTTTGCAACTTTTGGAGATTTTGTGGCCATGTAGAATGGTAGGCAATATGCTTCTGTGTCCCAATAGGTACTCCCGTCATATTTTTCACCTGTAAATCCTTTAGGGCCAATGTTCAGTAGGGGGTCAGTTCCCAAGTAAGTTTGATTGAGTTGGAAAATATTAAAACGAATTGCTTGTTGCGCCTTAATATCTCCTTTGATGGTAATATCGGCCATTTGCCATATTTTGGCCCAGGCTTGAATTTGCTCTTTCAACAATGTATTAAATCCTTTCTTTGAAGCAATTTGAATTGCAGTCGCTGCAGATTTTAGCACATCATCATTTTTGCGATCTGAAATATAGCCTCCAATTTTTTCTATAGAAAAAGTTGACCCTTGATCAACATGCATCAAATAAGTATGTCCAATTCTTGAGTTGGTATTTTGTTCGGAAAATGAAAGTGCCACAGGCTTCCCATTTAAAGCACATTGATGGTGCATAAAAGTACAGGTCTTGAACCTAGTTTTCATGGTTTCTGCTTCAATAAAGGCATTAGAATTTTCAGAATAAACCGATAAAATATCCCAAAATTGACTATCCCAGTTTTTATCTTGATTTGTGATATTGCCATCCAAAAAAGGTTCAAACCTAATTTCAGCTGAACAATTAAGCGGGGTAATTTGATAGCGTATAGCGCCAATTTCGTCTTGAGCAAGACTCAGAAATCGTAAACTTTGCACAGACACCTTAACATCGTTGTTAAGTGTTGCCTTAAATGATCGAGACAGCCAACCTTCTTTCATATTCAATTCGCGCCTAAAGTCAGATATTGATTTACAGGTATTTAAATCTAAAACAATATCATTGACAACCACATTGATACCAATCCAGCTTGGGGCATTAAGAACTTTAGCAAAGTATTCTGGATAACCGTTTTTCCACCAACCCACTCTTGTTTTATCTGGATAATATACTCCTGCAATGTAACTTCCTTGAAAGGTTTTACCTGTGTACGTTTCTTCAAAGTTGGCCCTTTGCCCCATAGCACCGTTGCCTAAACTAAAAATACTTTCAGAAGATTCAACATATTTTGAAACAAATCCCTCTTCGATAATGGACCATGAATTTGGAATTATATAATCTTGGTTCATTTTATTATTTATTAATTAATTGTTCTAAAAAGTTATTACTCATGAATGTAAAATTTTGAAAATTGTATTGTGCTTCGTGCAAAATTCTTTGATCTCCAATACCTACACTTATCATTCCCGCTTTTTTAGCTGCTTGGATACCAGCAACAGAATCTTCAAAGACAATGCAGTTTTTTGCTTTAGACTTTGTTTGTTGTGCAGCTTTCAAAAACACGTCAGGATTTGGCTTGGCTTCTGAGACATCATTTCCGTCCACGATAGCGTCAAAAAGACCTGTAATTTTCAATTTATCTAAGATTGGTCTAGCATTTTTACTGGCCGATCCTAATGTAATGTACTGCTCTTTGTTTGTTAAATATTTCAAGACTCTGTCAACATCTGGTAAAAGCTCCATTGTATTCATGTCTGAGATGTACTCGATATACTTGGCGTTTTTTTGATTCATTTTGTTTTGAAATTCAACAGGATTTAATGTGCGCCCTCCCCATTTCAAAATTTTTTCTAAGGAATGAATACGACTTACCCCTTTTAGTTGTTCATTTTGTTCAACAGAAAAATCAATGCCAAGTTCATTTGCTAAGGATCTCCAAGCTTGATAATGATACTTTGCAGTATCAACAATAACACCATCTAAGTCAAAGATGAAACACTTTCTTTTCATATTATTTGGATTGATATCGTATTGCAGATGGATTAGTAATCAGCAAATTCGTTAATGCAGCAATGATCAGGCTAATTCCAGCGATTAACATACTGTTTATGGCTTCTGGACCTATAAGATTTGATAAATAATTAATTGCTCCCAACGCAGCTGCAATTTGTGGAATTACAATAAACATATTGAAAATTCCCATAAATACTCCCATTTTATTTGAATCTACAGCACTTGAGAGCATGGCATAGGGCATCGATAAAATACTACCCCAAGAGAATCCAATTAAAATAAAACAATATTTTAATTGCTCTGGAGATGCCATGGACATACATAAAAAACCAACCCCTCCCAAAGCAAGGGATCCCATGTGTACATATTTTCTGTTAATGGTTTTCTTAGAGGTATACAATGTTAAAAGCAGAGCAAAAGCCATAGAGGAGAGCCCATAAATCCCCATAGCAGAACCAACAGCATTTGATGATTCTTGAAACGCTGTATTTACGATATCAAATTCGGCTTTTCCAATTTCTGTTGAAAGGTCATATAGTGCTTCTATTGGAGCAGGTGTTTTAAATACATGTTCGGTGAGCGCAGGATTGGCCATACTCCACATGGTAAAAAATGCAAACCATGAAAAGAATTGTATAACACCAAGCTTTTTCATGGTCGTTGGCATTTGACCAATATTTTCAATAATATCTGGGATGAATCTATTTTTTTGAGCCCGTTCTTTTTCAAAGGCATCAATATCTTCGGGAGGATATTCTGATGTAGTCAAAATAGTGTAGAGCACACTTGCAAAAAAAACAAAAGCACCAATAGCAAATGCCACTTTAACAGACACGGGTACCACTCCAGATGGTGCAGAATTACTAAATCCTAATTGTGAAACCATCCAAGGCAGGTTACTTGCAATCCATGTTCCTATTCCAATAATAAGCGTTTGTACTACAAATCCATAGGAACGCTGTGATTCTGGTAATTTATCAGCGACTAATGCACGAAAGGGCTCCATAGAAATATTTATAGAGGCGTCTAAGATCCATAGAAAACCAACAGCCATCCAAAGAACTGGAGAATGAGGAACAAAAAAGAGAACCAAAGAACTCAAAATGGCACCAATTAAAAAATACGGTTTTCTCCGTCCAAGCTTTGGATGCCACGTTCTATCACTCAAATATCCAATAACGGGTTGAACAATAAGGCCTGTAAGTGGTGCAGCAATCCAAAGCATTGGAATGTCTGCTTTGTCAGCACCCAAAGTTTGAAATATACGAGACATAAAGCCTCCCTGCAACGCAAAACCAAATTGTATACCTAAAAATCCAAAACTCATGTTCCAGATATCCCAGAACCCGAGTAATTGCTTCTTCATAATAGTATAATTTAAATATTAATACTATTTTGATAATCAGCACATGTGGTTATCAAAACTTAAAGTGAAAAGTAGAATTATAAGTTTTGATTTTTCAAATAAAAAAATAAAAATTCAATTTAGCAAATTATTTAGTAGAATTCCTCAAAATTAAATTTGTTGAAATAATTTTTGTCATCAATGGGTGTTTAGGCATATCATCGACGCGTTCATCTATTCTTTTAATAAGGAGTTCAGCTGCCTTTTCTCCCATTTCTTCGCCATGCTGACTTACTGTTGAAAGCGATGGTGAAGCATGTTTTGAAAGCATACCGTCTGTAAACCCAATAACTTGTAGTTTGCCAGGTATATCAAAATTAAGATCTTTGGCAACTTTCATAGCAACTATTGCATAAAGTTCGTTTACAGCAAAAATTCCATCAATATTGGGGTGTTGTTTAAGTAGTTTTTGGATTTGAGTTTCTAAATTTTCTATATGATTTTCGTAAAGTAAGTCATCATCAATTTTTAAAATTAAATCTGCCATGGGATTAATATTATAAGCGTCCAAAGCTTCTAGGTAACCTTTGGTTCGCAAACGACCTACACTAACATAATCTTTAGTCGTAATTATAGCAATTTTTTTGGCTCCTTTTTCCAAAAGAGTTTGGGTAGCAATTCGTGCTCCTTTGGTGTCATCAACCATAACTTTATCACAAGGAATTTCATTTACAATTCGATCAAACATTACTAGAGGAATCCCTTCATTTAAACATTCAATGAAATGTTGATAATCTTGTCTTTTCATTGTTTCTCTTGACATAGATATTATAAAACCATCGATACTGCCATTAGCGAGCATTTCCATATTAATCACTTCATTAGAAAAAGATTCATTAGATAAGCCGACAATAACATTGTATCCTTTGGCATTGGCATAATTTTCCACTCCTTTAATTACTTTAGTGAAAAAATGATGAACGATATCTGGAATTATTATCCCAATAGTTTTTGTCTTTCTGTTTTTTAGACTTAGAGCAATATTGTTTGGTCTGTAGTTCAACAACTTAGCAAAAGCTTTAACTTTATCAATAGTGTCTTGACTAATTTCTGGGCTGTTTTTTAATGCTTTTGAAACCGTAGAAATGGAGACATCCAACTCTTTTGCCAATTGTTTTAGGGTGGTTCTCTTTTTCATAATTGTTAAGCTATTATGTATTTTATTTATACAATCTTAATATTTTGAATCTACTCTTAAAATATCTAATTAATATACTTTATTGTCAAAAATAGCAATAATGAATCCTTTTTTTGTGCTTTTAATAGAAATTAAGTTGATTTATGACAATCACTCAAAAACTTATCAACACGAAAACGTTGTAGTCATGTTATAGAATTGTAAAATAATTATCAAAGATATACATTAGCTGTGAAAAGTAGAATTATAAGTTAAAATCGAAAATTAGTCTTAACTAACAATCATTTTATGAAAACAAAAATTAATAGCTTCTTATTATTACTCTTGATACCAGTCTTTTGCTTTGGTCAATCGAGTGTAAAAGGTACAGTAAGCGAAGAAGACAGTGGATTACCACTGCTTGGTGTAAATGTACTTGTAAAAGGTACCAACACTGGGACGACAACAGATTTTGATGGAAACTACCAAATTGCGGCCAATATTGGCGATGTACTTGTATTTTCTTATGTGGGATTTTTCACACAAGAAATATCTTTTAATGGAGAAAGTACTCTCAATATTCAAATGGCAGAAGATGCTTCGGCATTGGATGAGGTCGTTTTGATTGGATATGGTAGCGTGAAAAAAGAAGATTTAACTGGTTCAGTCGAGGTTGTTTCTACAAAAGATTTCAATAAAGGAGCTATTGTAACAACGGATCAACTACTTCAAGGAAAGGCTGCAGGTGTCAGAATTACTGATAGTGGAGGTTCTCCAGATTCTGCCCCTAATATTAGAATTCGAGGTGGTTCATCTTTGAATGCAGACAGTAGTCCTTTAATTGTTATTGATGGTGTTCCGATCGGAATTCAGAACCCAGCAGGGGTGAGTAACCCTCTTTCATTAGTAAATCCTAACGATGTTGAAAGTTTTAGCATATTGAAAGATGCTTCTGCAACAGCAATTTATGGTTCAAGAGCATCCAATGGGGTAATTATTATTACTACTAAAAAAGGAATCTCTGGAGACCCACAGTATAATTTCTCATCAAACACAACAATCAGCGAAGCTGGGAGCGGGTTAGACATGATGGGAAGTGAAGATTATGTTCGTTTTATTGAACAATACCACCCAGACTTAGTTGGAAGTTTGGGAGTTGATGTTGGTACTGTATCAACTAATGAGGCTTCAAAAGTTATTCAAACTAGTGCTGGATTAAAAGAAGTTTACAATACAAATTGGAGAGATAATATCCTTAGATCTTCTATCACAACAAACAATGTTTTTTCAGTTAGAGCAAATATTAATGATAAAATACCTTTCAGAGTATCTTTAGGACACAACAAAGCTGAGGGTGTTGTAAAAACAGATGATTATGAACGTCTTACAGCTTCATTCAAAGTGACTCCAAGCCTTCTAGAAGATAATCTTAAAGTAGATACAAATGCTAAATTTACTTTTGTAGAAAAAAATGCTGCTGATTCTGGAGGTGCTCTTGGTGGAGCCTTGGTCTTTGATCCAACAAAACCAGTTTATGAGAATAATGGACCTTTTGGTGGATATTACACAAACACAAATGGAAATTTGTTAGACGGTCAGTACAATCCTTTGGCATTGTTAAAACAAAGAACAAGACCAGAAGAAGCATTTAGATTCTTAGGTAATATTGAATTAAACTACACTATGCCATTTTTACCAGAGTTACAAGCAGTTTTAAATGTTGGTTTGGATGCTTCCAAATCTGAAATCTCCGAAACACTCGGAGATGGAGCTTTAGTTGGTTACCGTTTAGATGAAAATGGAAAAGGTGTTTTTAACCCAGGTCTAAATTATGCAGAAGAACAACATATAACTAACACAACTTTTGATTTTTATCTTAAATATGGAAAATCGTATGAAGATAAAGTAATTAGAAGTTTTGATGCTCAGGTTGGATATTCGTATCAAAATTTCAAAACCGATGGGAATAAAGAAATTTATGCTTATGCCTCAACAACTGATGAGGGTGTAATTGGAGAGCGATATCAAGTATTTAATGAAAACAATCCAAATAATAGATATTTTAATAGCCAGAATTTACAATCTGCATTTGGACGTGCGAACCTCAATGTCCTTGACAAGTACTTAATTACACTTTCATTTAGAGCGGATGCCTCTTCATTATTTGTAGCCAACGATGTTTGGGCTGATGGTGTATGGGGCGTGTTCCCATCTGCCGCTTTGGCATGGAAAGTAAAAGAAGAATCATTTCTTAAAGATGTTCGTTTTATTGATGACTTGAAATTAAGATTTGGTTGGGGAAGAACAGGTCAACAAAATATTTCTGGAATTGTTGGATTTTATCCAACAAGCCCGCTTTTTATTGTTGGAGATCAAAGCAGTCAATATCTTCCTGGCGTAAATC
>JAURPF010000126.1 GCA_030835325.1 Flavobacteriaceae bacterium | reverse complement strand
GGCTTTTTACCCTCCTTTGATCGCATGGATATATCGGACGCAAACGTCTATATTATTACAGTCCCCACACCAACAGATAAAAATAACCGTCCTGTTTTAACGCCCTTGCTTAAGGCGTCTGAAACAGTGGGTAGCCTTTTGAAAAAGGGCGATATAGTGATTTATGAAAGCACAGTCTATCCTGGAGTTACAGAAGATGAATGTGTGCCTGTTTTAGAAAAAATTAGTAGTTTGAAATTCAATTTAGATTTTTTTGTAGGATATTCTCCAGAACGTATCAATCCAGGGGATAAAGATCGTACCATAACCAAAATTTTAAAAGTAACTTCAGGTTCCACCCCAGAATCTGCTAAAGAAATTGATGAGTTATACAAATCGATTATAAGCGCAGGCACGCACATGGCACCCAGTATTAAAGTGGCAGAAGCGGCCAAAGTAATCGAAAATGCTCAGCGGGACATCAACATTGCGTTTGTAAATGAGTTGGCTAAAATATTCAACCTCTTAGAGATTGAAACCGAGTCAGTCCTTGAAGCTGCTGCAACCAAATGGAATTTTTTACCTTTCAAACCTGGCTTGGTTGGTGGGCACTGTATTGGTGTTGATCCTTACTATTTGGCGCAAAAAGCACAAGAAGTAGGATACCATCCCGAAATTATATTGGCTGGGCGCCGCTTAAATGATTCTATGGGCGAACACGTAGCGACGCAGATTTTAAAATTATTAGTAATAAAAGATATTGCAATTAAAGGATCAAAAGTGCTTATTTTAGGAGTTACATTTAAAGAAAACTGTCCAGATATAAGAAATACAAAGGTAGTGGATGTGATATCACATCTCAAAAATTATGGAATGAATCTAACAATTTATGATCCTTGGGCAAATCCATCCGAAGTTCAAGAAACGTATAATCTGGAATCAACTCAAAAAGTTCCCGAAGAATCATTTGATGCCATTGTACTCGCAGTTGCTCACACTGAATTTGTTCAATTGGATTTAAAACCTTTATTGAAAAAGAAATCGGTAGTATATGATGTCAAAGGAGTTTTAGGAACTAAATCAGACGCAAAATTATAAATGATGTTTTCAAATTTAAAATCTAAAACAGTTTTAGTCACTGGTGGTGCTGGTTTTATTGGTTCAAACCTATGTGAAGCCTTGCTGAAACTAGGGGCTAAGGTTCGGTGTATGGACAATCTATCAACGGGTTTTATGCATAATATAGAACCTTTTTTAAATCACAAAAATTTTCAGTTTATCGAAGCCGATATTAGAGATTTAGAATCCTGCCAGAGCGCCTGCTTACAAGTTGATTATGTACTTCACCAAGCAGCCTTGGGTTCTGTGCCACGGTCAATTAATGATCCAATTACAACAAATGAAATTAATGTCAGCGGATTTTTAAATATGTTAGTTGCTGCCAGAGATCAAAACGTAAAACGTTTTGTATATGCCGCCAGTAGTTCCACTTACGGGGATTCTACCAAGCTTCCTAAGAAAGAAGATGAAATAGGAACGCCACTATCTCCCTATGCGATTACAAAGTATGTGAACGAATTATATGCATCAATTTTTAAAAGTAGTTTTAATTTAAACACGGTTGGGTTGCGATATTTTAATGTTTTTGGAAAAAAACAAGATCCAAAAGGTGCTTATGCGGCTGTCATTCCAAAATTTGTAATTCAGTTGATAAATCACCAAGCACCTGTGATTAATGGGGATGGTTCAAATTCTCGCGATTTTACTTATATTGACAATGTTATAAGAATGAATTTTTTAGTGCTAACTACAAAATCTGAGGCGGCATTAAACCAAATATACAACACTGCTGTGGGTGATCGGACGACTTTAATCCAACTTGTGCATAGTTTAAAAAAATATTTATCTAAATTTGACCCAGCGATTGCAAACGTTAAAGAGATATATGGTCCAAACCGGTTGGGAGATATTCCACACTCACAGGCCTCTATTGATAAAGCAGTCAAATTATTAAATTACAAACCATCCCATGACTTCGAAAGCGGGCTTAAAAACGCTGTAGATTGGTACTGGGAGTCGTTTAAAAGTTAACCAAAATGAGTGTAAATACAATTTGTTGTATAGGAGCAGGCTATGTAGGAGGTCCAACAATGTCGGTAATTGCCCAAAAAAATCCATCTATAAAAGTAACTGTAGTGGATATAAATCAAGCACGTATAGATGCTTGGAATTCAGAAGATTTAGATAAACTTCCAATTTTTGAACCTGGACTGGACGCTGTTGTTGCAGAAGCACGCGGTCGAAATTTGTTTTTTTCAACCGATATTGAAGGTGCAATTCAAGAAGCAGATATGATTTTTATATCGGTCAACACCCCCACAAAAACCTATGGTGCTGGAAAAGGAATGGCAGCAGATTTACAATATGTAGAGCTCTGTGCACGTCAAATTGCTAAAATAGCTACCTCTAATAAAATTGTAGTGGAAAAATCAACCCTACCCGTCAAAACAGCCGAAGCAATTAAAGATATTTTAGAGAATACAGGTACAGGTGTAAATTTTGAAATCCTCTCGAATCCCGAATTTTTGGCAGAAGGGACTGCCGTTCAAGATTTAGAAGCACCTGATCGCGTTTTGATTGGTGGAGATCAAACAGAAAGTGGACTCAAAGCCATTCAGGCCTTAGTTGATATTTATGCAACTTGGGTTCCAAAAGATCAAATTATTACCACGAATTTATGGTCTTCAGAATTGTCAAAATTAACCGCGAACGCATTTTTAGCACAACGCGTTTCTTCCATTAACGCATTGACAGAACTGTGTGAATCCACAGGTGCTAATATTGACGATGTAGCCAAAGCCATTGGAACCGATTCACGGATTGGGCCAAAATTTTTAAAAGCTTCTGTTGGATTTGGAGGCTCTTGTTTTCAAAAAGACATTTTAAATTTAGTATATATATGTAAGTCTTTAGGATTGGATGCAGCTGCCGATTATTGGGAGCAAGTAATCATTATGAACAACCATCAACGCAGTCGATTTGCACAGCAAATAGTAGCGTCTTTATACGGAACTGTTGCAGGAAAGAAAATTGGGTTTTTAGGATGGGCTTTTAAAAAAGATACTAATGACACTCGAGAATCTGCAGCCATTTATATTGCTGATAAGTTGATTGACGAACAAGCCCACATACAGGTTTATGATCCAAAAGTAACAGCGATTCAAATGCTCTCGGATTTGAATGGGTTATACAGCAGAACTGAATCTGAAAACGATAAATTTTTAGAGGTTCACAACAATCCCTATGATGCTTTAAAAGAATCTCATGCGTTGGCAGTGATTACAGAATGGGATGAATTTAAAACCTACGACTGGCAAAGAATATATGATGGGATGCTCAAGCCGGCCTTTATTTTTGATGGACGTAATATTTTGGATCAATCTTCATTAGAAGCCATTGGATTTATTTATAAAGCAATTGGAAGGTAATATGAACAAGCAATCAATCTTAGTCACTGGCGCAGCAGGTTTTATAGGGTTTCACTTGTGTGAACGCCTTTTAAAACAAGGACACCATGTAGTTGGATTGGACAATGTAAACGATTATTACAGTGTCGATTTGAAATATGATCGACTCAAAGAATTAGGAATCCAACGGCAAGAAGCTGAACGTTTTGACACAATGGTTTCTAGTGATATTTTTGGAGATCAGTTTCAATTTATTCGTTTAAATCTTGAAGATCGAGAGGCGTTGCCTAAGCTCTTTAATACCTGTCAATTTGATAGTGTTTGTAATTTGGCAGCACAAGCGGGGGTTCGTTATTCTATTGAAAATCCAGAAGCATATATTGACAGTAATATAACAGGATTTCTTAATATTTTGGAATGCTGTCGACACCACAACGTATCGCGTTTTGTGTATGCGAGTAGCTCTAGTGTCTATGGAAATAGTGATGCAGTTCCTAATGAAGAAACAGCGGTTGTAGATCACCCGATTAGTTTGTATGCAGCTACCAAAAAATCGAATGAGTTGATGGCGCATACTTATAGCCACCTCTATGGTATTGAAACCATTGGATTGCGATTTTTTACCGTCTATGGTCCCTGGGGACGCCCCGATATGGCTTTGTTTTTGTTTACAGATGCTATTTTAAATAATCAACCTATAAAAGTTTTTAATAATGGAGATCTTTCTCGAGACTTCACTTATATTGATGATATCATACAAGGGGTTGAAAACACGCTCTTAAAAACCGTTAATGAAAAGGAGCTCTACAAATTATATAATATAGGGAACAACCAACCTGTGCAACTTTTAGATTTTATAGAAGCGATTGAAAAAAGTACAGGCAAAACAACGGAGCGTATCATGATGCCAATGCAAGCCGGAGATGTGAATCAAACATGGGCAAATGTAGCACGTTTAAAAACAGATTTCGACTACCAACCCTCTACAACTTTGGAGGTGGGCGTAGAAGCCTTTGTAAATTGGTATAAGGGTTATTATAGCTAGAGACTTAAGGCAGCATAAAATTCATCTATCAAATTTATTTAAATACCGATTGGGTTTTAATACCTAGTAGTTATCTGTGTATTATTTTCTTAAAAGATAATTGTGATGTGTGCTTGATGAAGAATTTGAAATAAATTAATGTTAAAAATTTATTACTTTATAAGTACATTCATTGTGCTCATTTATTCTTTTTTCTTTGATAAAAAGAAATTGAGAAGTGTTTTTATGGAAGATAGTGATTCTTTGGATGAACTTTTAAAATCTAAGAAATCATTAATCAGGTGGGGTGATGGTGAATCTACAATATTTTTTGGAGGGGATTTATATTTTCAACCTAATTCGACATCTCTTTTTCTATCCTTGAGGAAAATAGTAAAAACATATAATAAAGACTCAGCTTATTACATAGCCTTGCCAAATGCTTTTTTGAAAACTGATAAAGAATCTTTGATTAATCAAAATAAATATCACCTATGGGTTCACACAAGGTATCTTTTCTCTAAATATTTTGAATATAAAAATATGTTTTTCTTAAGTAGTTTCAGTTCTTTTAAGCACTATCATTCTTTTAACACGATAAACTATGGAAATATCTTCTCAACCTTCTTTTGAAACGGAAAACAACTCTATTTTTAATCTTAAAAGTGAGTTTTTCAAATACCTCAACTATTGGCCGTGGTTTGTTTTTAGTGTAATAGTAGCTTTTACTGTTAGTTTTTTATACTTAAGATACGCTCCAAAAGTGTATAACACAAGTGCCAAAATTAAAATATTAGATGAAAAGAGTGGGCTAGAACTCCCAACTACTGCTCTGGTTGTGAATCGATCCAACATCAATTTAGAAAATGAAATTGAAATTTTAACTTCATATCCCATTTTGAGTGGGGTTGTAGATCAATTGGGTTTATGCGCTCAGTTTTACGAAAAAGGAAGTGTAAGAAATATACCATTAGTAGAGTTGCCATTTGAGTTTAAAAGTTCTTATTCTAAAGAGAGTATAATCGAACAAAATCAGTTTGTTATTTCTGTGGAAGAATCTGGCTTTAAAATCACTAATGAAGGTACAGATCTTGAACTTAGTTTCCCAGAATTTGATACGACCAAGTCCGATCATCAGCTCCCATTTGAGTTAAAGTGGTCTACAGAGTTTACAAAAACCCAACTTATTGGGCGTAGTTTTGAAATTCGTTTTGTTCCTAGAAAGTATGTGGTACAAAGCCTAAAAAGTAAAATTATGATAAAACCCGTTGGAGAGAGAAGCCACCTCTTAAACCTCAATATGAAAGGGGAAAATAATTTAATATCAGAGCAAGTTTTAAATACATTGATTGAGGTTTTCAATAAAGATGATATTTTAGACCGTCAATTGATTTGGAAACGAACCATTGATTTTGTAGATAAACGTTTTGTTAATTTATCAGAAGAGTTAGACTCCATTGAGAGTTATAAAAAGAATTTTAAGATTGTCAATAATATAGTAGATATCTCTACGGACTTTATTGAAAGTTTAGGACAACGCTCTAAATCGGATGAAAAGCTGTGTTAGGTTGAAAATCAAATTGAAATCTCTAATTTAATTAAAAATTCATTGTTAAATTCTTCAGAATCCTTTTCCTTGTTGCCTTCAAATATTGGTGTTGAGAGTACCTCCATTAACTCCTTGTTAAAGGAATTTAATACATTGGTGCTTCAGCGCCAAAAGCTAATTAGCAGTGCAGGAGCTAACAACCCCACAGTAATTTTGTTAGAGGAAAATCTGAGAGATTTAAATACAAATATCGAAAACTCAATTTCAGCGTATTTAAACCAGTTAAATTCTACTAAAAAACAACTCACTAGTCGCAATCAAACCTTTCGTTCGAAGGTGTCTATGATTCCAAAAAAAGAACAACAATTACGCGCCATTGAACGTCAACAAAGTATTAAAGAAAAACTGTTTATTTTTTTATTACAAAAAAAAGAAGAAGCCTCTGTAAATTTAGCAGTTACCGAACCGACTTTAAAGGTGGTTGAATATAGTATTTCAGAAAGCCTTCCAATCTCACCGAAACCTCGAATCGTATATTTAGGTGCTTTTATATTAGGTTTATTAATACCTTTTGGAATTCTTTACATTGTTTTTTTACTAGACACTACAATACACAACAAGCTTGATATGGATGTCTTAACTAGTAAAATACCAATCATTGGCGAAATCCCGCTGATTAATAAAGGAGCAAACACCGTGTTTTCGAATCCGAATGATCGCTCGGCTTTAGCAGAGTCTTTTCGAATTTTGACCACCAATAT
>JAURPF010000125.1 GCA_030835325.1 Flavobacteriaceae bacterium | reverse complement strand
GACCAAGAGTATGAACTAGAGAAAAAATACGGTCAATTAGCAGACAAGTTACATACAGCACTTCACGAAGTTGTGGGGCATGCGTCTGGACAATTAAACCCAGGAGTTGGAGAAACAAAAGAAACGCTAAAAAACTATGCATCTACCCTCGAAGAAGGGCGTGCAGATTTAGTAGGACTTTATTTCTTATACAATCCGAAACTACAAGAATTAGGACTGGTTGAGGATTGGGAAGCGGTTGGGATGGCAGCTTTTGATGGTTACATCCGAAATGGTTTATTAACCCAATTAATCCGAATAAACCTTGGAGATGACGTCGAAGAAGCGCACATGAGAAACCGTCAGTGGGTGAGTGCTTGGGCCTTTGAAAAAGGACTTAAAGACAATGTGATTGAAAAAGTAACCCGTGATGGAAAAACTTATTTCAATATCAATGATTATGAAAAACTACACGACTTGTTTGGTGAGTTGCTTCGTGAAACCCAACGCATCAAATCTGAAGGAGATTTTGCAGCAGTGCAAAACTTGGTTGAAGGTTATGGTGTGAAAGTTGATCAAGAGATTCATGCAGAAGTTTTAGAACGTAACAAACAATTTAAATCAGCACCTTATGGTGGATTTGTGAACCCAGTATTGGTACCACAAACAGATGCCGATGGTGAAATTACTTCAATCGAGGTTAACTATGTAAAGACTTTTGAAGGTCAGATGCTCAACTACTCTGAAAATTATAGTTTTTTACCAGAAATCAACTAAGAAAGTTTATTTTCAATAAATATAAGTCACTTATTTTAAATGGTAAGTGGCTTTTTTAATAACCTAAAATAAATTTAATAGCAGCAATACCAGCAATAAAGCCAATAAAAGCCAATAAAATCCATAAACTTCCTTTGTAATATTTTTGATGAAGATTAAAATCTTTGCGGTAAGCATAGATAATAACCCCAATAAAAACGATGGCAAAAAGGATTCCGAAAGTAAGTTGTCCTTGACTGAACATAATTATGTATTTTTAGGCTTTTAAATTGTGTCAAATTTATAAAAAATTATAAGAATCACAGCATGTTTGACCTTTCATCTTTGGAGAGTCGAATTGCGAAAAACAACCAATTATGAACGCTAAAATAAAAGCAGTACAACAATTTCATGAAGCCTTTAAAATAGGGTATAGCACCTCTCTCAAAGCGGATTTAGGCACTGCTAAAAACACCCTTCGTTTTGATTTAATGAGAGAAGAAAATGAAGAATATTTAGAAGCTGCCAATAATAACGACATGGTCGAAGTGGCGGATGCCCTAGGAGACATGCTTTATATTCTTTGCGGAACAATTATTGAACACGGAATGCAACACAAAATTGAAGCTGTTTTCGAAGAAATTCAACGCAGTAATATGAGCAAATTAGGTGCCGATGGTCAACCTATTTATCGCGAGGACGGAAAAGTATTAAAAGGTCCAAACTATTTTAAACCCAATATTAAAGGAATTTTAGAGTCGTAAACCTCTATAAGCTTACTCTCCACCCAAATAAATCTTCTGCTTTATTTGTCTGAATATCTGTGATGCGTTTTTTTAAGTGTAATCCAATAGGGTTTTCGAGTTCTGGTAGGTGATAATCAATATCTTTAAATCCAAAGGTTGCAATTGGAGAAATAACGGCCGCAGTTCCTGCCCCAAACATTTCTTTTAAACTCCCATTTTTTGAAGCTTCAACAATTTCTGTAACGGTAAATTTTCGGACTTCAACCTTTATGCCTTCATCTTTGGCAATGTCAAGAATACTTTTTCTTGTGATGCCATCCAAAATTCGATCGCTTGTTGGTCCTGTAATTAGTGTATCATTAATACGTACAAAAATGTTCATTGCTCCAGCCTCTTCAATATATTCATGCGTATTGTCATCCGTCCAAATCACTTGGTGATAACCTTTATCAATCGCCAATTGAGTAGGGTAAAATTGACCTGCATAGTTGCCACCTGCTTTGGCAAATCCTACACCTCCATTTGCTGAGCGCGAATAGTTTTGTTCAATAAGAACTTTTACTTTTCCTGCAAAATAAGCTCCTGAAGGTGCTGTACAAATTATAAATTTATACGCATTTGCGGGAGAAGCATGAAAACCTTCTCCTGTTGCAAACATGATTGGTCTGATATAAAGAGAGCTTCCGTCTTGCGTTGGAATCCATTGTTCATCAACTCTAAGCAATGCTTTTAAGCCTTCCATAAATACGGCCTCTGGTAATTCGGGGATAGATAATCGTTTGGCAGAAATATTTAGACGTTTAAAATTTTCGTCTGGACGAAATAACCACGTTTTTTTATCAGCGTCTTTATACGCTTTCATCCCTTCAAAAATAGATTGTCCATAATGAAAAATCTTTGCAGAAGGCATTAATGAAATGGGTTGAAACGGCACGATTTCAGGAGTTCCCCAGCTACCATTCGTATAATCACAAACCAACATATGATCAGAAAAAACGGATCCAAATCCTAGATTTTCAAAATCAATACTATTGATTTTCGATGCTGATGTACGGGTTACTTTAATTGTGTTCATTAGTTGGTTTTAAACATTACTTATACAAATTTACAGAAATAAATGCTTTGACAATATCAATTTTTCAAAACTTCTTATATTTATACGTTATTTATAATATAAACCCAATCAATGAAAATTTTTATTCCATTAATTGTACTAACAGTATCATTAATCTCTTGCAAACAAAAGGCCCAACCGGCACAAGCACCTATTCAGGTGGACTCAACAGTTTACCAAGTTTATGGAACTGTCTTGGATGCACAATCGGTACTTCCAATAAACGATTTAATGGACTCATTTTCAACGATGAAAAAAACAGATACGCTGTTTGCGAAAGTTCAGGGCAGAATTAAAGAAGTATGTTCTAAAAAAGGTTGCTGGATGACCCTTGATTTGGGTGGCGAAAAAGACTTGATGGTACGTTTTAAGGATTATGCGTTTTTTATGCCTTTGGATGCTAAAGGAGAAGTTATTATTAATGGATACGCCACTATTTCTGAAGTTTCTGTTGAAGAATTAAGGCATTATGCAGAAGATGCAGGCGCCACAGAACAGGAAATTGAAGCTATTGTAGAACCAGAACTCACATATAGTTTTGAAGCTGATGGTGTGCTTTTGGCCGAACCTTCAAGTTAACTAAACCATGAAGCGTACAGTCATCACACTTCAGATGGATCCAAAACCATTCAAATTGAAGACTGGAACGAGCAATACCATTCCATTCATGGCGCCATACAAGAATCCCAACATGTGTTTATCAAAATGGGGCTACATCATTTTTTAAATCGATACAAGCCAATAGACCTTACGATTCTTGAAATTGGATTTGGAACAGGACTCAACGCATTTTTGACTGCTTTGGAATCGGTTAAACAAGGGATTAAAATTCACTATGAAGGCATTGAGGCCTATCCGGTTCTGACGGAAGAATTATCACAATTAAATTATGCGTCACAAATAGACCCAGAAAAACAAACACTTTTTGATACCTTACACGAGGTTTTTTGGGGAGAATTACATCCGATTACTTCTCTTTTTTCATTAAAGAAACGCCAACAGTTTTTTTCAGATATTTCAGATAAAAATTCTTTTGATATTATTTATTTTGATGCGTTTGGTCCACGAGTTCAACCAGAATTATGGACAAATTCTATTTTTAAAAGCATGTTCAATGCGTTGAAAAATAAGGGTGTTTTGGTTACCTATTCGGCAAAAGGCAGTGTACGTCGCGCGATGCAAGCCGCTGGGTTCGTAGTTGAACGCTTGGAAGGCCCTCCAGGAAAGCGGGAGATGTTGAGAGCATCTAAACCTTCAGAAATATGTTAGCATTTCACTTATTAAATAGGGTAGGAAGCTTAAAGTATTGTTAAACCTCTCTAAATTCAATTTTATAGAACTTCTTATCACTAATTTTGTTAGGATGGGACAAATACTTTTAATTACTGGAGCTACAGGGTTGGTCGGAAAAGCGTTGGTTAAACAATGTTTGGCAGATGGACATACAGTACACTATTTATCCACTCGTAAATCTAAAATTTTACAGCAATCAAACTACAAAGGTTTTTATTGGAACCCACAAGATCAAACAATCGATTTGGCTTGTTTTGAAGGGGTTGAGGTGGTTTTTAATTTAGCAGGAGCTTCCATTGCCCAACGATGGAGCAATGCCGCTAAAACATCTATTTTATCTAGCAGAACCGATGCCTTAGCGTTGTTGTATTCAAGTATCGAAACCCATAAATTCCCTGTCAAACAGATCATTTCAGCAAGTGCGATTGGAATTTATCCAGATTCTAAAACTCGCTACTATGATGAAAAATTTCAAGGAACAGATGCTAGTTTTTTACGCACAGTGGTAAAATCATGGGAGGGTAGTTTAAAACTTTTTCCACCTCTTGGAATTAAAACCACAGCATTGCGTATTGGAATCGTGTTGGATACCCACGAAGGTGCATTGCCGAAAATTATGCAACCTATCAAAAAATATTTTGGTGCCGCATTGGGTTCTGGCGATCAATGGCAGTCTTGGATTCACATTGACGATTTAGTGCGTTTATTTATGTTTGTATTAGAATATAAATTAGAAGGCGTTTACAACGCCGTTGCGCCAAATCCAGTTCAACAAACAGAACTCACAAAATTAATAGCAAAAATTCTTCAGCGCCCCTTGCTATTGCCCAACGTCCCTGAATTTGTCCTTCGACTTACATTGGGCGAAATGTGTGCTATTGCACTCGAAAGTCAACGTGTCTGTGCAACCAAAATTCAAGATGCAGGTTTTAAATTTAATTATATCGAGTTGGAGCCCGCTTTGGAAGATTTGATTCCTTAGATTATTTTACTTAGCTCAAATTTAAAAAAATACTTTGTGACATTTTGACATTTTATTAATAATGGCAGTACTTTTGCCATAGGTTACAAATAAAAATTAACCACCCAAAGGGTTTACACACACAATGAGTAAAAAGGAAACCAAAGCGGAAGTAGAACTTCCAGAAGAAACCATAAAAAATGAAGCGGTCAACGAAGAAACGACCACAGAGCCAACGGTTGAACTTACGGTTGAGGAACAATTATCAGCCGATTTAGCGCAAGAAAAAGATAAGTTTTTACGTTTGTTTGCGGAGTTTGAGAATTATAAGCGACGTACGACAAAAGAGCGTATTGAGTTGTTTTCTACGGCGAGTCAAGACGTCATTAAGTCTTTGCTCCCCGTTTTAGATGATTTTGATCGTGCATTGTTAGAAATCTCTAAAAGTGAAGCAACTGAACTTTCAAAAGGAGTGGAGCTGATTAAAAATAAATTATTCTCGACTCTTGAGCAAAAAGGATTGGATTTTATTGAGGTTAAAACTGGTGATGTATTTAATGCAGATGATCATGAAGCAATTACACAAATCCCAGCCCCTTCAGATGATATGAAAGGAAAAATAATTGATGTAATCGAAAAAGGTTACAAGTTAGGTGAGAAAGTAATTCGTTTTCCAAAAGTAGTTATTGGAAACTAATTTAATTAAGATATAAAAGTACACTACCAAGATGGCAAAACGCGATTATTACGACATACTAGGCATTAGCAAAAGCGCTTCTGCTGCAGAGATTAAAAAAGCTTATAGAAAAATGGCGGTTAAGTATCATCCAGATAAAAATCCAGATGATAAAGCAGCCGAAGAAAAATTCAAAGAAGCTGCAGAAGCCTATGAAGTATTAAGTGACCCAGATAAAAAGGCGCGTTATGATCAATTTGGTCATCAAGCGTTTGAAGGTGGCGGCGGCTTTGGCGGCGGCGGAATGAACATGGATGACATCTTTAGTCAGTTTGGCGATATTTTTGGTGGCGGCGGTGGCTTTGGCGGCTTCGGAGGCGGACAACGTCAGCGTGTGATGAAAGGCAGTAACCTACGTATTCGTGTTAAATTAACATTAGAAGAAATTGCAACTGGCGTTGAAAAGAAAGTCAAAGTCAAACGTAAAAAGCAAGCCAAAGGCGTAACCTACAAAACCTGTTCGGTATGTAACGGACAGGGTCAAGTTACGCGAGTAACCAATACAATTTTAGGTCGTATGCAAACGGCAGCGCCTTGTAATACCTGTGGGGGTACGGGTCAAACCATAGACAATCGCCCTGCAAATTCAGATTCTCAAGGGTTTGTAGTAGAAGAGGAAACCGTTTCTATAAAAATTCCTGCTGGGGTTGTTGATGGTATGCAGCTAAAAGTAACTGGTAAAGGAAATGCCGCTCCCGGAAATGGGATTTCTGGTGATTTATTAGTGGCTATTACCGAAGAAACACACCCAACCTTACAACGGGAAGGTGACAATTTACACTACGATTTGTATGTGAGTTTGCCCGATGCAATTTTAGGGTCTTCCATAGAAATTGAAACTGTAACGGGAAAAGTCCGTTTAAAAATTGAAGCTGGTGTGCAATCAGGAAAAATACTACGACTTCGAGGTAAGGGAATTCCAAATGTAAACGGCTATAGTCGTGGGGATTTGTTGGTGCACATCAACGTTTGGACGCCAAAAACATTGAGCAAAGAACAAAAAAAGTTTTTTGAAAAAATGAAGTCGGATGAGCATTTTACTCCAAAACCAGAAAGCTCGGATAAGTCCTTTTTTGAAAAGGTGAAGGATATGTTTTCTTAAGGGGTTTAGTGACTGAGATATGAGGAGATCCTCGTTGTTTTAAAACTTCACTTTTTGTTCATATTTTTCATAGTTTTGGTTTTATATTTCTGCCAACGTGTTTGTGTATGATTTGTTGCGTGGGTTTAGCGTAAATTTAGCAAATAAAAACTGAATAGAAAATCCGCGAGGATTTTCGTAAGTAGGCTAGAACTAGCAATAAATTATATACGGTGTTGGCAGTAGTTATTGTTTATTCCTTTTTTTTAATGATTTTATCGTTTTGTCCGAAAGCATATCAATAAGTTTATGTTGAGATTTAATAGGTTTAGTTTTTCTTATTGTTCTCTTATTCGGTTTAAAATTCAGTTCGGGATATTTAGTTTCAAAATCAATTAGGTTGAATTTCTCAATGAAATAAGTTCTGATGTCAAAGCTTATATTGTAAGCAAAACAATAAACTTTGAAATAGTTAACATTCTTTATATTTTTTCTTGCTTGTCGACTTCCTTTCATTGCTCTATATTTTAAGAATTTTTCTAATAAAGAGTCATAAAAAAGTTTGTCTTCCTCGTTTTTAATTAGAAAATCAAATTTTTCGCAAATCAAATCCAATTGTTCTTTTCTTAATGCATTTTTTTTCTCTTTGTGCTTACTTACTTTTGTTTTCTTTTTTC
>JAURPF010000124.1 GCA_030835325.1 Flavobacteriaceae bacterium | reverse complement strand
TCTGTAAATCCATGAATATAGCCTTCTTTATTTTCTCCTTCAAATAATACGGTTCGCTGCTTCCCTATCTGACTTTCATAAAAAGCCCGTCGTTTTTTTACAGACAACCCTCGAAGCATTTTACTGCGTTTGGCACGTACCGATTTTGGTACAATTCCTGCAAGCGTTGCAGCATGGGTATTTGGACGTTCGGAATAAGTAAACACGTGTAAATAAGAAATATTTAATGTATTTAAAAAATTATATGTTTCTAAAAATAAATCGTCTGTTTCTCCTGGAAAACCGACAATGACATCTACACCAATACAAGCATCTGGCATTACGCTTTTGATATGCTCCACTCGATCTTGATAAAGTTCTTTCATGTAACGTCTTCGCATCGCTTTGAGCATTACATTACTTCCACTTTGTAAAGGAATATGAAAATGAGGAACAAAGGAATTGCTTTGTGAAACAAAATTAACAGTACTGTCTTTTAATAAATTAGGCTCAATAGATGAAATTCGCAGGCGGTGGATTCCTTCAATAGTATCCAAGGCTTGAACCAATTCTAAAAAGGTGTGTTCGTGTTTTTTATTTCCAAATTCGCCTTTTCCGTAATCTCCAATATTGACTCCGGTTAAAACAATTTCTTTAATTCCCTGTTCTGCTATTTTTTGGGCGTTATTTAACACATTTTGAAGCGTGTCAGATCGCGAAATTCCACGCGCTAATGGAATAGTGCAGTACGTACATTTATAATCGCACCCATCTTGAACTTTCAAAAAAGCACGCGTACGATCGCCAATCGAGTAGCTGCTTACATAAAAATCAGCAGCTTCAATCTCGCAAGAATGAATCGCAGCTGTTTCATTTTTGGAGAGTTCGTTTAAATAATCGGTTATTTTAAACTTTTCAGTTGCTCCTAGTACCAAATCAACTCCATTGACAGCTGCCAATTCTTCGGGTTGTAATTGTGCATAGCACCCCACTGCCACTACAAATGCTTTTGGATTTGAACGTTGAGCTTGTTTTACAATCGTTTTAAAACGTTTGTCAGCATTCTCGGTTACAGAACAAGTATTAATGACATAAATATCCGCAAATTCAGAAAACTCAACACGATCAAAACCTTCATCTTGAAAGTTTCGAGAAATTGTTGCTGTTTCGGAAAAATTTAATTTACACCCTAAAGTATAAAAGGCGACTTTTTTTCTATCAATCATTCTTGTACTTTTACAAAGTGGACAAATTTACAATTATCATCTATAATGACAAAAAAAGCTTTTAATTACTTCTGGCTACCAATCGCATGTCTTCTGTTTTTTAGTACTTTATTTTTAGGGTGCCACACAAGTCTAGATGAAACTAGAAACAAGCAGGTATTTCGATACAATGAACATAAAAACATTGGCTCATTAGATCCCGCATTTGCAAAAGACAACGCAGATATTTCTGCAGTCAATCAGTTATTTAACGGCTTGGTTCAGATGGACTCTTTAATGAATGTGATGCCCGCCATTGCAAGTTCTTGGCAAATTTCAGAAAATGCAAAAGTATATACCTTTGAGCTTAGATCTGATGTGTATTTTCACACACATGAATTGTTTGGAACAAAGCAAACACGTACGGTCACTGCTCATGATTTTGTCTATAGTTTTGATCGTTTAAGAGATCCCAAATTAGCATCCCCAGGAGGTTGGGTACTTCAAAATGTAGAGTCCTACAAAGCCTTGAATGAACATCGTTTTCAAATCATTTTAAAATCACCTTTCCCTGCCTTTTTAGGGCTTTTAACAATGAAGTATTGTAGTGTAGTGCCCAAGGAAATTGTAGCGCATTACGGAGCAGATTTCAGATCAAACCCGATTGGAACTGGTCCTTATAAATTTAAACGTTGGGAAGAAAATATTAAATTAATTTTTAGAAAAAACAACCGCTATTTCGAAACCAATCGTAAAGGAGATAAACTTCCTTATTTGGAAGCAGTTTCTATTACGTTTTTGGCAGACAAACAAAGTGAATTTCTCCAATTTGTTCAAGGTAATATTGATTATATCACTGGTTTGGATGCTTCCTACAAGGATAACATTTTACGCGCGGATGGGGTATTGAACCCTACTTATGCCTCAAGTGTAAGAATGCTAAGAGCCCCTTATTTAAATACTGAATATTTAGGGTTTTATTTGGATTCAGAGGATTCTGAGTACCAAAGTGAAATCATTCGACAAGCTGTGAATTACGGCTTTGATCGCTCCAAAATGATGAAGTACTTAAGAAACGGTATTGGAATTCCTGCGGTAGGCGGTTTTATTCCAAAAGGGCTTCCAGGACACAATGAAAATGTTGGTTATGACTATCAACCTGAAAAAGCAAAACAACTTTTAGAAACTTATAAAATTGAATCAGGGAATTTACAGCCAACAATCACATTAACAACCACTTCTAATTATTTGAGTTTTAGTGAATTTATTCAACGTGAATTACAATCTATTGGGTTGACGATTCAAATTGACGTGATGCCTCCATCCTCTTTAAAATCTGCAAAATCGAATGGAAAAGTCGATTTATTTCGAGCGAGTTGGGTGGCAGATTATCCCGATGCACAGAATTACTTATCCCTATTTTACAGTGGAAATTTTGCGCCCAACGGTCCAAATTATACTCACTTTAAAAATCCACAATTTGACATCTGGTATGAAGAATCAATGCTTGAAACAGATCAAAAAAAACGCATTAATCTCTATCAAAAAATGGATGCCTTAGTTCTAAAAAAAGCGCCGGTAGTCGTCTTATTTTATGATGAAGTGATTCGATTTACAGGTATTGGAGTTACAGGATTGGGTATTAATCCTACAAATTTACTAGAACTAAAAAACGTTCAAAAGAATTAATCGGTTCTGTAAGTTGCTGACAGTTTAAAGATATGCTCTAAGATTGCAGAGTCTTGTGCTGTAAATTCCAGCCCGCGGCGTTTCATCACTTCCTTAGCCACTTCAAAAGCTTTTGAGGTTTCATAGGTTGTAAAACCTTTTGACCCTCCCCAACTGAAACTAGGGATAAAATTACGCGGAAAACCACTGCCAAAAATATTGGCATTCACCCCTACAACAGTCCCTGTATTGAACATCGTATTAATGCCACATTTACTATGGTCTCCTATCATTAATCCACAAAATTGCAGCCCTGTTTTGGCAAAATTTTCAGTTTCATAGCTCCACAACCGCACCTCAGCATAGTTGTTTTTAAGGTTTGAGTTATTGGTGTCTGCTCCAAAATTACACCATTCTCCAATAACAGAGTTTCCTAAAAACCCATCGTGAGCTTTGTTGGCATACCCAAAGAACACAGAATTGTTGACTTCACCTCCTACTTTGGAATGAGGTCCAACAGTGGTTGGTCCATAGATTTTAGTTCCCATTTTAAGCGTTGCTCCTTCACAAAGTGCAAAAGGCCCTCTTACCATACTGCCTTCCATAATTTCGGTGTTTTTACCGATATAAATGGGTCCATCAGTGGCGTTAAGGACGCAAAGCGGTAATTTTGCACCTTCCTCAATAAATATGGCTTCTGGATTGAAAGCTACTGTTTTTTCAGGAATTGGTGCGGATGTTCTATCTGTTGTTATTAAATTATAATCTGCTTGTATAGCTGCTCCGTTTTTAGAAAAAATATCCCAAGTAGTTTCAACTTTTAAGAGTGGGTCTTCATGTTGTAATACTTCAAGGTTGTTAATGTCAATTTCTTGATCTTCTAAGCTAAAAAAAGCAATCATTGTATCACCGTTGTAAATAGCCTGGTTTTCTTTTAAATTTTTAATTTGAGATACTAAAACTCTAGTTGGCAAATACGAGGCATTGATCATGACGTTCTGCTCCATCTCAACCATCGGATACTTATCAGAAAGATAATCTTCCGTTATTGTGGTGGTGGTCGCTCCTAAAGATAATTCCCATTTTTCTCTAATTGTCAAAATCCCAATACGAATATCTGCAACAGGGCGTGTATAGGTAAATGGCAATAATGCATCTCTATGTTCTCCGTCAAAAAGTATATAATTCATACAATAGCTTTGTGTAAAAATAAGAAAAGCCTTTCAATAGATGAAAGGCTTTTGTCGTATAATTAAAAATAATTGTAATTATTTTTTGAATTTTGCGTATTTAGTTTTGAACTTATCGATACGTCCTGCTGTATCTACTAATTTAGATTTACCTGTATAATACGGGTGTGATGTTCTAGATATTTCCATTTTAATTAATGGGTATTCTACACCATCCACTTCTAAAGTTTCATTAGTGTCTGCAGTTGACTTTGTTAAAAACACATCGTCGTTTGACATGTCTTTAAATGCTACTACTCTGTAATTATCTGGGTGTATATCTTTTTTCATCGCGTAAACTATTAAATTCGATTTTTCGAGTTGCAAATTTATATATTTTTTACAAATCTACAACAGTTTATTAATTTTATTTTTTTTATTAAAAATGTAACATATCTTTGAGGTCTGAGTCTTATAATTATAACTTAACTTAAAACAAAAAACAATGAAACCAACAACAAAATCATCTGCAATTAATAATGGGCTTTACTTAGGCGCTATTTTATCACTTGTATCTGTATTAGTTTACGCTGTTAATCTTGATTTATTCACTGAGTGGTGGCTAGGAATTATTTTATTTATAGTCGTTGTGGCATATGGCGTCATTTCTGCTGTAAAATCTAGAACAATTTTAAACGGATTTATTAGCTTCAAACAAGCCTTTACTTCTTATTTTATTACTATAGCTATTGGAACATTGATTGCTACAGTCGTAGGAATCCTTATTTTTACGTTTATTGACCCTGAGGCAGCTACTTATTTAAATGAGCAAATATTGCTAGTAACCAAACAAACCATGGAACGTTTTGGAATGCCTCAAGAAGCAATGCAAGCGGCATTGGATGAAGCTGAAAAAAAAGATAACTTTTCGTTGGGAATGCAAAGTCAAGCTTTTGTTTTTAGACTTGCTTTTTACGCGGTTATTGGACTAATTGTTGCATTAATCGTTAAGAAAACTGACAATAAAGAAGCTTAAATTCGTTACTTTTGTTCAAAAGTAACCAAAATGGATATATCAGTAGTTATACCACTACTTAACGAACAAGATTCTTTAGAAGAATTACACGATTGGATTGTATCTGTGATGCAATCCAATCAATTTTCGTATGAACTTCTTTTTATAGACGATGGTAGTTCGGATCATTCTTGGGAGATTATCCAAAAACTTTGCACAAAAAACACAGCAGTAACAGGTCTTCGGTTTTCTAAAAACTTTGGTAAGTCTCAAGCCTTACAAGCTGGGTTTGCAAAAGCCAATGGCGATGTAGTCATTACTATGGATGCAGATTTACAAGACAGTCCAGATGAGATCCCTGAACTCTATCAACTTATCAAAGAGCAAAATCACGACATTGTGTGTGGTTGGAAAAAGAAACGCTACGATTCATTTTTCGCTAAAAATTTACCCTCAAAATTATTTAATTGGGCAGCCAGAAAAATATCTGGACTGACACTACATGACTTTAATTGTGGCCTAAAAGCCTTCCAAAAAAACGTGGTAAAATCGATTGAGGTTTATGGTGAAATGCACCGTTATATTCCCGTGTTAGCAGTCAATGCAGGGTTTACGAACATCATAGAAAAAGTAGTTATTCATCAAGCAAGAAAATACGGAAAAACAAAATTTGGCATGGAACGATTTATAAATGGATTTTTAGATTTGATTACAATATGGTTTACCTCCAAATTTGGAAGACGCCCAATGCACTTTTTTGGACTCTTAGGGGTTATCATGTTTATGATTGGTTTGGGATTTGCATCCTATCTAGGAATTGATAAATTATTCCTAAATCCATCGGGTCGTCTGATTGCAAGTAGGCCTGAATTTTTCATCGCCTTAACAACTATGGTCATTGGAACGCAATTTTTTGTAGCTGGATTTTTAGGAGAAATTGTCCTCCAATCCCGACAAAACAAAGAGCGCTACCTTATCTCTGAAGCAACAAACGCTTAATATATATCCCTAAAAAGCCTTACAAAAACAATTCATAAATGTTCGCAAATATTTACATTTGCACAAACTAACTTTTAAATGTCTAAAACAGATTTACAAATTCAAGAAAATTTAACCACTTGGTTGTCTCCTTTTTTTGATGCTGATACTAAAAAAACTATTGAACAACTTCAAGTAAGCAACCCAGAAGAGCTAAACGATAGTTTTTATAAAAATTTAGAATTTGGAACAGGCGGTATGCGTGGTGTGATGGGGGTTGGCACCAACAGAATCAATAAATACACCTTAGGGAAAAACACTCAAGGTCTTAGTGACTATTTACATAAAACCTACACAAATCAACCCATAAAAGTGGTGATTGCTTTTGATTGCAGACACAACAGTCAATCTTTTGCTAAAGTTGTAGCCGATGTGTTTTCTGCGAATAATATCGAAGTATTTTTATTTGAAGACCTTCGTGCTACTCCAGAATTATCCTTTGCTCTCAAACATTTAGGGTGTCAATGTGGAATTGTTTTAACAGCATCTCATAATCCACCGGAATACAATGGCTACAAAGTATATTGGGAAGATGGTGGTCAACTGGTTCCTCCATTTGATGGCGAAATCATAACCCTTATAAATGCCCTAAATTACACGGATATAAATTTTGCTGCGAAAGAAGAATTGATTCATCTAATCGGAAAAGATGTAGATGATGTTTTTATAAATGCAGCTGTTAAAAACGGAAGCTTAGAAGTAAACACAGCAGCGACAAGAGAAAATGTGTCTGTTGTATTTACGGCCTTACATGGAACCTCAATTACAGCAGTTCCTGAAACTTTAAAACGTGCAGGCTATACAAACGTACATCTTGTAGAAGCACAATCCGTTCCTGATGGTGATTTTCCAACAGTGAAATCACCAAACCCTGAAGAACCCGAAGCGTTAAAAATGGCATTAGAATTGGCAGACAAAGTGAGTGCCGATATTGTAATTGGAACCGATCCTGATTGTGACCGTCTTGGTATTGCAGTGCGTAATTTTGACAACAAAATGGTCCTACTCAATGGAAATCAAACCATGGTTATGATGACCAAGTTTTTACTGGATTTATGGGAAAAAAAGGGTGCTATTAATGGAAATCAATTTGTAGGATCTACCATTGTGTCCTCACCAATGCTCCCTAAACTTGTAGAAGCGTACGGAGTTGAATGTAAAATTGGACTGACTGGATTTAAGTGGATTGCTAAGATGATTAAAGATTTTCCAGAAATGGATTTCATCGGTGGTGGTGAAGAAAGTTTTGGTTTTATGGTTGGTGATTTTGTTCGCGATAAAGATGCCGTCACTTCTACCCTATTGGCTTGTGAAATTGCAGCCTACACCAAAGCAAATGACAGTTCTTTTTTTAATGAATTGGTTGGCACTTATATTGAACATGGTTTTTATAAAGAACGCTTAATTTCGATTACCAAAAAAGGAATTGAAGGCAGCCAAGAAATAAAAAATATTATGGAGTCTGCTCGAAACAATCCAGTGGCATCAATCAACGGTTCAAAGGTGGTTACTGTAGAAGATTTTAAACTTTCTATTTGTAAAAATTTAATTAATAATAGCACAGAACCAATTTCAATACCAAAAGCAGATGTATTAATTTACACCACAGAAGATGGCAGTAAAGTAGCACTACGCCCAAGTGGAACAGAACCTAAAATAAAGTTTTATATTAGCGTTAATACCCGCTTATCTGGTTCAGAAGTATTTTCACAAATAGAAAATGCACTAGATGCTAAAATTGATGCGATAATTAAAGACATGAAATTGATCTGATGAATTATTTAAAACCGATTCTTCGCTATGCGATTCCTTATAAATTTTATGCGTTACTGAATGTTATTTGCAACATCTTTTATGCATTTTTCGGTACCTTATCAATGATTTCCCTATTTCCAATGCTTAAAGTATTATTTGGTGATTCCGAAGCAATTTTTATAAAACCTAAATGGGAAGGATTTAGTAACCTTACTTCTTATGCAGAAAACTATCTTAACTATTTTATTACGCTTAAAAAATCTGACGGAAATGATGATGTCCTTATTTTTATGGTAGGGTTTGTTATAGGCTCATTCTTATTAAAAAATCTTTTCAGTTACTTAGCTATGTTTTTTATCACGTTTTTAAGAAATGGTGTATTAAAAGATATGAGAAATGAATTGTATGATAAAATTACAAGTCTTCCTTTAGCTTTTTATTCTGAAAAAAGAAAAGGAGACACCATGTCCAGAATCTCTTCAGATGTTTTAGAAATACAACATTCGTTTCTGTCTATTTTAGAACTGATTGTAAGAGAACCTCTCACAATCGTTTTTACGATTGTGTCTATGTTTATAATCAGTCCAAAACTTTCAATTTTTGTGTTGATTTTTATTCCGCTTTCTGGATTTGTTATTTCACTTATTGGAAAATCTTTAAAACGAAACTCTAATAAAGTTCAAAAAGAGCAAGGTTTTTTTCTATCAATTGTTGATGAAACACTTTCAGGTCTTAAAGTCATTAAAGGTTTTAACGGTGAAAAGATTTTTAGTCATAAATTCCAATCCTCTACCACAAAGTTTTATAAATTTTCAAACAAATTATTAAACAAACAAAACCTAGCAGGCCCAACCAGTGAATTTTTAGGCATTACTGTAATCGCCGTCTTGTTATGGTACGGAGGAAATATGGTGCTTAATGAAAAATCATTAGATGCCAGTTTGTTTTTAGTTTATATGGGGTTAGCCTATAATATTTTGACCCCAGCCAAAGCAATTAGCAAGGCAAGTTATGGTGTTAAGCGAGGGAATGCAGCTGCAGAACGAGTCATGGAAATACTAAACTCAGAATCACCCTTAAAAGATATCCCAAACGCGCTTACTAAAACTGACTTTGAGACTGCTATTGAAATAAAAAATATTAGCTTCAAATATGAGGATGATTTGGTTTTGAAAAACTTTTCAATTTCAGTTCCTAAAGGAAAGTCCGTAGCACTTGTGGGACAATCTGGAAGTGGAAAAAGTACCATCGCCAATTTAGTAACTCGATTCTATGATGTCAATGAAGGACAGATAGAAATAGATGGAAAAAATATTCGTACCCTTACAAAACACTCCTTGCGAAACCTAATGGGCTTAGTTACACAAGACTCTATTTTATTCAATGATACCATCAAAAATAATGTGCGACTAGGCAAAGAAGATGCAACTGACGATGAAGTTTTAAAGGCTTTAGAAATTGCAAATGCTTGGGAATTTGTAAAAGACTTACCAAAAGGAATTGAGACGAATATTGGAGATTCTGGCAATAAACTATCTGGAGGTCAAAAACAACGTTTGAGCATTGCTAGAGCAGTACTAAAAAACCCGCCGATCATGATTTTGGACGAAGCTACCTCTGCACTCGATACAGAAAGTGAACGCCTGGTACAAGTCGCCTTAGAGAATATGATGAAAAACAGAACTTCTATTGTGATTGCACACAGACTTTCAACCATTCAAAATGCGGATGAAATTATCGTGATGCAAAAAGGGCAAATAGTGGAACAAGGAAAACACCAGGAATTGTTAGACAAAAATGGAATTTACAAAAACCTTGTTTCCATGCAGTCGTTTGAATAATAGACTTAGAAGTACTATCACACTTATTTTACAATTTATTTCTTAAATATCAATTTAGATAGTTTCCCCTTTCCTGCGGCAAAAGCCACACTGTCATTTAAAAATCGTAACGTATAAAATCCTTCATCACTAAGGTGCTTCCAAGTATCTCCCGCATTTGGACTGTAATCAATGCCCTCAAAACCCACAGCTACCAACCCGATAGCATTGCTATTGGGTACATATTGTACACAACTTCTATAGCCTGGACTTTGGTCTTGTGCTACCACCTTCCAAGTTTTACCACCGTCATTGGTTCGAATTTTATTTGAATATTGATTTTTTGGTTTTGTATAATCTCCTCCAATAGCAAATCCATTAAAGGCATCATAAAAATCAATAGAAAATATTCCAGTTGTTTCAAGCCCTTGAACCATTGGAGTCTCAAAAACACTCCAAGACAGCCCTTTATCCGAAGAATATAAAATACGACTTTTAATTCCCCCAGTAGCAATCCACGTATGGCCTCCTACAATAGCAATGTTTGTATCACTCGCCGCAAAAGCCGCTTCTCCTTCCAATATCGGAGGTATTACATCACAAGAAATCTTCTGCCATGTTTGTCCTCCATCTCTAGTAATCACAACACTCATACAGGCATCTGTAGGATCGCCAACTGCAATTCCTTCTTTAGGATTCCAAAAATGAAGCGCATCATAAAAAGCAGCGGAGTCTGTTTCTTTATACACCAACTCTTGGTCTTTAAATAAATAGGTAGGACTGCCAATACTCAACATAAAATAGGAATCATTAATAAATGCAGAGCTTCTAAAATTGAGTGTATCCTTAGAAATCCTACCAACCACAGTTTGACCTGTTTTTATATCATAAGTAAAAACATCCCCAATAGAAGATACCGCCTTTAATGTATATTTATCAATTTCTAAAGCTCTAATATTCAAAAGAGAATCTTCAATAATGGGCTTAATAATTACTTTAGAAAATGGATTAGAAGGAGTTTTTGTGGTATGCTTACACCCCGTAAAAAAGAAGATTATCAATGCGATTGTGAGTGCATATTTCATGATCGTAATTATTTAAAAAGAATGATTCCTCAATATACATATTATCTATAATAATTAGCGTTTTTAAACGTAACTTTGTAGCCATAACTAATTCACTTATGCGTTTACACAGAAACTTATGTTTTGCGGTCATTGATGGGCTTTTAATGATATTTAACGAAGGAGAATATGCCGATAAAGTCATTCAAAAATTATTAAAACGTGATAAGCGTTGGGGAAGTCGCGACCGTGGCTTTGTCGCTGAAACCACTTATGACATTGTACGTTGGAAACGTTTATATGCAGAAATTGCACAAATAAAGGAACCGTTTAGCAGAGACGACGCTTGGCGATTGTTTGCCGTATGGGCAACACTTAAAGGAATAAAATTACCCGATTGGAAATATTTTGAAGACACCCCCACACGTAAAATCAAGGGACGTTTTGACGAACTTTCTAAAGACCGCAAGCTTCGTGAATCTATCCCAGATTGGATTGATGAACTGGGTGTTAAGGAGTTAGGCGAAGCCAAATGGACCAAGGAATTGGCCATGCAAAATAAACAGGCGAATGTTATTTTAAGAGTCAATACTTTAAAAACAACCAAAGCAGATTTAAAATTAAAACTAGAATCTGAGAATATAGAAACCCTCGAAATCGAAGGCTATCCTTATGCTTTGCAGCTTAAAGAACGTGCCAATGTATTTACTACAGAAGCGTTTAAGGATGGATGGTTTGAAGTTCAAGATGCATCATCACAACTAGTCGCAGATTTTTTAGATGTAAAACCAGGGATGAAAGTGGTGGATTGTTGTGCCGGTGCAGGAGGAAAAACCTTACATCTTTCAGCTTTAATGGAAAATAAAGGCTCCGTAGTGGCGATGGATATTTACGAAAGTAAGCTCAAAAAACTAAAAATTAGAGCCCGACGAGATGGAGCTCATAATATTGACATGAAAGTGATTGACTCTACAAAACCAATCAAAAAACTCTACGGAAAAGCCGACCGCTTACTAATTGATGCCCCCTGTTCTGGTTTGGGTGTATTAAGACGAAATCCGGATTCAAAATGGAAACTAGAACCTGAATTTATAGACCAAATCCGTAAAACCCAACAAGACGTTTTGCAACAATACTCTAAAATGGTGAAACCTGAAGGTAAAATGGTATATGCAACCTGTTCAATATTACCTTCCGAAAATGAAACTCAAATTAAAACATTTTTAAAATCAGAATCTGGAAAAAATTTTAAATTAATAAAAGACAGAAAAATACTGGCACATGAAACTGGATTTGACGGGTTTTATATGGCCTTACTAAAAAAAAATAAGTAACTTGTTTTTAACTACACGTATTATGAAGATATTATATATTTTACCTA
>JAURPF010000123.1 GCA_030835325.1 Flavobacteriaceae bacterium | reverse complement strand
TTTATGTAGGGGAATTTAATACACTAAAAACCGATTACAACCTTAATAACATCTATTATAAGGAACATCCTTTAAATCAACATTACCAAGGTACTGAAGAATCCCGAGATTGGATGTTTGATATTAAAGGCTATTATCCCTCTTTCTTTTCATTTTGGAATAATTGTAAGAAGCAGCTTAAGTATTAGAAATTATGGATCATTCTATTATCATCACAATATAAATTTATAACATATATTTTGTACTATAATTTATATTATGTAAAATAAATAATTTAATCTTCCTATAGCCTACATTACCAATATGTTCATTAATTTTGTATTTTATAATACATACATGAAAACACTTACAATATTTAGAATTATAGCCTTTCTTGAAGGTGTATCGTACATACTATTACTATTTATTGGTGTACCACTAAAATATATTGGTAATGACACAACAGTCGTAAAAATGCTTGGAATGCCTCATGGTTTTTTGTTTATGGCCTTTATAGCGTTTATAATCGTCTTACGATTTGAAAATCAATGGTTCAAAAAATATTTTATATTAATTGCTTTAGCTTCTGTTATTCCGTTTGGTACATTTATCGTAGAAAGTAAGCTAAGAAAAATAACCTAAGTAAACTACAGATGAAACATATTATCGAATTATTAGTTCAATTGTTAACAACCTGGGGATTACCCACAAATATTGCTAAAAATCTCAGTATTACAATTTTATTTATTGGGTTAACGATTTTCATATACATTATTGATATAATCCTTAAGAAAATCATTCGTGCTACGTTTACCAAAATTGCGAATAAATCAAAAACAGATTTTGATGATATCATGCTAGCCAATAGAGTTCCAAGTAGTATTGCTCAAATTGTTCCTTTCATACTTACCTACAAACTCATTCCAAATTTATTTTATGATTTCGAAAAACTACAAGGATTTATTGAAAAAACAATTTTAGTCGTTGGTATTGCTCTTACAATTTGGGGGTTACGAAATGTTCTGAATTCTCTAAAATTATATTTTAAAACTCTCAATTTTCTAAAAGATAAACCTGTAGACAGTTACATTCAGGTATTTATGATTTTTGTATGGCTTACAGGTATTTTTGCCACAGTTGCCATTGTTTCCGGAATCTCATTTTTAGAGTTTATTGCGGGTTTAGGAACTATTTCTGCCATTATTATTTTGGTATTTAGAGACACCATTCTAGGATTTGTAGCAAGTATTCAAGTCTCCATTAACGACATGGTGCGTATTGGAGATTGGATTTCTTTTGAGAAATTTGGAGCCGATGGCGATGTCATAGAAATTAACTTAGCAACCGTTAAAGTTCAAAATTTTGACAACACCATTACCACCATTCCTACCTATGCCCTTATTTCCGACTCATTTAAAAATTGGAGAGGTATGAACGAGTCTAAAGGCAGACGCATCAAACGTTCTCTTAATATTCGGATGGAGAGTGTAAAAAACTTAAGCCAAGCTGACATTCTTAGACTCTCTAAAATCCAGCTAATTTCTAAATATTTATCATTACGCTCTGAAGAGATCAATACTTACAATGCCACACATGCAATTGATAAATCACTTTTGATCAATGGTAGAAACCTAACCAATATTGGAGTATTCAGAAAATATATGGAAACCTTTATCGAACAACACTCAGCAATCAATAAAGACATGATGATTATGGTGCGTCAGTTACAACCAACTGCTTATGGATTGCCCATAGAAATTTATGCATTTAGTAGTGATAAACGCTGGGCGAATTATGAATACATTATAGCTGATATTTTTGATCACATGATAGCTTCTGTGAATGACTTTGATCTTGAAATTTCGGAAGCCATGGTATTCCCTACTTAAAACTAAGAAATGAATTCCAGAGATTCAAGTTTAAAATCCATTCGTTTAGATTGTATTTCCAATACGATTAAATCAGACATGTCTTCTGAAGAGCACTTTCAAAACAGCGTCTTAAGACCTATAATCAAATTTCAAAATGATTTATTAATTGCCGCTTTTTTGAATTTTTCAAACAAATATAAAAATGTATTTTTTGAGTTGTCAACTGAAAAAAAAATCACGTATATCGAAAACGCACTTGCTAAAGATAGCAAGTTCAGAAACAGTCTCAAAGATGCAGTCGTTGGATTGTTTACCGTTGAGGAATACACTCTCTACACTGCCAATGCCTCTGCCATAAATAAGCGCATGCTAAGTATTATTAAGGAACGTCTTATAAGTCATGTGCAGCTGCTCACAGAAAAAGGACCTACAACGTAGATTCTCCATTTAAATTGGTAGTCAACACAGAACTCATATAGTCAAAATAAGGTCGAATGACTTTAAAGCTCTTAATAACTTCATTTTCAAAACCATTAGAAAGTACTTCTTTATCGGAATATTTTTTGGTAAAAATAAACTGCTTTTTACGTATCAAATCAATGTTTGGATCTAGTTTATCAAACCCTTTTGGAGCAGTCTTTAGTTCATCGCCTTGCAACACTCCCCAAACAGATTTAAATGCTTTCACTTCCATCAATTCACGTAGTTCTTTAGAACTCATTTCAAGCTCTTTACGGATCCTAAAGAGATCTTCTTTGTTGGGATCCCAAAACCCCGTTGCAATAAAACTCTCGTTATTTGGAGCGATGTGTAAATAATACCCCCCTCTTAGTTCAGGTTTAGTGCGATGAAAACTACCTCCAAAATGAGTTTTGTAGGGCAATTTGTTTTTTGAAAATCGGACATCTCTATAAATGCGAAATACTTTAAAAGATTCAATAGAATCAACTTGGTTCAGTTGTTCAAACAGCTGGTTGTAAAATTGCTTCACTCCCGTTTCAATAACTTTAAAGGAGGCTTTGTGTTCATGAAACCAATCACGGTTGTTATTTTTCTGTAAATTTTTTAGAAAACTAAATACATCTTTAGATAGCATATTTTAATTTTTAAATTCGATTTTATGTAAAATCAGGCCAGAAGCAGGTGCAATATAATCCATCACTTCTTGACTGTCGGGTTTTAAACTGTTTTTAATATAATTTAAATCAATATCTCCACGTCCCAATTTGATCAAAGCCCCCATCATCAGTCGTATTTGATGACGCCCAAATCCTTTCCCTACTGCTCTTAAAATGTAACTTTTTTCAGGAAAAAAATTGGCTTTATAAACACTGTTTTCTATGATTTCACAACAAATAAGCTCTCGATTGAACACTCCTTCATCTGAAGGTTTGTAACAATAGGTTCTATAATTGTTTTGACCTTCAAAAAGTTGTGCCCCTACTTTCATCAATTCAATATCTAAAGGGTCTAAAATAGTGGTCATAATCGTTGCTGCAAACGGATGAAATTTAGCACCTTCTGCAAACACATAATGGTATTCTTTTAATTTAGAATCCTTGATAATATTAAATTTTTCATCGACTTCTTTAATACTTAACACACGAATGTCTTGCGGAAGGTTGTGATTAAACAACTCTAAAAAAGTAGTAAGATCCTCTAAGGGTTTTTGGTCCAAAAACAATTCAAATGCCGCTTCATTAGCAGAAACCATAGCATCGGTACGCCCTGCTCCTAGTGTTTTAAATTTTTGATCGCCCAGAATAAATTTCAAAGTACGATCAATCATGAGATGAACCGTTTTGGTATTGGGTTGTTTTTGCCAACCATGAAAACGATATCCTAAAAACTGGACTTTTACTAAATAAAAATATCGCTTTTGCAACATGATTACAAGTTCGTAAATTTATAAATTGTTACAAAATTAATGTCTGGATTTCAGAACCTCAATAACCGCATCCAATTTAAAGCCTTTGGCTTGCAATAAAATTAAGTAATGAAATAACAAATCAGCGCTTTCATTTAAAAACAAATCATCATTACCATCTTTTGCTTCAATCACAACTTCAACGGCTTCCTCGCCTACTTTTTGAGCAATTTTATTGATCCCTTTCTCAAACAAATCAGAGACATAAGAGGTTTTTGAGGGTGCATTTTCTTTGCGATCTGTGATGATTGTTTCTAGTTCCGTTAAAAACCCATAAGATTCAACCTTTGATTCTCCCCAACAACTGTCTGTTCCTTTGTGACAAGTAGGGCCATGTGGCGTTGCTTGGATCAATAAAGAGTCGTTATCACAATCATTTTTAATACTGTTTAAGGTTAAAAAATGACCACTCTCCTCCCCTTTTGTCCAAAGGCGTTGTTTACTGCGACTAAAGAAAGTAACCTTATTGGTTTCCAACGTCTTGGAAACTGCTTCGGCATTCATATAGCCAAGCATTAAAACGGTTTTGGTTGTTGTGTCTTGAATAATTGCAGGAATTAATCCCTCACTGTTATATTTGATTTCCATTAGAGTCGAATATTAATTTTATTTGATTGTAATTCTTGTTTTAAGTCATTGATAGCAATTTCACCAAAGTGAAATACACTTGCTGCCAAGGCTGCATCTGCTTTTCCTTTTTTAAACACATCCACAAAATGTTGAATTGTTCCAGCACCTCCAGAAGCAATGATAGGTATATTGACGGTTTCTGACAATTGTGCTAAAGCTTCATTTGCAAAACCCGTTTTTACGCCATCATTATTCATTGAGGTAAACAAAATTTCACCAGCACCTCGAATTTCAACTTCTTTGGCCCATTCAAATAAATCCAATTCTGTTGGTATGGTGCCACCGGCCAAATGTACTAGCCATGTTCCATCTACCTTTTTGGCATCAATAGCCACCACAATACACTGGTTTCCAAATGCTTTTGATAGCTCATTAATAAGCTCTGGACGTTTAATGGATGCAGAATTCACTCCAACTTTGTCAGCTCCTGATTTTAAGAGGGTTTCAACACCTTCAACAGTGCTCACTCCACCACCGACTGTAAAGGGAATATCAATTTGCTCGGCTACTTTTTGTACCATATCAATGGTGGTAGAACGCGATTCTAAAGTTGCAGAAATGTCTAAAAACACCAACTCATCGGCACCGTTCTCGGCATACTGTTTTGCTAAAGCAACTGGATCTCCTGCATCCCTTAGGTTTAAAAAATTAACCCCTTTGACAGTACGACCGTTTTTAATATCTAAACAAGGTATAATTCGTTTGGCTAACATTCTTATAAATGGTTTAGTTGATACGTTTCTAATTGTTTTAATGCTATATTTCCTTCGTAAATAGCTTTTCCAATGATTACACCTTCACAACCCAAATCAGCTAATTTTGGCAATTCATCAAAATTTGAAATACCTCCAGACGCGATAAGCTTAACGGGAGTAATTGTATTCAAAATTGTTTCATATAAATCAAATGAGGGCCCTTGTAGCATCCCGTCTTTGGCAATGTCCGTACAGATGACATAAGAAATGCCTTTTGTCACATAGTCTTTTATAAATTCTAAAACTTCTTGATCGCTTTCCTCCTGCCATCCTTGAATGGCAATTTTTTGATCCAAGCAATCCGCTCCTAAAATAATTTTATCAGATCCATAGGTTTCTAACCAATCTAAAAATTTTGATGAATTTTTAACAGCAATACTCCCTCCAGTAATCTGGTTTGCCCCAGATTCAAAAGCGATTTTTAAATCCTCATCTGATTTTAATCCTCCTCCAAAATCAACTTTTAAACGCGTTTTAGTGGCGATGGTTTCTAAAATTTTATGGTTAATAATATGATGAGCTTTAGCACCATCTAAATCAACTACATGCAGATGGTTGATGCCTATGTCTTCAAACATTTTCGCAACTTCTAAAGGGTTTTTATTATAGACTTTTTTGGTGCTATAATCTCCTTTGGTTAGGCGGACACACTGGCCATTGATAATGTCTATTGCAGGAATAATTCGCATCTTATAAGTTTAAAAAGTTTTGTAATAATTGAGCACCATCTTTGCTGCTTTTTTCAGGGTGAAATTGCACCCCATAAAAATTATCAGATTGCAAGGCTGCCGAAAATTCAAGTTCATATTCAGAAGATGCAATGGTTTGTGTTCCAATACTGGCGTAATAACTATGTACAGAGTACATAAAACTGTTTTCAGGAATCTCTTTTAGTAAATTAGATTGTAAGTTTTGAATCGTGTTCCACCCCATGTGCGGTACTTTAACAGCATTTGAAAACCGTTTGACATCCACATCAAAAACTCCAAGTCCTTTGGTATTGCCCTCTTCGGAATGCTTGCACAACAATTGCATCCCTAAACAAATGCCTAAAACGTCTTGTTTGAGAGTTGGAATTAAGAGGTCTAATTTTGATTTTTTGAGCATTTCCATTGCTTGACTTGCTTCGCCCACACCAGGAAATATCACTTTATCTGCGTTTTGAATTTCTTGTACAGAATTCGATAGCTTGGCATTGACTCCCAAGCGTTGAAACGCAAATTGAATGCTTTGAATGTTACCTGCTCCGTAATCGATTATTATAACGTCCATTTAGTCTAAAGTTCCTTTAGTAGATGGTAAAATCATTTTATTAACATCACGTTTGACCGCCATTTTAATGGCTTTTGCAAATGCTTTAAAAATTGCTTCAATTTTATGATGTTCATTTGTGCCCTCTGCTTTGATGTTTAAATTACACTTTGCTCCATCTGTAAAGGATTTAAAGAAGTGCATAAACATTTCAGTCGGCATTTTCCCAACGAATTCACGCTTAAAATCCGCATCCCAAACAAGCCAGTTTCTACCGCCGAAATCAATAGCCACTTGCGCCAAACAATCGTCCATTGGCAAGCAAAATCCATAACGTTCAATTCCCAGTTTTGAACCCAAGGTTGTATGAAATAGATTTCCTAAAGCAATTGCAGTATCTTCGATGGTGTGGTGCTCATCAACTTCTAAATCACCTTTTACTTTGATGTCCAAATCCATTTGTCCATGACGTGCTATTTGATCTAACATATGATCAAAAAATGCAATTCCAGTGTCAATCTGACTTTGACCTGTTCCGTCTAAATTTATAGAAATTTCAATATTTGTTTCATTTGTATTTCTAATGATAGAGCCTTCCCGTTGTTTTGCTTTGAGGAATTCGTAAATGGCTTCCCAAGATTTTGTTTCTAAGGCTATAAAAGGAATTAATTCCTCTTGTTTGACCGTGAGTTCATTTACTCCTAAATGCGTTTCATCGTTGATATAAACACCTTTACATCCTAAGTTTTTAGCCAATTCGATATCTGTTAGCCGATCACCAATTACAAAGGATTTTTCTAAATCATAGGCTTCTGAAAAGTATTCTGTGAGTAAGCCTGTTTGAGGCTTTCGTGTTGGGGCATTGTCTTTGGCAAAGGTGCGATCGATGAATTGTTTTTCAAATACAATGCCTTCATTTTTAAAAGTAGTTAGGATAAAATTATGAACTGGCCAAAACGTTTGCTCTGGATACACCTCTGTTCCTAATCCATCTTGATTGGTAATCATCACAATTTCAAAATTCAATTCTTGACATATTTTTTTCAAACTAGAAAATACATCTGGATAAAATTCTAACTTCTCGAAAGAATCAATTTGTTCATCTGCGGGTTCACGAATAAGTGTTCCATCACGATCTATAAATAATACAGGCTTCATTTTAAAGTCTTTAATTTCGTTAATAATTGAGTATTTTCAGAAGGGGTTCCTACGGTGATTCTAAGACAATTTTCACAGTGTAATTGTGAGCTTCGATTCCTAACTACGATTCCTTTTTTAATAAGTTCATCATAACGCTTGTTCGCATCATCGACTTTGATTAAAATAAAATTAGCTTCAGAAGGGTATATTTTTTGAATAAAAGCAAAAGTTTCAAATGCCTTCACTAATCGGTTACGTTCTTGTAAAACGGTTTTGATTTGATCGGCAACCTTGTTGATATTATTAAGTGCTTTTATAGCAGTATTTTGAGTAAGTGTATTGATGTTATAAGGAGGTTTTATCTTATTCAATATTGCAATAATTTCTTGAGAAGCATAACAAATCCCCAAACGAATTCCAGCTAAACCATAGGCTTTGGAAAGTGTTTGTGTGACAATCAAATTTGGATATAAATTTAAGCGTTTCGTCCAACTAGCTTCGTTCGTAAAATCGATATAGGCTTCATCAATTACTACCAGCCCATTAAAAGTACCTAAAAGTTGTTCTATCGCAGTACAATCAACTGTGTTTCCTGAAGGATTATTTGGAGAACAGATAAATAATAATTTAGTATTTGTTTTTACACTTGCAAGAATTTTATCGACCTCTAATTCAAAATTTGAAGATAATGGGACTTGTATATTCTCAATAGCATTCAAATTAGCCAAAACGTTATACATACCATAAGTTGGAGGTAAGGAAAGTATACTGTCTTGATTGGGTTCGCAAAAGGCTCTAAAGATTAAATCTAAAACTTCATCGCTGCCATTCCCTAAGAGGATTTGATTGGTTGGTACATTTTTTTGGGTTGAAATAAGGGTTTTCAAAGCCGTTTGCTGTGGATCTGGATAACGATTCACGACACTTTTAAATGGATTTTCATTAGCATCTAGAAACACCATATTGGCTTCTAAGTCTTTATATTCATCACGTGCAGACGAATAGGGGTTCATCTGCATTATGTTTTTTCGAAGGAGTTTATTTAGATTCATCAACAATAGATTTTAGTCGGATTGTTACCGCATTTTTGTGTGCCATTAAGCCTTCGGCTTCGGCCATGAGTTCAATAGTCGTTCCTATGTTTACTAAGCCATCTTTTGTAATTTCTTGAAAAGTGATGTTTTTCAAAAAACTGTCTAAATTCACTCCTGAATAGGCTTTTGCATACCCGTTGGTGGGTAGAGTATGATTGGTTCCAGAAGCATAATCGCCGGCACTTTCAGGGGTATATTTCCCGATAAAAACAGAACCTGCATTGATGACATTCTCTACAAAAAAGGAGTTGTTTTCAGTGCAGATGATATAATGTTCTGGTCCATAAAAATTAATTAAATCAACCGCTTCTTGATCTGATTTAACCAAAATCAACTTCTTATTTTTAAGGGCTTTTTCAATAATCGGTTTGCGATCTAGGTTTTGAGTTTGAATCCGGATTTGATTCTCAGTTTCTAAAAGGATATTTTCATCTGTTGAAACTAAAATAACTTGACTGTCAACACCATGTTCTGCTTGACTTAATAGATCAGAGGCGACAAAAGCAGGGTTGGCAGTTTTATCCGCCATAACTAACAGTTCACTCGGACCAGCTGGCATATCAATTGCGACTCCAAATTTTGTAGCGAGTTGTTTTGCCACCGTCACATATTGATTTCCTGGACCAAATATTTTAGAAACTTTAGGAATACGCGATGTTCCAAATGTCAACCCTGCAATAGCTTGAATTCCTCCTACTTTAATAATTGTTGTAATTCCACACAAAGTTGCGGCGTATAAAATTTCATTTGCAATGGCTCCTTCTGAATTTGGAGGGGTACATAATACAATGTTTTTACACCCTGCAATGGTTGCAGGTACTGCAAGCATCAAAACTGTTGAAAACAAAGGGGCTGTCCCTCCAGGAATGTACAGACCTACGGTTTCTATCGGTCGTTTTTGCTGCCAACAACGCACACCAGGGTGTGTTTCTACATCGACTTTAGCTGTTTTTTGGGCACTGTGAAAGACTTCAATATTGGACTTTGCTTGTTGAATTGCCAATTTTAAGTCTTCTGAAACTGCTTCGGAAGCACTCTCAATTTCTTTTCGTGATACAAAAACAGACTCTAAATTGACCTTATCAAATCGTTTTGTATACTGCGAAATCGCCTTATCCCCTTGTTGTTTTACAGCCAAAAAAACCTCGTTAACAATGGATTCAATCGCCTCCACAGATTGGGTAGGACGTTGGAGTATCGATTCCCAATTGGATTGAGGCGGATATTTAATCAAAGATTCCATTAGAGCACCATTTTTTCGATTGGACATATAAGGATGCCTTGAGCTCCTAAAGCTTTTAAATCGTCAATAATATCCCAAAAATGGTTCTTATCAATAACACTGTGTACCGAACTCCACCCCGACTCAGCTAATGGAAGGACGGTTGGACTTTTCATCCCTGGTAAAACATTTATGATTGCTTCTAAACTTTTATTTGGAGCATTGAGCAAAACATATTTAGAAGACTGACCTTTAAGTACTGCTTCAATTCGAAATTTAATTTTATCTAAAATTACTTTTTGAGTTTCTTGTATTGTTGGAGATATTGCCAATACTGCTTCCGATTTTAAAATCACTTCCTTTTCTACCAGATTATTTTTAAATAAGGTGCCGCCTGTAGAAACGATATCTACAATCGCTTCTGCCAATCCAATATTTGGAGCGATTTCAACCGATCCATTAATGACATGGATACTGGCTTTGATGTTATTGTCTTCTAAAAAGGCATTGACAGTATTGGGGTAAGAAGTCGCAATTTGCTTGCCATTTAAATCTTCCAGTGATTTGTAATCCATGTTTTTAGGAACGGCTACAGACACCCTGCATTTTGAAAACCCAAGTTTCGAAATATAATTAATGGAGTTTCCTTTTTCGACAAGAACATTTTTTCCAATTATAGCGGCATCTACAACTCCATCTTTTAAGTATTGAGGGATGTCCCCATTTCGAAGGTAAAAGACTTCGATAGGGAAATTAGAGGCTGTCGCTTTAAGTTGATCCTTGCCATTATCAATGGAGATTCCGATATCTTTCAGAAGTTTCATGGAATCGTCTTTTAAACGTCCTGACTTTTGTACTGCAATTTTTAAATTATTCATTGTTTTTCTTTTAGTATAAAAAAGACCCGTTTGATTTCTCAAACGGGTCTGAATATATAGTTATAATAGTATCCTACACAAATTTACCTCGCTTGATGGCCAGTTAAACTGTGGTGGTGATGGATAGCTATAAATAAAATCATTGTTAAATTTTTGAGTACAAATATTCATAAAATAATTAGTATAAACCTAACAAATTTTTAAAAATTATTAATTTCATAAAATTGGGTGTTTAAAACTAATTAATTTCAAAAATTTATTGATTCCCTAAAATAATTGGCAAACCATTTTTGCCAGAACCAATAACGATGACTTTACTGTTTGGAGATTCAGACAGCTTAACCGTTGCTTCAATCCCTTTGTCTTGAAGGATACGATCGTTAAGGGAGGCACTTAATATTCGGTTGGCATCCGCTTTACCTTTTGCTTCAATACGTACTTTTTCGGCTTCTTTATCGGCAGTTACTAATCTAAATTCATATTCTAACGATTCTTGCTCTTGTTTTAATTTACTCTCAATCGCATTTTTAATCGTGTTTGGAAGTTTTACATCTTCTACCAATACTCGTTTCACATTTAAAAATTGACCGTCTAATAAAGTGACCACTTCATCAAGAATTTCTTGCTCAATTACATCACGCTTACTGGAGTATAATTGCTCAGGTGTATAACGACCTACAACACTTCTTGCTGCTGCATTGACTGCTGGATTTAAAAGTTCATTTACATAGTCTTCCCCTTTTGTTTTAATTAAACTTCCAAGGTTTTCATATTCTGGTTCATACCAAATTGTTCCATTCACTTTTACTTCGAGTCCATTTACGGATAAAACATTCATTTCATCTGAAATAGATTGTTGTCTTACTTTATGAATTAACATACTGTTCCAAGGTGCCACAACATGAAATCCTTCTCCGTAAGTTTGTTCTGTATCAATACCATCTCCAAAACGCTCAAATAACACGCCCCCTTCTCCAGGGCCGATCGTTACAGCAGTTTTAGAAATTAAAATAACAATTGCTCCTATTATAAAAATTATAGGAAGTCCAATTTTAGGCAAATTTTGCATTTTTTTTTGTTTTAAATTATTAAATAAGTCCGTTGTATTTTCTTGTAAACCATTCGATTGCTAAGCTTAATATAAGTACTAACAACCCAATTTTTATATCAATCAAAGGTACAGTTTTTTTAATGATTTTTTGAATACTAGAAAACCGATTGTCGGAAATTAAGTTTGTTATTAATTGATTGGCTTCAGAATCATAATAAACTGCTCCTTCTGTGTTTGTTGCGAGTTGTTCTAGTTTTTGAACATTTGCATTGATAAATTGTTGTTCGATATTAAAATCTAATATTTCAATAGTCCCAAACGAACGATGCGTTCCGTTGTTTACACGTACTTCAAAAGAGTAGTTAGCAGGTTCTAATGTGCTTAAATTCACTACATAACTGTATTGATCCGCAATCATAGGGTACTCATAATACTGACCAGTAGATTTGTTTTTTAAGGATATTTGTAGCTGGGCATTTCGATTGGGTTCATAATTTTTATTAAAAAATTGGGCTGATATTTTTAGGTGTTCTGTTCCATCATAAATAGATTCATAGTTGACTAGCAGTCGTGTGTTTTGATTTTTGATGTTTAAATATTGAATCAATTTTGCCAAAAAAGCGTCAAATGCTTTAAAATTTTGATCTTCGAGGTAGGAATGCATGCGCCATTTCCACAAATTTTCAGCTAGTAAGACCGCCGTTCTTTGAGAATTATTTTCGTAAGTAAACCATAACGGTTCTTGGGTTGTTATCCCATTAATCGATTTAAACACCAAAGTTTCATGAGGGACGTTTATAGAGATACCCCCAAATTCGGTGGTTAAGGGTGGATAAGTGCTAAACTTATAATCATCTACAGAAAAATTATTAAAATCTGGATTGATAACTCCTTGATAATTTTCAACTTGTCCTGTAAACTCTTGTTTAAAATTAGATTGTATGGCGTTTAAAAACCCCCATTGAGTTTGGGTACCGCCTATAATAAAGGCGTTTAACTTTCTTTTTTCAATAAGGTCGAAAACCGTTTTAAAACGTTGGGTGGGTTGAAATAAAATCGCTAAATCATAGGATTCATGGTTTGCTAGATACTCTGTTGGTGAACATATTTTTACAAGCCGTTGCTTGTTTGATTCGATCGCTGCTTTTAAGGTTCCCAAATCAGGATGTGTCAACGAAGTTATTAAAGCAATATTGGTGTACTCATCAATCGTTTCAATAGCAAAAGATTTTTGATTATTAACGGTGTTTTTTTCGTTATCAATTGGAGTTAAACGAACTTTATACCGTTGTACTCCTACTTTATTGGACGCTATTTTAGGGGTTATAATTTTTGAATTTTGAGTTGCTGAAAACTGAATTTGCTCTTTGTAAACAGTTCGACCACCAGATTCAATTTTTAATTCCGACTGTACAGGATCCTCTCCAGAGTAAGAAGCAATAATTTCTAAAGGAAATTTATTATTTAAATAGGTGTATTTATTGACATTAATTTGTTGAATTTTTAAATCTGTATGGTAAATACTATCTCCCAATATAAGAGGGAAAATGACTTGTTTAAACTGGTTAGAAGCAAATTCATAAGCGTTGCCAATAGTTTGATTTCCATCCGAAATCAAAACAATTGGAGCAATTTGAGAATCATAAAGCGACTCTAAATCTTTAACACTCTTAGTAATGTTTGTTTGTGTACTCTCAAAATTGAGTGTAGGGTTCTGATTGATTTGTGCTCCAAAAGGATGCACTTTTATTTCATATTTAGAGGAAAGTTCTCTGTTATTTAGAAGGGTTTGAATCGTTTCAGATGCGATACTGTCTTTGTTTAAATACTTAATAGACTGAGAATTATCAACCAAAATAGCAAGTATTGGTTTAATTATTTTACTTTCTTTGTTTTCAAATTTTGGGTTGATAATCAAAAGTAATAATATGAAGTTGGAAATGAACCTAAATCCTGCTAAACTCCAATGAAGATAGTTCTGTTTCGCTTTATATATATACTGAAAAAGCGCTATAAATAGCGCTAATAATCCATATCCGATAACATATAAAATTGTTTGTATGGGCATAATAAATTAAGCTGTAAACAGCATCTTTCTACAAGGGGTTAAGTGAGCATTCCACCATCGACATTGAGTGTTTGTCCAGTAATATAACTGGATAAATCACTTGCAAGAAACACACATGCATTGGCAATATCTTCTGGAGTTCCTCCGCGTTTTAAAGGGATTCCAGCACGCCATCCTGCAACGGTTGCTTCGTCTAATTTGGCGGTCATTTCAGTTTCAATAAACCCTGGTGCAATCACATTACTTCTGATATTTCTTGACCCAAGTTCTAAAGCTACAGATTTTGAAAAACCGATAATACCCGCTTTGGAAGCGGCATAGTTTGTTTGACCAGCATTTCCCTTCACTCCTACCACCGAACTCATATTGATAATAGATCCCTTTCGCTGCTTTAACATCGTACGTTGCACAGCTTTAGTCATATTAAAAACAGACTTTAGGTTTACTTCAATTACCTTATCAAAATCCTCTTCTCCCATTCGCATGAGTAAGTTGTCTTTTGTGATACCGGCGTTGTTTATAAGAATATCAATCGCACCAAAATCTGCAAGTACATCTTCTGCTAATTGTTGTGCCTCACTAAAATTTGCGGCGTTACTTTGATAGCCTTTAATGGTTGTTCCAAAAGCTTGTAATTCTGTTTCTAAAGCCTTAGCTGCTTCAACAGATGCACTATATGTAAATGCCACATTTGCACCATGCTGAGCAAAAACGGTGGCAATTCCTTTTCCAATTCCACGACTTGCACCAGTAATAATGGCTGTTTTTCCTTCTAATAGTTTCATGTATATATTTTTATTATTTTTAAAAGGTTGCAGGCAAGTTTACAATTAGTCATAACCTTAGGGACACTAATTTTTTCATGCTGGTTTTATATAATCCCTTCTAATAGTTAGGCCTTTAACAGCCCTCAATAATATTCATACCAAAGATAGTAAAATGGTTTCAAATATAATTCCTTTAAATTTGATTTATGATTACGTTGTTTGTTGTTCTTTTTGATGTTAATTAAAGTCGGAAGACTTTGTGCAGCGGAATTTGTTTATGTGGGCA
>JAURPF010000122.1 GCA_030835325.1 Flavobacteriaceae bacterium | reverse complement strand
AATACTCGTGAATTTCTTCTTGTTGATCTTCATCAAATAGTTCATCAATCCAATAATTAATGTTTAATTTGGTTCCTGAAAAAACAATGGCTTCTAATTCTTTAATAAAATCTGCCATATCCATTCCTTTAGCGGAAGATATATCGTCTAGCGGAAGTTTTCTGTCAATATTTTGAATGATATATAGTTTTAACGAGGAGTTTAATCCGGTAGACTTGATGATCATATCCTCCATACGATCGATCTCATTTTCAACAACATAACGTTCTATGAGCTCTACAAAATCTTTTCCATAACGCTTTGCTTTCCCTTCTCCCACTCCATGAATATTGTAAAGCTCTTCAATCGTAATTGGATATTTGAGCGCCATATCCTCAAGAGATGGGTCTTGAAAAATTACAAATGGAGGGACTCCAAGTTTTTTAGCATTTGATTTTCGAAGATCTTTTAGCATTCGCATGAGTGTTGTATCAACGACCTCTGAAGCGTTGTTATAATTACGATTTGTTTGCACGTTATAAATATGATCTTCGGTCATCATAAATGACTTTGGATGTTCTAAAAATTCACTTCCCATAAGGGTAAGTTTTAAGACGCCATAGGTTTCAATATCTTTTCGTAAATAACCCGCAACAAGCACCTGTCTAACCAGTGCCATCCAATAAATTACATCATGGTTGCTTCCTTTTCCAAAAAATGGCAATTCATTGGTACGGTGCGATTTTATAAGCGCATTCTCTCGACCTATCATCACATTTACAAGGTCTTTGCTTTTATATTTTTCGTGGGTATTTGAAACAGTTTGAAGCAATAATTTTACTTCCTCCATTGCTTCGGTTTGTGGTTTTGGGTTCCGAACATTATCGTCCATATCGCCCCCTTCTCCAGTTTCATTATCAAATTCTTCACCAAAATAATGCAATATGAATTTACGACGCGACATGGATGTTTCAGCCATTGCGACAACTTCTTGCAACAAAGCAAAGCCAATTTCTTGTTCTGCAACCGGTTTTCCAGACATGAACTTTTCAAGCTTTTCAATATCTTTGTAGGCATAATATGCCAAACAATGTCCTTCGCCACCGTCACGACCTGCACGCCCTGTTTCCTGATAATAACTTTCAATACTTTTTGGAATATCGTGATGAATCACAAAACGGACATCGGGTTTATCGATTCCCATTCCAAAAGCGATGGTTGCTACCACAACATCGGTGTCTTCCATCAAAAACATATCCTGATGTTTAGAACGTGTTTTGGCATCTAAACCAGCGTGATAAGGCACTGCCTTGATTCCGTTTACTTGAAGGATTTGCGACAAGCCTTCGACGCGTTTTCTACTAAGGCAGTAGATAATTCCGGACTTCCCTTCATTTTGTTTTACGAATCGAATAATATCATTATCAACTTGATCCGTTTTTGGTAATATTTCATAAAATAAGTTGGGGCGATTAAAGGAAGCTTTAAACGTTTGAGAATCCGTAGTTCCTAAGTTTTTAAGAATATCTTCTTGAACTTTAGGAGTCGCAGTGGCCGTTAATCCAATAATTGGAATGTCATCCCCTATTTGAGTGATGATGTGTTTCAGGTTCCTGTATTCTGGTCTAAAATCATGTCCCCATTCACTTATACAATGTGCTTCATCAACAGCCATAAATGAAACTGTTTGTGATTTTAAGAATTCAATGTTTTCAAGTTTCGAAAGCGATTCTGGGGCAACGTATAAAAGTTTGGTGATTCCAGACTCTATATCTGATTTAACTTGTTTTATATCTGTTTTATTCAAGGAAGAATTTAAAACATGGGCAATGCCTTCATAATTAGAAATACCCCTAATCGCATCCACTTGATTTTTCATAAGTGCGATGAGTGGTGAGACCACAATAGCGGTACCTTCCTGCATCAAAGCAGGTAATTGGTAACAAAGCGACTTTCCACCGCCTGTTGGCATGATGGCGAAGGTGTTTTTTTTCTCTAAAACACTCACAATGACTTGTTCTTGCAGTCCTTTGAATTGATCAAAACCAAAATAGGTTTTTAGGGCTGCATGTAATTCTTTAGTCGATATGCTCATTTGTGGTTAATTTCTTACTCTTATTTAAAAAAAAAGTGATTAAATGAATCAAAAATGGAATAAATCCAGAAACACTCCTATTTTTTTTGTTTTTTTGTATTGTGAATTAAAGATAGATATATTTAAATAAGTACACAACCAAAAATATAAAAAAATTGAGTTCAAAAAAATCAATAGTTGGATTAGCCAAAGAAACCATAGAAATTGAAAGTTTAGCAATATCTCAACTTGCAGGTTTTATTGATGAAACGTTTGCAGAGGCTGTTGAATTAATTCACAATTCTTCCGGCCGGGTTATTATAACTGGGATTGGAAAAAGTGCAATTATTGCAACCAAGATAGTAGCTACTTTAAACTCTACCGGAACTCCATCTGTGTTTATGCATGCGGCAGATGCCATTCATGGCGATTTGGGGCTAATTCTAACAGATGATATTGTAATCTGTATTTCTAAAAGCGGTAATACTCCAGAAATTAAAGTGCTTATCCCTTTTTTGAAAAATGCAGGAAATACCTTGATTGCCATCACTGGAAACCAAAAATCAGTGTTGGCAGAGCAAGCTGACTTTGTCTTCAATTCTTATGTAGAAAAAGAAGCCTGTCCGATTAATTTAGCGCCTACCACAAGTACAACTGCACAGTTGGTTATTGGAGATGCCTTGGCTGTTTGTTTGTTAGAACTTCGAGATTTCACAAAGGATGACTTTGCAAAATACCATCCTGGAGGTGCCTTAGGAAAACGATTGTTCTTGAAAGTGCGTGATCTCTTAGTTCATAACGAGATCCCTAAAGTGGATCCAGATGCCAGTGTCAAAAAAGTGATCATAGAAATTTCAGAAAAACGCAAAGGAGCCACCGCCGTTAGTGTTAACAATAAAATTGTTGGGATTATTACGGATGGAGATTTAAGGCGTATGTTGTCTGAAACAGAAGACTTATCACAACTAAAGGCGGAAGATATTATGAGTAAAAACCCGGTATCCATTGCAATAGACGCCATGGCAATTGATGCTATGGAGTTGATGGAAACCCACAAAATTTCGCAACTCTTGGTTACAGAGCAAGGAAACTATGCTGGTGTGATCCATATTCATGACCTTATAAAAGAAGGAATTATCTAACTTATGGGAACGCAAAAAGAAATGTCATTTTTAGATCATCTTGAGGAATTAAGGTGGCATATCCTCAGAGCTCTGGGCGCTGTTATGATTGCGGCATCAGCTGCTTTTTTGGCAAAAGGATTTATATTTGAAACCCTTATTTTTGGCCCTACTAAAGCTGATTTTTTTACCTATGAACTTCTTTGTAATGCTTCTAAGTTATTAGGATTTGAAAGTTTTTGTGACACCAATTTTGATTTTGAAGTTCAAAGTCGAACGATGGCAGGACAGTTTTCTGCACATATTTGGACTTCCATTACTTTTGGATTGATCATTGCGTTTCCTTATGTATTGTACGAATTTTGGAAATTTATCAGTCCAGGACTTTACAGCAATGAAAAAAACAGCTCAAGAGGATTTATTGTTATCTCCTCAATTCTATTTTTTATTGGAGTTTTATTTGGCTACTACATAGTTTGCCCGCTCTCTATTAACTTTTTAGGAACCTATTCTGTAGCGGAACAGGTTCATAATGATTTTGATTTAAACTCTTACATAGGACTTATACGAGCATCCACATTAGCATCTGGATTTATTTTTGAGCTCCCTATTATTATTTATTTCCTTACTAAAATAGGATTGGTTACCCCTGAGTTTCTTCGAAAAAACAGAAAGTATGCCTTGGTTATTGTGTTGATTTTTGCCGCCATAATTACCCCACCAGATATTGCGAGTCAAGTCATTGTTGCGATTCCTGTATTGATTTTATATCAAATAAGCATCCTAATTTCAAAACTAGTGTTAAGAACCCAAAAAAGAAAAGAAAATAATGGCAAATAAAGTAGAAGAATTTAATGCCTATCGCAAGAAAATGAATGCCAAAATTCTTGCAGAAAACAATACCGTAATCAAACGCATCTTTAATTTAGATACGAATGCTTTTCAGGAAGGCGCTTTAAACACAGAAACGAAAGAACTTTTAGGGCTTGTGGCTTCTGCTGTTTTACGTTGTGATGATTGTGTACGCTATCATCTCGAAAAATGCCATGAAGAAGGCTTGAGTAGAGCACAAATTTCGGAAGCATTAAGTATTGCAACCCTTGTGGGAGGCACCATTGTTATCCCTCATTTGAGACGTGCTTATGAGTATCTAGATCTTTTAGAAGCCTAACAACTATAGACACATGAAATTAAGAGTCGAAAATTTAATGAAGTCCTATAACGGACGTAAGGTAGTAAAGGATGTTTCTCTTGAGGTGAATCAAGGAGAAATTGTGGGACTTCTTGGGCCTAATGGTGCAGGAAAAACAACTTCTTTTTATATGGCTGTTGGTTTGATTAAACCCAATGGCGGTGCCATCTATTTAGATGATAAAGAAATCACATCTTACCCAATGTACAAAAGAGCACAAAGTGGTATTGGATACCTAGCGCAAGAGGCTTCTGTTTTTAGAAAATTAAGTATTGAAGACAATATTTTGAGTGTACTTCAAATGACCAAACTTTCTAAAAAACAACAAATTGATAAGATGGAATCTTTGATTGAGGAATTTAGTTTAGGACATATCAGAACCAATAGAGGTGATTTGCTTTCTGGTGGCGAACGAAGACGAACTGAAATTGCAAGGGCATTAGCAACCGACCCTAGTTTTATTTTACTCGATGAACCATTTGCTGGGGTAGACCCTGTAGCCGTAGAAGATATTCAACGTATTATTGCAAGACTTACAAAGAAAAATATTGGCATCTTAATTACAGATCATAACGTACAAGAAACCTTGGCTATTACAGACCGCACTTATTTAATGTTTGAAGGAAGTATTCTTAAAGCTGGAAAACCCGAATTACTCGCCAATGATGAGATGGTTCGGAAAGTTTACCTCGGTCAAAATTTTGAATTGCGTAAAAAGAAACTCGAATTCTAAAATTCTTAAGCCTTTTTTAAAAACAGTTTGATCATCTGCTTTAATAGTTTTACGACTAAAAGCACTACTACTCCAACGCATAATCCTACTATAAAATCTCTTAAAATTTCTGGAGTACTTTCAAGGAAGTGATGAAAAGTTGCAATGTTATGAGTAAAAATACCTCCTGAGACAAGCAAAAGTGCGAGTGTCCCAACAACTGACAAGAGTTTAATAATTACTGGCAAAGCATTGACCAAAGTTATCCCCGTAAAATAAACCCTATTTTTCTGTCCATTACTCATTTGAATTAATTTCAGTCCAAAATCATCCATGCGAACAATGAGTGCCACAATCCCATAGACACCAACTGTGGCTATGATGGATATAATACTAACCACGGCAATTTGAATCGTTAACGATTGATCCATAACAGTCCCTAAAGTAATAATAATGATTTCAATAGATAATATAAAATCCGTAAATATAGCCGATTTTATTTTCTTGTTTTCTAAGGCTAAGGTTTCACTTTCTGATATTGATTCAGAAGAAATATCATTTCCAATAGGTTTATGTGGAAGGATGTATTCAAAAATCTTTTCAGTCCCTTCATAAGCCAAATAAAACCCTCCAAAAATCAATATAATAGTAATCACTGATGGTAAAAAAGCACTCAGTAAAAAGGCAATCGGCAAAATAATCAGTTTGTTCAAAAAAGAGCCTTTTGTGATGGCCCACAAAACCGGTAACTCCCTTGAAGACACAAAGCCCGATGCTTTTTCTGCGTTAACAGCTAAATCATCTCCAAGAATACCGGCTGTTTTTTTGGCTGATATTTTACTCATCACTGCTACATCGTCCATGAGGGACGAAATATCATCTAATAAAGCAAAAAAGCCTGAAGCCATAAAAGAAAAATTTACAAATTATTTTGAAAGGATCGACAAAAAGATATAGGTTAAGACAATAAGTGGAATCCCTGCAAATTGAAAAACAGAAAGGAGCACTGCCGATAAAACTATCAAGATATAACGTGCTGCATTGTCTTTAAAACCCCATGTTTTAAACTTCAAGGCTATCAATTTAATGGGTGCATTAAGCAAATAACAACTCACCAAGGTCATTCCAATTAAAAACCAAGGATTTAAAATAATAGCATTGATAGCATCACTGTTTTGATACTCCACTATTAATGGGAAAGAAATAATCAAAAGGGTATTTGCAGGCGTTGGCAATCCAATAAATGCATCTGATTGATTGGTAGATATATTAAAATTTGCCAAACGATATGCCGATGCTAAGGTGACTAATAAGCCAAAATAAGGGAGTAAATTGGAGGGAGCCCAAGAAAGCTGAGGTGCTAATCCTAACAGATAATATAGGACTAAACCAGGTACTAGACCACTGGTGACCATATCCGCCAGAGAATCCAATTGCACACCAAGCTCACTTTGAACCTTTAATTTACGTGCTAGAAGTCCGTCAAAGAAATCAAAGAAAATACCAAGAAACACAAATAAAGCGGTAAATTTCATATTACCTTCTAAAACAAAAATTACGGCTACACAACCAGAGAAGAGATTCAATAATGTAATAAAATTAGGGATATATGATTTCACAATAAATTGTATTTAATTAGTAAAAATAATAAACTATTTTTGTTTTCGGTAATTAAACAACAATATCTAAAAAAAATTAGAGTTTACATTAGTGTTTATAAGATCATTTAAAAAAAGTCCTTGCAAGTACTAAAATTCATCTTAATAATTTTGACACCACTTTTGATGGTGTCCCAAACCACACGAAACTACTCCAATGAATTTTTGAATATTGGCGTGGATGCTTCCGCCCTAGGAATGAGCAATGCCGTAGTGGCATCTACTAGTGACGTAAATTCTAGCTACTGGAATCCTGCGGGACTGGTACATTTAGAAGACAATGAAATTGCAATCATGCACTCAAGTTATTTCGCAAACATTGCCAATTATAATTACATCGCTTTTGCCATGCCTTTAGACGACCGTAGTTCAGTTGGACTTTCGTTAATTCGTTTTGGGGTTGATGACATTTTAGATACCACTAAACTTATCGATCAACAAGGAGTGATCAATTACGATCGGATAAATTTATTTTCCGCAGTAGACTATGCTCTTATATTTTCCTACGCTAAAAAACTCCCTATCAAAGGATTGAATTATGGAGTCAATGCAAAAGTAATTCGACGGATTATCGGAGACTTTGCCTCCTCTTGGGGGTTTGGACTGGACGCTGGGATTCAGTTTGAATCGAATGATTGGCAATTTGGCTTGATGGCTAGAGACATTACGACAACCTTCAATTCATGGGCAATTGATGCCGACCGACTAAAAGACATCAAAGATGCCATCCCAGGTCAAAATCAAGAAGAACCAGAAACCACCGAACTCACACTTCCTAAATTGCAACTAGGAGTCTCCAAACTGTTTACATTCAATTATGATTACACACTAAAAACAGAAATTGATTTAATTTGTCGGTTTGAAGAAAATAATGACCTAATTTCTTCTTCATTTGTAAGTATCAATCCTGCAATTGGTTTGGAATTTGGATATATTGATTTGGTGTATTTAAGAGGGGGAGTTGGAAATTTTCAAAATGAATTGCAACTTGACAACTCCTCCCCTTTAACGTTTCAACCCAATTTTGGGGTTGGATTCAAATATAATGGCATTTATTTAGATTATGCCTTTACGGATATTGGCGATCAAAGTGCCGCTCTATACTCCAATGTATTTTCTCTCAAAATTGATTTAAGCATCTTTAGATAATGAACTTTAAAAAATTAATTGCATTTTTACTTGTCATCGTAAGCTTCTCTGTAAATGCACAGCTAAAACTTACAACAGAATCTAAAATCAGTATCCTGACCATAGGACCTGGAACGTCTCTAAATGATGCTTTTGGACACTCTGCAATTCGAATCAAAGACCCTGTTTATAAATTTGATATTGTGTTTGATTATGGACGGTATGATTTTGAAACAGAAAATTTTTATTTGAAATTCGCACAAGGAAAACTTGATTATGAAATCAATCAATCTGATTTTGAAGTCTTTATGCGTTACTATCAATATAATAATAGAAGTGTCAAAGAACAACTCTTAAACCTAAATACCGAACAAAAAACAGCCTTTTATTATCTGCTAAAAGAAGCCATAAAACCAGAGAATAAATCTTATCCCTATGATTTTTTCTATAACAACTGTGCTACAAAAATCAAGGATGACATTGAAACTATCCTTAACAACCAACTCGCCTATTATCCCAAAACAACATTTAAACAATTTTCATTTAGAAATTTAATTCGTTCCGATCTTAACCAGAATTCTTGGGGAAGTTTTGGTATTGATATTGCTTTGGGTTCAAAAATAGACCAAATTGCAAGCGTTGAGGAACATATGTTTTTACCTAAATACTTACACCAACTGCTTGAAAATGCACGTTTAAAAACCGACGATTCGAGGCTCGTATCCATCTCAAAAACTCTCTATCCCTCAGATGCAATCACAAAAACTAATTTTTTTAGCAGTCCACTTTTCATCTTAGGATCTCTAGCACTCATCATGCTTTTTATCACTTATAAGGATTACAAAAACAACACCCGCAGCAAATGGCTCGATATGGGTTTATTTGCCTTTACAGGCGTTGTTGGTGTTCTTTTATTGCTACTCTGGTTTGCAACCGACCATCAGACCACAGCCTATAACTACAACCTTTTATGGGCCTTTGCTCTAAATATTCTATTCATCCCTTCAATTTCAAAATCAAAACTCAACAATCGAGGACTGAGCTATCTAAAATTCCTTGTATTACTCATGAGTTTAATGGGACTCCATTGGATTACGGGCGTTCAATCCTTTGCTATTGGACTGATTCCGCTTCTCATTGCAATTATTATGAGGTATTTATTTTTAATTCATCATTTCAAGGCTGCAATTCGTGTATAATTATCCTTTCTTTGCAAAAACAAAATTTTGAATTATCTCAACGTAGAAAATATATCGAAATCGTACGGCGAACTATATCTGTTTGAAGACCTTTCTTTTAGTATTCATAAAGATCAAAAAATAGCATTTGTTGCCAAAAATGGTACTGGAAAAACGTCTATTTTAAATATTCTTTCAGGAAAAGATACTCCTGATACGGGACAAATCATTTATCGAAAAGGCTTGCGAACTACCTTTTTATCCCAAGAACCTGTTTTAGATCAAACCCTAACGGTGGAGGAAACAATATTTAATTCGGACAATCCGATTTTAAAAGTCATCAATACTTACCACGCTGCACTCGAAAACCCAGACGATAGCAATCTCTATCAAACTGCATTTGATGACATGGAACGGTATCAAGCTTGGGATTTTGAAACCCAATACACTCAGATACTTTTTAAGTTAAAACTTGAAAAATTAGACCAAAAAGTAAGGGAGCTTTCTGGAGGACAACAAAAACGTTTGGCCTTAGCCAACACCCTGTTAAGTAAACCAGATTTACTTATTTTGGATGAACCTACAAACCATTTGGATTTAGAAATGATTGAGTGGCTAGAATCGTTTTTTGCCAAGGAAAACATCACCTTATTTATGGTTACACATGATCGGTATTTTTTGGAGCGCGTTTGCTCAGAAGTTATCGAATTAGACGAAGGTTGTATTTATAATTATAAAGGAAATTACTCTTACTATCTCGAGAAAAAGGAAGAGCGTATCGAGCGTGAAGCGATTGAAACCAATAAATCCAAACAGCTCTATAAAAAAGAATTGGGATGGATGCGACGACAGCCAAAAGCACGAACCACCAAATCAAAATCCAGAATCGATGATTTTTATGAAATAAAAGAGCGTGCCAGCAAGCGTCGGAACGATCATCAAGTTCAATTGGAAATCAATATGGAGCGCTTGGGGACTAAGATTTTAGAACTCTATAAAGTTTCCAAAGCCTTTGAAGAAAAAGTCATTTTAGACAAGTTTGAATACGTTTTTCAACGCGGAGAGCGGATTGGGATCATCGGCAAAAATGGAACGGGGAAATCCACGTTTCTAAACATGATTACGGGAGGATTAAAACCTGATAGCGGTAAAATCATACAAGGCGAAACCATTAAGTTTGGCTATTATACACAAGATGGTATCAAACCAAAACCAATGCAAAAGGTTATTGATGTAGTGCGCGAATTTGGGGACTACATTCCTTTGATGAAAGGCAAGCAAATAAGTGCACAACAACTACTTGAACGTTTTTTATTCAGCCGTAAAAAACAATACGATTTTGTAGAAAAACTCAGTGGTGGCGAACGGAAACGACTCTATTTATGTACGGTTTTGATTCAAAATCCAAACTTTTTGATTCTCGATGAACCTACCAATGATTTGGATATTGTCACTTTGAATGTTTTGGAAAACTTCTTACTTGATTTTCCAGGATGTTTGTTAGTCGTTTCACATGACCGTTATTTTATGGATAAAATTGTGGATCATTTATTTGTATTTCGTGGCGAAGGGGTTGTAGAAGATTTTCCAGGAAATTACTCCGACTTCAGAGCCTATGAGGACAGTATTCCTGTAGCAACAGAACCAAAGAAAACAACACCCTCAAAGGCATCTACAGACAGTCAATCCGAAGCGAAATTAAGTTTTAATGAACAAAAAGAACTCAATAATCTAGAGAGCAAATTGAAATCGCTTGAATTTGACAAAAAAGAAATAGAAGCAAAATTTCTTGCTCCAGAACTAGATATGGAAACTATTGGAATGCTTTCTGACCAATTAAAACGCTTAAACGATGATATTGAGGAAAAAGAAATGAGATGGCTCGAATTAAATGAAAAACTAAATTGAACCCACTGTTATCCTATTTGAAATTTTGGTGGTACTCCAAAAACGAACACAGCGTCCACTCCCCTTTTGTTTTCGATTTGATTACCAAGTGTTTTTTTGACCGCTCAAATCACAGTGCCTACCAACAACTTTCTAAAAATAATGCAAACTCAAAATTTTTAGTGCGTTTAAGTGCTTATTTTAAGTTTGACAATTGTTTTGTATCTGAAACCATTCAACCAGAATTTGAACAAGCATTGAATATAAAACAGCAAACGGTTGCATATAAAACAATTGAAGATCTAAAAAATCAAGGGTCAAAAATCTCAAAAACACCCTGTTTAATTTATCTCGATTTAAAAGTAATTGATGTCCATTCTATTGCTGATATACTTCAAATTTGCCACAAAGACTCCTTAATACTTGTTCCTTCAATTAGAGGATCAAATCACTCCTTTAATCGTTGGAATCAATTGAAGTCACAGTCAGAAATATCGGTATCAATTGATACTTTTTATTGGGGGTTGTTATTTTTTAGAACCGAACAACCCAAAGAACATTTCACAATAAGGCGCTAATTTCTTGCGGATTGGAATATTACTACTAACTTTATACCTCAAAATAACATAAAACAACCCATAATAAACAATACCCCAGACGAATTAATTAAATAAATTCAGATGAAAATCTACACAAAAACAGGTGACAAAGGGACTACGGGGCTCGTAGGGGGTACACGCCTACCGAAGCACAATTTGAGAATAGAATGTTACGGTACCATCGATGAATTGAACTCCTATCTCGGTTTGATCCGCGATCAAGAAATCTCAAAAAACCATAAAACAACGCTGCTAGAAATTCAAAACCAATTGTTTGTTATTGGCTCTCTTTTGGCAACGGATCCAAAGTTGTTTAAGGTTGACACAAAAAGAAAACGCTTTGGAATCAACTTTCTCAACCCAGAAGCAATTACATTTCTAGAAACAGAAATTGATGCGATCAATCGTGAGTTGCCTCCAATGACCCATTTCATTTTGCCTGGAGGCCATCAAACCGTGTCATTCTGTCATATTGCGCGTTGTATATGTCGTCGTGCTGAGAGAACGATCTCAAAACTAAGTCTTGAACAGCCCACACAACCCGAAGTATTAATCTATTTAAATCGCTTGTCGGACTTCATTTTTGTAATGGCACGAAAATTGTCAAAAGAGTTAAAGGTGGAGGAAATCAAATGGATTCCTAATAAACCTTCTTAAAATAGGAGGTCATTAACACCCTTTCTGACCTAACTTTTGTATGGTTATTCAGATGCAATTGAAACGTTCATAACTTTATTGATGAAATAAATGCTTTTTTTCTTGAATTTTTCAACTAAAAAATTATTTTTGCAAAAATTAAACACTTCAAAAATGTATTGGACACTAGAATTAGCCTCTTACCTAAGTGACGCCCCTTGGCCAGCCACTAAAGATGAATTGATAGATTATTCTATAAGAACAGGAGCTCCGCTCGAAGTTGTGGAAAACCTTCAATCTATTGAAGATGAAGGAGACTCCTATGACTCCATCCAAGAAATCTGGCCTGATTATCCATCAGATGAAGATTATCTTTGGAATGAAGATGAATATTAAGAACTCAAAAATTATTTAAAAAAGTCTCATTTGAGACTTTTTTTTTGCTTTATTTCACAAAGAAAATAATAACAAACTGTATCTTTACTGTCCATATATTTAAAGATGATTAAAATAAAACCCTAAAATGAGTTTACTGAATTCGGTACTAAAAGTATTTGTTGGAGATAAATCCAAACAAGACGTCAAGGCAATCATGCCAATCGTTGATAAAATAAAAACCTTTGAGTCTTCTACTGCTGCCTTAAGTAATGATGCGTTAAGATCTAAAACACAAGAGTTTAAATCTATTATTTCAGAAGCTTGTGAATCACTTGAAAATTCAATTTCTGAGTTATATACAGAAGCAGATACTACAGAAGACATCGACCGAAAAGAAGATATTTATCAAGAAATTGATGTCTTAAAAGACCAAGTATATGTAAAAACGCAAGAGGTTTTAGATGCCATTCTTCCAGAAGCATTTTCGGTCATCAAAGAAACAGCCAGACGTTTTGTAGATAACCCACAAATTGAAGTGACTGCAAGTCCATACGATCGAGAACTCTCAGGCTCTAAAGACTATGTAACATTAAATGGCGAAAAAGCAATTTGGGCAAACTCTTGGGATGCCGCTGGAAAGCCAATCACTTGGGACATGGTGCACTACGACGTGCAGCTTATAGGAGGTGTGGCGATGCATCAAGGGAAAATAGCTGAAATGCAAACAGGAGAAGGAAAAACACTCGTAGCAACGCTCCCAGTGTATTTAAATGCGATCACAGGCAAAGGAGTTCACTTGGTTACGGTGAATGATTACTTAGCAAAACGTGATAGCGCTTGGATGGCACCTATTTTTCAGTTTCATGGATTGAGTATTGATTGTATTGATTACCACAAACCAAATTCTCAAGAACGAAAAAACGCCTACAATGCCGATATTACTTACGGAACTAATAACGAATTTGGATTTGATTACTTAAGAGATAACATGGCACATGCGCCTGAAGATCTTGTGCAACGACCCCCTCATTATGCCATTGTTGATGAAATTGATTCTGTTTTGATTGATGACGCACGAACCCCTTTGATTATTTCTGGTCCTATTCCTCAAGGCGATCGTCATGAGTTTATGGAGTTGAAACCCAAAGTACAAGACATTGTTGGAGTGCAGCGAAAATACCTTACAGGAGTTCTTGCAGAGGCTAAAAAATTGATTGCAGCTGGCGACACAAAAGAAGGTGGATTTCAATTGTTGCGTGTTTATAGAGGAATCCCAAAAAACAAAGCATTAATTAAATTTTTAAGTGAAGAAGGAATCAAACAACTCCTTCAAAAAACAGAGAATTTCTATATGCAAGACAACAATAGAGAAATGCCCAAAGTGGATGAAGCGCTCTATTATGTAATTGATGAAAAAAATAATCAGATTGAATTATCTGACAAAGGAGTCGACTATTTATCTGGAAAAGACAACCCCGACTTTTTTGTAATGCCCGAAATTGGCATGGAAATTTCAAAAATTGAAAACCAAAACCTTTCTCCCGAAAAAGAAGCCGAACTCAAAGAAGAACTATTTAGAGAGTTTGGAATCAAGTCGGAACGAATTCACACCCTCAATCAACTACTAAAAGCCTATGCCCTCTTTGAAAAAGACATTCAATATGTAGTTATGGACAATAAAGTTATGATTGTCGATGAGCAAACTGGTCGTATTATGGACGGGCGTCGTTACAGTGATGGACTGCATCAAGCGATTGAGGCCAAAGAAAATGTAAAAATTGAAGCCGCCACACAAACCTTTGCAACCGTTACCCTACAAAACTACTTTAGAATGTACCGTAAGCTTTCTGGAATGACAGGAACAGCAGTAACCGAAGCGGGTGAATTTTGGGAAATCTATAAATTGGATGTCATCGAAATTCCAACCAACCGTCCCATTGCAAGAGATGACCGCGAAGATTTAGTGTATAAAACCAAACGTGAAAAATACAATGCTGTCATTGAGGAAGTTACTAATTTATCCAAAGCAGGACGTCCTGTACTTATTGGAACCACCAATGTAGAAATCAGTGAGTTGTTAGGAAAAATGTTGAGCATTCGAAAAATCCCTCACAACGTCTTAAATGCCAAGTTGCACAAAAAAGAAGCCGATATTGTGGCAGAAGCTGGACAGCCCGGACAGGTCACCATTGCAACCAATATGGCGGGTCGTGGTACTGATATCAAACTCTCCAAAGAAGTGAAAGCGTCAGGCGGATTGGCAATTGTGGGTACCGAGCGTCACGATTCTCGACGTGTGGATAGACAGTTACGTGGACGTGCGGGACGACAAGGAGATCCAGGAAGCTCACAATTTTATGTGTCTTTAGAAGACAATCTCATGCGTCTTTTTGGAAGTGAGCGTATTGCCAAAATGATGGACCGTATGGGACTTAAAGAAGGAGAAGTTATACAACACTCCATGATTTCAAAGTCCATTGAACGTGCACAGAAAAAAGTTGAGGAAAACCAGTTTGGAGTTCGTAAGCGTCTTTTGGAATATGATGATGTGATGAACTCCCAGCGTGAAGTGGTTTACAAACGTCGTTACAACGCCTTATTTGGAGAACGTCTTCGTGTTGATTTGGCAAATATGATTTATGACACCTCAGAAATTATTGTGGAAAGCAACAAAGCCAATAACGATTATAAAAACTTTGAGTTTGAATTGATTCGTTATTTCTCAATGAGCTCACCTGTTACAGCAGAGGAATTTGCAACAATGACGGCACAAGACATTTCTGGAACGGTTTACAAAACAGCCTTTCAACATTATATTTCCAAAATGGAGCGCAATGCGGAATTGGCATTTCCAGTCATTCGGAATGTTTATGAAACTCAGCGTGATAAATTTAAACGTATTGTGGTGCCTTTTACAGATGGTATCAAATCACTGCAAGTGGTAACCGATCTAGAAAAAGCCTATGAAACCAACGGAAAACAGTTGGTAATCGATTTTGAAAAAAATATTTCTTTAGCCATTATTGATGATGCCTGGAAGACGCATTTACGAAAAATGGACGAGTTGAAACAATCGGTGCAATTGGCAGTACACGAACAAAAAGATCCTTTATTGATTTATAAATTCGAGTCGTTTGAACTGTTTAAGTCTATGATTGACCAAGTGAATAAAGACGTCATTTCTTTTTTATTTAAGGGCGAGATTCCACAGGAAACTGCCAATGTCATTCAAGAGGCAAAAGCACGCCGCCGCGAAAAAACACTAACCTCAAAAGAAAACATCCAAAACTTAGACGAGCGTTCTGCAGAAGCTAGGGCGGCTGGGAACACCCAACGACAACCACAAGTGGTGGAAACGATAGTTAGAGATCAACCAAAAATTGGACGTAACGACCGTGTAACCATTAAACATGTGATGAGTGGCGAAAAAAAGACTACAAAATTCAAACAAGCAGAACCGCTCCTTGCCAAGGGTGAATGGGTACTGATTAATGAATAAATAGCCATTAGTCGCAAAACTATTAAAATCACATATGTCCTTAGGAAATATGCGATTCTTTTTATATTTTTAAAGTTGATTTAGATTCCAAATCTAATTCTTCAAAAGAGTTTAACCGAAGTTTTAGATTTTAGTTTATTGAATGCCGTATTGGGAAAGGTTCCGATATACGACTCGTTGAGGTCTTATTAGGACATAGCTCTATAAGTACACATATGAAAAATGTGCCTAATTTATGAGAAAGAATGATGTTCTACAAGATCAATTATTATAATTAAATACATGAAAATCAAATTATTAAAACAAATATCTTAACCAAAAAATATATTGGAAATATCGGAACCAGTTCCGATATACAATAGTTGTATGCCATTAAGTCTCTTTTAGCAATATTAAATTCTAAAATGGCAACCTTTTATCATTTTAATTCATCTCCAAAAGCAACAAAAGGTGCCTTTCCGAAAATTTTAGTCTATGATATCAATAATTTTCCACTACCGAAAGATCCAGATGAAAAATCGATCAATAAACTAGAGGAATTAGTAGATAAAATTCTCAAAATGAAAGCTGTAAACATTGATTGTGATACATCTGAATTTGACAATCAAATTGACAAACTAGTTTATGGTATTTACAATCTAAAACAAAAAGAAATAAAGTTAATTGAAAAATAAAAACGGCATACAACAATGTGTATAGTGCATAGCACCCTTCGGGATGCTACGACACCATACACGAACCGTTACCAAATTAACGAGTAATATTCTTCACAACCCACAAAAAATAGAGCGTTATATTTAAATTTTCAAACAACTAATCTCTATTCCCCCTCCCCCTTAACAACATCCCAAACCCCTATTAATACTATGCATGCATAACTTTTTTACTTTTTACTATGCGTGCATAATATATTTACTTATCTTTGGGTTAAGATATTAGAGAACTCATGAAAGATAAAACAATAGATTATGTTTTGAGAACCACTTGGTTGGCGGTTCAAAAAATGTATAATGAAGAAGCTTCAGAATATGGAATAACAATGGCTACAGGATTCACACTCTTAAGTGTTGACCCGCAAAATGGCACTCCATCTACCTCATTAGGACCAAAAATGGGAATGGAAGCAACAAGTCTATCCAGAATATTAAAAACATTGGAAGACCTGAATTTAATAGAACGCCTACCTAACCCAAATGATGGTCGTGGGGTTCTTATTCACCTTACAAAATCGGGGATTAAAAATAGAGATGAAGTAAAACAAAATGTTTTAAAATTTAACAATGCTGTAAAATCAGAAGTTTCAGAAGAAAAATTAAACCACTTTTTTGAAGTTTCCGATTCTATCATCAACCTCATATCAAATAAAAAAATATTCTAACAACACTATATACACTTAGATGAAAACAAGACGAATTAAAAAAATTGCCATCATAGGATCTGGAATCATGGGAAGCGGAATAGCCTGTCATTTTGCAAATATTGGTGTCGAAGTATTGCTTTTAGATATTGTTCCTAAAGAACTCAATGATAAAGAAAAAGCAAAAGGCTTAACCCTAGAAGACAAAACCGTTAGAAATCGATTGGTAAACGATGCACTTATGGCCGCTTTAAAATCGAAACCCTCCCCTATTTACAATCAAAAATTTGCACAGCGAATTACAACTGGAAATTTAGAAGATGACATCGCAAAAGTAGCCGAAGTAGATTGGATTATGGAAGTGGTTGTGGAGCGCTTGGACATCAAAAAAATGGTGTTTGAAAACTTAGAAAAACACCGAACTCCAGGGACTCTAATAACCTCCAACACTTCAGGAATTCCCATAAAATTTATGAGCGAAAGTCGTAGTGAAGAATTTCAAAAACACTTTTGTGGAACCCATTTCTTTAATCCCGCCCGTTATCTAAAATTATTTGAAATTATTCCAGGCCCAAAAACAGATCCCTCTGTTTTAGAATTCTTAAATGGCTACGGCGAACAGTTTCTTGGAAAAACATCAGTCATCGCCAAAGACACCCCTGCATTTATAGGGAACAGAGTTGGTATATTTAGCATTCAAAGTTTATTTCACGCTGTTAAAGACTTAGAACTTACAATTGAAGAAGTTGATAAATTATCTGGTCCCGTCATTGGTCGTCCAAAATCGGCTACCTTTAGAACTGTAGATGTTGTGGGATTAGACACCTTAGTACATGTGGCCAATGGCATTCGAGAAAATTGCCCTAACGATGAACGTTTAGAGTTATTTGAACTACCCGATTTCATCACAAAAATGATGGAAAATAATTGGTTTGGAAGCAAAACAAATCAAGGGTTTTATAAAAAATCTGTTAATACAGATGGCACAAAAGAAATTCTAAGTTTAGATTTAAATACTTTAGAATACCGATCTGCAAAACGAGCCAAATTTGCTACTTTAGAACTAACCAAAACAATTGACAAAGTTGTCGATCGATTTAAAATTTTAGTCAGCGGAAAAGATAAAGCTGGTGAATTTTATCGCAAAAGTTTCACCGCACTATTTGCCTATGTATCCAACCGAATTCCAGAAATTACAGACGACCTCTATAAAATTGATGATGCCATGAAAGCAGGGTTTGGATGGGAACATGGACCATTTCAAATATGGGATGCTATTGGCGTAGAAAAGGGAATCGAACTTATGAAAGCAGAAGGTTTTGAACCCGCAGTTTGGGTAACAGAAATGTTGGCAGCAGGAAGCACTTCTTTTTACATTGTAAAAGAAGGCGTATCTTATGCTTATAAGATTCCGACAAAAACACATACAAAAATTCCAGGTCAAGATAGTTTCATCATCCTAGATAACATTAGAAAAACAAACGAAGTCTTTAAAAATTCAGGGGTAGTTATCGAAGATATTGGGGATGGCATTCTTAATTTAGAATTTCAATCTAAAATGAATACGATTGGTGGCGATGTTTTAGCTGGTCTAAACAAAGCGATTGATTTAGCCGAAAAAGATTTCTCTGGTCTGGTAGTTGGAAACCAAGGCGCAAATTTCTCAGTGGGTGCCAATATTGGGATGATCTTTATGATGGCTGTAGAACAGGAATATGACGAGCTTAATATGGCAATCAAATACTTTCAAGACTCAATGATGCGCATGCGGTATTCTTCGATTCCAACAGTCGCCGCACCACACGGAATGACACTAGGTGGTGGTTGCGAATTATCGCTTCATGCAGACAAGGTGGTCGCAGCAGCAGAAACCTATATGGGGCTTGTAGAATTTGGTGTAGGGGTCATCCCAGGTGGAGGTGGATCCAAAGAAATGGCTTTAAGAGCGCAAGATATGTTTCAAAAAGGCGATGTTCAATTAAATGTATTACAAGAGCATTTCTTAACCATTGGTATGGCAAAAGTATCAACATCTGCCTATGAAGCATTTGATTTAAATCTATTACAAAAAGGAAAGGATGTAGTTGTCGTTAACAAAGATCGACAAATTGCAGTTGCAAAACAACACGCCAAATTAATGAGCGATTCTGGCTATACACAACCTATAAAAAGAACCGATATAAAAGTACTCGGAAAACAAGCCTTAGGAATGTTTTTAGTGGGCACAGATGCCATGCAGGACAGCAACTACATATCAGAACATGACATGAAAATTGCTAACAAACTCGCCAATGTCATGGCAGGAGGTGACTTATCGGAGCCCACCTTGGTGTCTGAACAGTATTTATTGGATTTGGAGCGCGAAGCCTTCCTTTCGCTTTGTACTGAAAGAAAAACATTGGAAAGAATTCAACATATGTTAACGAAAGGGAAACCACTACGCAATTAGAAATATTTAACAAAATGAAACAAGCATATATAGTCAAAGCATACCGAACCGCCGTTGGCAAAGCACCAAAAGGCGTATTTCGTTTTAAAAGAACCGATGAATTAGCGGCAGAAACCATCAAACACATGATGAAAGAATTACCTAATTTAGACCCAAAACGCATCGATGATGTCATTGTTGGAAATGCAATGCCCGAAGGATCTCAAGGACTCAATATGGCACGATTGATTTCATTAATGGGATTAGACATTGTAGATGTTCCTGGGGTGACTGTCAACCGTTTTTGTTCGTCTGGAATCGAAACCATTGGGATGGCAACTGCAAAAATACAATCTGGAATGGCCGACTGTATTATTGCTGGTGGAGCTGAAAGCATGAGCAGTGTTCCTATGACAGGGTATAAACCAGAACTTAATTACAACCTCATAAAAGCAGGTCATGAAGATTATTATTGGGGCATGGGAAATACCGCTGAAGCAGTCGCCAATCAATTTAAAATTTCTCGTGAAGATCAAGATGAGTTTGCCTATAACTCTCATATGAAAGCCTTACGAGCACAAGCAGAAAATCGTTTTCATGATCAAATTGTCCCCATTGAAGTGACACAAAATTATATAGATGCTAATGGAAAAAAAGCCACCAAATCCTATACCGTCACTAAAGACGAAGGTCCAAGAGCAGGAACAAGCAAAGAAGCCTTAGCAAAACTAAGACCCGTCTTTGCAGCTGGTGGAAGTGTAACTGCAGGAAATTCATCACAAATGAGTGATGGCGCTGCCTTTGTCATGGTAATGAGTGAGAACATGGTTAAAGAATTAAACCTAGAGCCCATCGCACGACTGGTTAACTATGCAGCAGCAGGAGTTGAACCAAGAATCATGGGAATTGGCCCTGTTAAAGCAATTCCAAAAGCCTTAAAACAAGCAGGATTAAAACAAGATGATTTATCTTTAATTGAACTCAATGAAGCCTTTGCTTCACAATCTTTAGCAGTCATCCGTGAATTAGACCTCAACGCTGAAATTATAAATCCAAATGGAGGCGCAATTTCATTAGGGCACCCCTTAGGATGTACAGGTGCAAAACTATCGGTTCAACTGTTTGATGAAATGCGTAAGCAAAATATGAGTGGAAAATATGGCGCCGTCACAATGTGTGTCGGAACAGGACAAGGAGCTTGTGGAATTTTTGAGTTCCTTAAGTAAAGATAAAAGAGTAAGAAATTTAAGACTAATGTGTGCTAAACAAAGACATAACTACAAAAATTTGAAAATTTGGAATCTCGGTTTGGAGATTGCTAATGATATTTCGGATATTTTATTGCACTTTTCAAAGCACGAACGATATGACTTAAGTACACAAATAAATAGATGTTCTGTTTCAATGCCTAGTAATATTGCAGAAGCATCATCGAGAACAGATAAATCATTTAGTCATTTTTTAGATATCTCTTTAGGATCATTGTTCGAGTTAGGAACACAATTATTAGTAGGAAAACACAAAAATTATTTAAATAACCAAACTTTAAAAAAAACAGAAGAAAAAATAGAAGAATTCCAAAAAATGACAATGGGATTTCAAAACAATCTCGATTAAGATCTATTCTCTATTTTCTATCTTCTTTAATCTATATCAAATACCATGGAAACAAACGACAAACAACTAATCAGAGGAGGGCAATTTTTAGTTAAAGAAACAAAGTGCGAAGACGTATTTACCCCCGAAGATTTTACAGAAGAGCAACAAATGATGAAAGATTCTGTAATGGAATTCAACGAACGTGAGATTATTCCTCATAAAGCCCGATTTGAAGCTAAAGATTATGCATTGACAGAAGAGGTCATGCGGAAAGCTGGAGATATGGGATTTTTAAGTGTTGCGGTTCCTGAAGCTTATGGCGGAATGGGAATGGGCTTTGTGTCGACATGTTTAACCTGTGATTACATTTCAAGTGGAACGGGATCTTTTAGTACTGCATTTGGTGCACACACAGGAATAGGAACATTGCCTATCACCTTATATGGAACCGAAGAACAGAAACAAAAATATGTACCAAAATTAGCTTCGGGCGAATGGTTTGGATCCTATTGCCTAACCGAACCAGGTGCAGGGTCGGATGCAAATTCTGGAAAAACAACTGCTGAATTATCTGAAGATGGAAAAACATACAAAATCAACGGACAAAAAATGTGGATCTCAAATGCAGGGTTTTGTAATGTGATGATCGTTTTTGCACGTATAGAAAAAGACAAAAACATCACAGGTTTTATTGTTGAATATGACAGTGAAAACCCAAACGGTATCGTTTTAGGAGAAGAAGAACACAAATTAGGAATTCGAGCGTCTTCAACACGTCAAGTGTTTTTTAATGATACTGTTGTTCCTGTTGAGAATATGTTAGCAGGGCGTGGTGAAGGATTTAAAATTGCAATGAACTCACTTAACGTGGGACGCATCAAATTGGCGGCTGCTTGTTTAGATTCACAAAGACGTATTTTAAATATTGCAGTAAATTATGCCAAAGAACGCAAACAATTTAAGACACCTATTGCAGATTTTGGAGCAATTAAAGTAAAATTAGCGGAGATGGCAACCAATGCCTACGCTTGTGAATCCGCAACCTACAGAGCTGCAAAAGATATTGAAGACCGCATTGCAATTCGAGAAGCGAATGGAAACAGCCACCAAGAAGCAGAACTAAAAGGAGTTGAAGAATATGCTATTGAATGTT
>JAURPF010000121.1 GCA_030835325.1 Flavobacteriaceae bacterium | reverse complement strand
TGATAAACTTTCAGAAAAAATTATAGCCTCAAAAGTGAGTGGTGATTCTAATGGGTTTAGTTTCAACAATGCAGGAGATGTTGACTTTAATTTTTATAACAATACTGTTGAATTGAACTCCGAAATTGTTTCGCCAATTGCCGTTTATGCTTTTAATTATTACACCTACAAACTGGAAGGAATTTTTTATGATAATGGCGGACGATTGATTAATAAGATTAAAGTGATTCCAAGACGTGAAAACGACCGTGTATTTTCGGGTGATGTCTATATTGTAGAAGATCAATGGGGGCTTTATGGTCTCGAACTCAGTGTCACTGGAAGTCAGATTCAATCGCCTGCTGTAGATGTGATCACTTTTAAACAGAACACTTCCTACGACGAAGAAAGTGACTATTGGATCCTACGCTCCCAAACAATTAGTTTTAAATTTGGATTTTTAGGATTTAAAGGGAATGGTAGTTTTGTAGCTAATTATTCCAATTATAAATTGAACCCCAATTTTGAGAAATCAGTGTTTTCAAATGAAATTTTAGCCTTTGAGTCCGAAGCAAACAAAAAAGATTCAACCTATTGGAATACCCTCAGACCCGTCCCATTATCTTCCGAAGAGTTTAAAGATTACATTAAAAAAGATAGTATTCAAATTTTATATAAATCAAAAACATACCTTGATTCTCTTGATGCAAGTAAAAATAAATTTAAACTTGTAAACTTAATATCGGGATATTCTTACGAAAACTCTTTTGAAAACAGAGTACTTAGTATCAGCAGTCCGTTGAGCGGGTTGAACTTTAATACGGTACAAGGATACAACACTAATTTAGACATCAATTATACAAAACGCTATGATGAATATAAAAGATACCTGTCGCTTGAAAATCGGCTAAATTATAGTTTTGAAACCCAAAAACTTAGAGGAACTGTTGGTTTTAAATATAAATTTAACAATATCAATGACTTAAATATTGGATTTAGTGCGGGTATAAAGGTTCAGCAGTTTAACGATCTAGAACCTATATCGAGTTTAATGAATGATTTAAGTACATTGCTATTTGAGGAAAATTATATAAAATTGTTCGAGAATCGGTTTATCAAACTAAATTATGGACAAGAACTTTTTAATGGATTTCGATTTGGGACGGCTCTAAGTTTTGAAAACCGCCGAGGTCTCTTTAATAGCACGGATTATACATTCATTAATATCGATGACAAATCCTATACAAGTAATAATCCGTTAGAGCCTTTAAATTTTGAGTCCACTCCCTTTGAAAATCATAATATTCTTAAATTTAAGTTCAAAGGATCGCTTCGATTTGGACAAAAGTACTTAAGTTATCCTGGAAGTAAAATCAATATAACAAACCCAAAATATCCGAAACTAAATTTTAGTTTCGAAAAAGGATTTGGAGCTACTAATTCCAACTATAATTACGAGCATTTGAGTATTGATCTTTCACAAAATTTTAGTTTGGAAAATAAAGGGGATTTTAGGTACAATCTCTTGAGTGGTACTTTTTTTGGGGGCGCATCTTTGGCTTTTATGGATGCGAAGCACATCAATGGAAATCAAACCCATGTAAGCCTTGATGATTCTTATCTGTCAAGTTTTAAAAATGTTGGGTATTATGATTTTAGCACCTACAAAAATTATGTAGAATACCACCTAGAACATGATTTTAAGGGGTATATTTTAGGTAAAATCCCCTTTATAAATAAGTTAAATTACAACTTGATTTTAGGAGTTCATGGATTTACAACAAACAATCAAAAAACTTATAACGAATTTAGTATAGGTGTGAATAATATTGGCTGGAAAAAATACCGTTTTTTACGAGTTGACTATGTGAGGTCGTATCAATCTGGTTTTGTAAACGATGGGGTATTATTTGGGATTAATTTCTAGTTTTTATTTTCTAAAAGCGGAACAAACTTAAAATTCCCTAATTCGTGTTTTTCAAATTCTTTAGCGCCTCTTCTGATGTAAAGCGTCATAATTTGATCAACGTCTCCTACAGGAATAACCAACCGCCCTCCTACTTTTAGTTGAGCGAGTAAAGGTTTAGGGACATAAGGTGCCCCAGCAGTGACGATGATGCTATCAAAAGGCGCCTCATCTTTAAGTCCTTTGTAGCCATCACCAAAAATGAGACGTTTGGCAACATAACCGATTTTAGGTAGAAATTTACTTGTTTTTTTAAAGAGTTCTAGTTGACGCTCAATACTATATACATGGGCACCCAACACACACAAAACCGCTGTTTGATAGCCACTTCCGGTTCCAATTTCAAGGATTTTATCACCCAATTTAACTTCTAACAATTCTGATTGAAATGCAACGGTATAAGGCTGTGAAATGGTTTGATTGGCTCCAATTGGAAAGGCCTTGTCCTGATAGGCATGGTCTATAAAACTAGAGTCCATAAAAAGATGTCGGGGAATCGATCCAATGGCCTCTAAGACTGCTGAATCTTTAATCCCTTTAGTTGCCAAAGTTGCCACTAATTGCTTGCGAAGTCCTTTATGTTTATAGGTATCTTTCAAAAAAATAATTGAGCAGAAGATAAATCTTCGATTTAAAACAAAGATAGGCTAATCTACTAAGTTTTTAAAAATTTTATAGCTCAATACACTAACACTCTAATTCGTGTACTTCAGTACAATTTTAAAGGGCTGTCCTTGAAAATCTGCTAAAAGAGCCCCTGCATATAGCAATATCATCATTTTCTTAATAAACCGCCCCTGAATGCCCATCGCGATCGTTACCTATTTGTGATATTGAATGCCATTGAGGTTGATTATTTCGTTTGATTACGCCTTCTACAGAAAGTAGGGTGTCTACTCCGTCAAACTCTAAATACAAATTAGCAAATCCTGTTGGTAAGGTCCCACTAACATATTTCTGATATACATCTCGACCATTAATTTGATACCCCATGAATTGTTCCGTGACTGGAACATCAACAAATGAACCACCAACAATTGCACTCCAATTTGTAGTATCATCATCATGTGTAGTATCTAAATCAGTTCCAGTTAGGTTTTTGTAAAGGTCTCCGCTGTAATTGATGATGTCGTTTGTAGCATAACTTCCGCCATCAGTATCTGATTTCCATAGTGGGACTATATCACCCCCACCTACTTTTTTCCAAGTTGCCCTTATGAGACCAATAGTTTGGTTGTTTATAGTTTTGTATACCATAAAGTAAGTTTATAAGGTCTTGAATGGTATTCAGTACCACTACCTATTAACAATCTAATATCATTTGGTCCTTCGCTGTAGATCACAGGGTCTACATGTACATCAGGGTTTAAGGTTTTAACAAGACTTATATCGTGCCATTGCTGAAATGCTCCGACCGCCCTGCTTACCCGTCCTTCTGACCTTACAAGCCAAGATATATTATTTAATAACACCACCCCTGATCCGTCCGCAGAGGTTGTTCCTGAGATGTGTCTTCGGTAAACAATCTTACCATCATAGGTTTCATCTGTTGCGACTTCGTTTGTGTCTGTTAAGTTCTTATTAACTGGAGTGCTTAATAGCTCTATAAAGACCCGCGCTGTTCCAAAAGAACCCTCTGTATTCTGTGTAGCGGTTGTCGTCCCTGAGTTCTGTTTCAGGTAAACCTCCGTATCAACATCAGGCGTAATCATTGCGTGGGCAGTTCCGCTGTCCGTCCAAGTATTGTTTGCAGTTGCGTAATTTCCACCCCACTGGTCAGCGGATGAACTTGTATTTATATAAGCATTAGTAGTTCCATTGTACCATTTCCAAGACACATAGCCATTCCCTAAAAACCTACCAATATCAGCTGTTAGCTTATAGGTGTTTCCTGCTTTTAATGTAAACACGCCCGCAGACTGCGAAATAGAAGTGCCCTCTGATTCTAGCGTGGTGTTATAAGGATAAGTCATTCCGTTTGTAATGTTAAAAGCTGACCCACTGTATTTTGCTACGAGATATTGATATTTAGTTCCTAGCACGGCTGCTGTTGTTAATGCAGTCCATGTAGCCCCTGTTGTACCTTCTGCAAAAAGTGTTCCTGCTGGAATAGTGCCATTTGCCTTGTAAATCAGTCCGTCTTTTTCTATGGAATCATTAAGTAAGTAGCCTCGGTTTATATCGTATGTCGCTAAACCAGTTCCACCGATACTAGAGGTTTCTAAAACTTCAATATACATTCTAGCCGTACCATAAGTTCCTGCGGTATCCATTGAAGATGTTCCAGTTCCAGAAGTTTGTCTCAAATAAACCGTTGTATCTACCTCAGGGCGGACTATTGCAAAGGCTGTTCCACCGTCAGAATACCCGTCTGTATAATTAGTTCCTCATTGTTGAGCAGATGAGCCAGTATTATCAATCTCAAATAACTTTACATTATTTAAATACCCTTGTTGCACAGCACTAAGAGAAGTATTAGATAAACCTACTACGCCTCTTTGACCTATGCTTTGTTGTACTGTGGTAGTTTTTATTATTCCTGTTAAATCTGTATATTTAAACACAACATTGCTCGATCCTGATTGTGTTAATACAGACTTTATAACTGTTGGGGATTGATTTATCCCTGCCTGAGTAAACCCATTGGTTACTGAAAAAAGAAAACAAATCACAAGAATCAATTGGCGTTTATACATTCAATGTTTATTAATTTTATAAATTAATTGAACACAAATATATTGTTACCTATTATAATTTCTTTACGTTAAGTAATAAACGGCTGTTTAGAGTAATAAACGGTAATTTAATGTGATAGAACGGTATTTTAATTTAATTTAAAAAAAATAGCCTTATATCATCTTCAGAAAAACGAAAATGACATATTTGTTTAATATATTTTATTAAAAAAATAAACAAATTTTAATGTTCAACCTTACTAATTATTAAGGAATCTAAACGGTCGGTCGGAAGTATTTGATAAAATTTTGTTAGGATATTCAAAATGGGGTAAAAAAATCATAGTTTTACAAAAAAAATTATAGTATGAAGCTAAAAGCAGGCGTCTTAGGCGCTGGACATCTAGGAAAAATACATCTTAAACTACTTCAGCAATCTGAAAAATATGAACTTACAGGGTTTTATGACCCTGATGCCTCAAACGGAAAAAAAGTAGAAAGTGAATTTGGCTACACCTTTTTCAATTCCTTAGAAGCGCTTATAGATGCTGTAGATGTGGTTGATATTGTAACCCCTACGCTTTCTCATTTTACATGTGCCATCAAAGCCATCACCAAAGGCAAACATATTTTTATTGAAAAACCAATCACCAATACTGTTGAGGAAGCCGAACAAATTCGTTTGTTGGTTTCTGAAAACAACCTCAGAGGACAAGTTGGACATGTAGAACGTTTTAACCCCGCATTTAAAGCCGTTAAAAACGATATTCAATCTCCTATGTTTATTGAAACCCATCGTTTGGCCGAATTTAATCCCCGTGGAACCGATGTTCCTGTTGTATTAGATTTAATGATTCATGATATCGATATTATATTAAGTGTTGTAAAATCACCTGTCAAAAACATTACGGCTAGTGGTGTGTCTGTAATTAGTGAAACTCCTGACATTGCAAATGCACGAATTGAGTTTGAAAATGGATGTGTTGCCAACCTAACGGCGAGTCGTATTTCGATGAAAAACATGCGTAAAAGTCGCTTTTTTCAAAAAGATGCATATATCAGTATTGACTTTTTAGAAAAGGAAGTAGAAGTAGTAAAAATGAAAGATGCTCCAGAAACACCAGGTGATTTTGATATGATATTACAAAATGCTGAAGGTCTTAAAAAACAAATCTATTTTGAAAACCCAGAAATCGAACCTAATAATGCCATTTTAGACGAACTAGAAAGTTTTGCTGACGCCATTAATAATAAGACAAAACCAGTTGTAACTCTTAGAGATGGAACGGAGGCACTAAGAGTTGCATATCAAATTATAAATTGTTTTTAGGACTTAAAAAAAATAGAGACAGATGAAAAATATTGCAGTTATTGGAGCAGGAACTATGGGAAATGGAATCGCTCATACCTTTGCGCAGGCAGATTTTAAAGTTCAATTAATAGATATCAACGAAACAGCGCTTACCAAAGCGATTGCAACAATTACTAAAAATTTAGATCGTTTAGTTGCTAAAGATAAAATAGACGAAACTAAAAAAACTGAAACATTAGCCAATATTTCAACCTTTACAAGTATTACAGAAGGAGTAGAATATGCTAGTCTGGTTGTGGAAGCCGCTACAGAAAATGTGGATTTGAAACTAAAAATATTTAAACAATTAGACCAGGCATGTCCAGAAGATACCATACTTGCCACAAATACCTCGTCTATATCCATTACGCAAATCGCTGCACATACCTCTAGACCAGATCGTGTCATTGGAATGCATTTTATGAACCCAGTTCCAATCATGAAATTAGTAGAAATTATTAAAGGTTATAGTACCTCCAAAGAAGTTGAAGAATTCATTATAAATCTCACAACTAAAATTCAAAAAACTCCAGTTATTGTGAATGATTACCCTGGATTTGTTGCCAATAGGATTTTAATGCCCATGATTAATGAAGCTATCGAAACGTTATTTACAAGAGTTGCGGGAGTTCAAGAGATTGATACGATTATGAAACTTGGAATGAGCCATCCGATGGGACCTCTAGAGTTAGCGGATTTTATCGGACTCGATGTTTGTTTGTCAATCATGGAAGTGATGCATAACGGTTTTAAAAACCCTAAATATGCTCCAAACCCACTTTTAGTAAATATGGTACGCGCTGGAAAGTATGGCGTTAAATCTGGAGAAGGCTTTTACGATTATTCAAAAGAACGTAAGGCCGTTTCTGTTGCCACTCAATTTTCTTAAATTTATTTCAAATTTATCACTGAAAATCAATGGCAAAAATCAATCCTTTTCAAGCGGTTCGTCCTACAAAAAAATACGCTGAAAGTTTTAGTTCTAGATCTTATAAAACGTATTCAAAAAAAGAACTAAACAAAGAATTAAAAGAAAATCCAAATTCTTATTTGAGCATTATAAACATCAAAAAAGACCCCTTTTTTTCTTCTGAAAAATCAAAGCGGTATGAGTTAGTAAAAAAACGATTCGAAGCGTTTAAAGCCTCAAACATATTAAGTAAAGACGCTGTTCCCTCCTATTATATTTATGAAACTCTACAAGCTAACGGACACTTTTTTTGTGGGGTCATCGCAACGGCCAGTGTGGAAGATTATGATGCTCAAATCATCAAAAAACACGAAGCTACAATTGCAAAACGTGAAACAACTTT
>JAURPF010000120.1 GCA_030835325.1 Flavobacteriaceae bacterium | reverse complement strand
TTAGGAGTTTGTGTATTTGTTTCTATTTTTGTGTTGTAGGCATACCAAAATCCATATTCGGTGGATTTAAACGTTTTTTTAGAATTTTCTATAAAAGTCTTAATCAGAGAGTATTCTCTATTATTCAATTGTTTGTTACGTTCTATAGAAGCATCAATAAATGTACCTGAATTATTGGATATTGGATGTCTTGCTTCCGAAGGTTTACAACTGACAACAGACAAACAAATTATTAAAAAAAACAGGGAATATCTCATGAATTAAGTTCTGATTTGTATTCAGACAATATACTGATAAATTCTGCAATGGTCTCTTCAAGGTTGAGATTGCTTCGTCCTCCAGAGGCATTTTTGTGTCCACCTCCATTAAAATGGGTTCTTGCAAACGAATTTACATCAAAATCGCCCTTAGATCGAAATGAGATTTTAATGATGCCCTCTTGTTTGTGTTCAATAAATATCACAGCAAGTTTAGCCCCTTTTAGAGATAAGCCATAATTTACAAAACCTTCTGTATCTCCCTTTTGAAAGTCATTAGCCTCTAACTCTTTATTGGTTAAGCTGATATATGCTGTTTTAAAGGGATCTAAAAATGTTAAATTACTCAAGGCACATCCCAAAAGCTGTAGGCGACCAAAACTATTGGTGTCATACACCGCGTTATGAATTTGTGTTTTTTCTACTCCGATATCAATTAAATGTGCAATCACTCGATGGGTGGTACTTGTTGTAAGTGAAAAACGGAAGGAGGCGGTATCGGTCATAATACCTGTATATAGTGCTTCTCCAATAGCAACATCAATGTGCTTTAAACCGTCCATCATTTCAATAAAATGATATACCATTTCACTTGTAGAACAAATGCTCACATCCGAATAGACGTAGGTTGCATAGTCATCGGGTTGTTGGTGATGGTCAATCATGATTTTAATGGCAGCTGAATTTTCAATAGGTGTTTCCATCGCACCACAACGGTGCAAAGCATTAAAATCTAAAGTAAAAATAAGATCTGCTTGAGAAATGTGTGCCTCAGCAACACTGGTGTTTTCTTCATGGATGAGAACATCTTTGGTTCCTGGAATCCATTTGAGAAATTCTGGGTAATCATTAGGAGCGATCACCATTGCTGAATGTCCAAGTTTTTTAAGGTAATTGCACAATCCTAAAGTAGATCCCATGGCATCTCCATCTGGATTTTTATGAGGGACTATAACCACTTTTTTAGGGTTGGAAAGAACTTTTTTTAGGTCTAAAATTTTTGCTTTATTCATAGGAAGCAAAGATACAATTTTTTAAAATAGTTGGAGGGGAAATTATTTATATAAAAACCTTATTTTTGCACAAAATTTATACAAACATTATGACAACTAACAAAACGTTTACAATGCTTAAGCCTGATTCTGTTGAGAAAGGGAATATTGGGGGAATCTTAGAAAAAATAACTGCTTCTGGTTTTAGAATTGTTGCAATGAAATTAACACAACTAACAAAGTCCGATGCCGAGGCTTTTTATGCCGTTCATAGCGAACGTCCATTTTTTGGGGAATTGGTAACCTACATGACGCGTGGCCCAATTGTGGCTGCGATTCTTGAAAAGGATAATGCGGTAGAAGATTTTAGAACTTTAATCGGTGCAACCAATCCAGCTGAAGCTGCAGAAGGAACGATTCGTAATATGTTTGCAGACTCTATTAGCGAAAATGCTGTTCATGGAAGTGACAGCGATGAGAATGCTGCAATTGAAGGGGCTTTTCATTTTTCAGGAAGAGAGATGTTCTAAACGATTTCAATGAAATAATTACAAAAGCTACAATTCTATTGTAGCTTTTTTTGTACTCAAAATTATCTTAAAATTAGTTTTGTGATTAGATTTTTCCCTAAAGATTCGTTCAGCATCTTTATAATTTTATCTTTCCCATAGCTTAATTCTTCTCTCAGTACTGAAGAGCTTAACTCTACATATAAGGTGTCTTTATGCAGTTTCACACTGTTGGTGTAGGTGTTGACGCCTTTCCCCATCATTTCGATCCAAGCGGATTCAACGTTCACTTTGTCTAACCCTTTTTCGAGTTTGTTTTCTTTAACAAAGGACTTCATTAAATCCTCTATTTTAAAAGAATCGTTCTTACGTTTGCTCATTATTCAAAAATTAAAGGTTCGTAAGGTTTGTAAGTATAAATAAATCCATCGGAGTTGGAGAGGATCAAACTCGAGTTGTTTGCACGGATTATTTCTTCTCTGTAAGTAACGATATTATTAGTGTAGATTATCCATAGATGGTTGTCTTTTATAGAAAGTGTAAATTCTGATACATGTTTGGATATTTCAAAAGTACCATCAAACCTTGGAGTTACTTTTTTACGATATCCTGATAAATCTGCATTCACTTTAAAATAATCGACAGAGCCACTTATTTTATAGTCTTTGACTTTTTTTTGGTCTTTGGAAACGTTTACAATTTCCCAATAGCCTTCTACAAAAGGGATGTAAGTTGATACTTCCGACTTGCAGCTGATCAGTAGTATGAAAAAAGAAAGCGTTAGAAATTGTCTCACAGTTGAAATATTTGATACGATTGATGCACACTTTTAATAGCTTTTTCGGTACGATCGGCATGGGTGTCCGAAACAAATAACTGCCCAAAGTTCTGGTCGTTAACCAATTGAATAATTTGAGCCACGCGTTGTTCGTCCAGTTTGTCAAAAACGTCGTCTAACAGGAGTAAGGGTGTCTCGCCACTTTGAGACTTAATAAAGTCAAATTGTGCGAGTTTTAAGGCAATTAAGAATGATTTTTGCTGTCCTTGACTTCCAAATTTTTTAATAGGGTAGCCTTTAATTGAAAAATCTAAATCGTCTTTATGAATTCCTACACTTGTATGTTGCAGCATGCGATCCTTGTTGATATGGGTCGCTAATAACTCCGTTAAAGAGGAGTCAGTTAGCTGGCTGTTATATTTTAAATCTACAACTTCACTATTGTTGCTGATGGTTTCATAGCGTTTTTTGAAGATCGGTACAAAAGCCTCTAAAAACGTTTTTCGTTTGTCGTGTATGCTGTGCCCGTATTCATTAAGTTGTTGATTGTATACATCTAATGAATCTTTATTAAAATTATTATTTAATGCAAAGTATTTTAGTAACGCATTTCTTTGCGCAAGTATTTTAGAATAATTCAATAAAGCTTCTAGATAGCTTTTATCGCTTTGAGCAATTACGCCATCCATAAATTTTCTACGGGTCTCACTCCCTTCAATAATCAAGTCACGATCGGAAGGAGAGATAATCACTAAAGGAAGAAATCCAATATGATCACTAAACCGATCGTATGCTTTTCCGTTTCGTTTGATGATTTTCTTTTGACCTCTTTTAAGGGAAACGATTACTTTTTCTTCTCTATTCTTTTTTTCATACATCCCGTCTACAACAAAAAAATCTTCGTTATGACGAATATTTTGAGACGCAACAGGGTTGAAATAGCTTTTTCCAAAAGACAGATGGTAAATAGCGTCTAAAATATTTGTTTTACCAACTCCATTCGCTCCGACGAAACAATTAATTTTAGCGTCGAATTCTAACGTAAAGGCATCAAAATTTTTGTAGTTAATTAAGTTTAATGATTTTAAAATCATGTAAAATTGGTCTTTATTTTATAATTATCTTCTTGTATTCGCATTAAAAAGAAGCTGCAAATTATTGAAAAATAACAAATAATTTGCCTTTTTTTTACGAATAAAAATTATATTTTTGAACCTCAATAATAAATACCAGCATGGCAACATATAAGAAAAGAGGCGGAAAGCCGTCAACTAAGACAGAAAAAGAGATTTCAATTGAAGATGGATCAACAACCGCTGAGGTTTTTAACACCCTCGATGAAACGGCGTCACGTACCGAAGAATGGGTTATAAAAAATCAAAAATATATTTTTATCCTTGTAGGTTTAGCGGCAGTATTAGTTTTGGGTTTTTTAGGTTATGATAAATTTATTCAAGAACCAAAAGAAAGTAAGGCAACAAATGACATGTTCCAGTCACAACAATATTTTGATCAAGCTGTCAATGGAAGTTCTAAAGATTCTCTATTTACATTGGCTCTCAATGGAGCAGATGGCAAATATGGGTTTTTAGATATTGCTGATGTTTATAGCGGAACTAAAGCCGGAAATCTATCCAATTATTATGCGGGAATGGCCTATTTAAATATGAAAGACTACACAAATGCAGTAACCTATTTGAATGCGTTTTCATCAGAAGATGATGTTCTTGGTCCCATTGCAAAAGGAGGTATTGGTGACGCATTTGTTCAGCTAGAGCAACTCGAGGATGCTTATGACTATTATGTACAAGCAGCTCAACTTAGAACAAATAACTATACCACCCCAATGTATCTTTACAAAGCTGGGGTTATAGGTTTGAAATTAGGAAATAATGCACAAGCATTAAAATTCTTTAATCAAATTAAATTGGATTACCCAGACAGCACTGAGGCTAAAGATATAGACGTTTTTATTGGTAAAGCAGAAGCCGCTTTAAATTAATCATGGCTACAGAAAACACTAATTTATCAAATTACGATTCAACGACACTCCCAGACGCGACACGTTTTCGATTTGGGATTGTTGTTTCTGAGTGGAACCCAACCATTACAAAAGGCTTGCTTAGAGGTGCAGTAGATACGTTATTAGATTGTGGTGTAAACCAATCAAATATCCAAACCATTCATGTGCCTGGAAGCTTTGAGCTTATTTATGGCGCTAAAAAAATGCAACAACAACTTGTGGATGCTGTCATTACTATTGGAAGTGTCATTAAAGGAGAAACAAAACACTTTGATTTTGTGTGTGACGGAGTCACTCAAGGCATTAAAGATTTAAATATTCTTCATGATGTTCCTGTTATTTTTTGTGTATTAACAGATGATACCCTTCAGCAATCTATAGAACGTTCGGGTGGAATTCATGGTAACAAAGGTGTTGAAGCGGCCATTACTGCAATTAAGATGGCACATTTGAGTCATACCTTATAAAATCTATCAATAACTGTTGATAATTTTTCGTCTGAATTTGTTTCAGACGCTACAGATTTAAGTATTTTTGAATTGTCTCAATACACATAGCAATTGATTCCAAGAAAAAACAGAAAATTTAAGTTAGATAGGTCCTCGACCACTTTATCTTCAGAACATTCTACTTTATACAAAGGACGTTTTCGTTTGAAGTCAACTATAAAATCACGTGGTTTTTCATTAACTTGGCTTTTAATTGCATGCATCCTATTGTTGATTGGAATCTACATATTAGATAGCTTATAATATTACGTCATGGGTATATTTAAAACCAAAAAAAATAAGAGATACAGTTATACACCTCGCTTTTATAAAAGTGAGCGAAGTCCTTTTGAGATCAAACACAAATTTGATGATCAACGTGTTACCATCGAAAAAACAAACTTAAAAGGTAAGTTTACCAATGCGATAAACGATTTTAAAACAAACCCAAATTCCATAGCCAACAAAAGAGTTTTCATTATAATTTTAATTTTGATATTTGTGTTCCTTTGGATTATAGATTTTGAATTAAGTATATTTTTCTAATAGATGGCAGATATAATTCAATTGTTACCCGATCATGTGGCCAATCAAATAGCAGCTGGTGAAGTTGTACAACGTCCTGCTTCTGTAGCAAAAGAACTTTTAGAAAATGCCATTGATGCTGGAGCAACGACAGTCAAACTCCTGATAAAAAACGCTGGTAAAACTTTGATTCAAGTCATTGACAATGGAAAGGGAATGAGTGTAACCGATGCACGTTTGAGTTTTGAACGGCATGCGACCTCTAAAATAAAAGTTGCCGACGATTTATTTAATCTTCATACAAAAGGATTTAGAGGCGAAGCTTTAGCAAGTATCGCAGCAATTGCGCATGTGGAAATGAAAACCAAACAACCTTCTGATGAATTGGGCACGCTTTTGACAGTGGAAGGTAGTGTTTTTAAGTCTCAAGAAGCAGTTGCCACTCCCAATGGCTCCTCAATTGCAGTTAAGAATCTATTTTTTAACATTCCAGCCCGACGAAATTTTTTAAAATCAGATGCTGTAGAATTACGCCACATCATTGATGAGTTTCATAGAGTGGTATTGGCACATCCATCGATTGAATTTTCCATGTACAACAATGGGAGCGATCTTTTTAACTTATTAAAAGGAAATTTTAGACAACGCATCGTGAGTACATTTGGTGGGAAAATGAATGAAAAATTAGTCCCTGTCGAAGAAACAACGGAAGTGATAATTATTTCTGGATTTGTTGGTAAACCCGAGTATGCAAAGAAATCTAGAGGGGAGCAATTCTTTTTTGTAAACAATCGATTTATAAAGAATCCGTATCTAAATCATGCCATATCTACAGCTTTTGAAGGTGTACTTCATCCCGGAAAACATCCCTGTTATTTTTTAAATTTAGAAGTCAATCCAAAAAGTATTGACATCAATATCCATCCAACAAAAACGGAAATTAAATTTGATGACGAACAAACAATCTATGCGATTCTAAGAGCGGCTGTTAAACACAGTCTGGGACAATTTAGTATTGCACCAGTACTCGATTTTGAACGCGATAAAAATTTAGATACTCCTTACGGATTTGAGAATGCACCAACAATATCCCCAAAAATTGAAGTCGATAGAGCATACAATCCATTTTCAAATTCCAATCAATCTCCACCTTCCTACTCCAAACCTGTTGGCGATGCATGGGAAAGCTTGTATGTTGGGTTGGAATCCAAATCAAATGCCGATCAATTCAGCCAAGTTAATTATGAATCTAATGAAATGACTTCATCTATTTTTGACGATTCCACAGAACAGAAAACTCAAAAAACATTTCAATTACATAACAAATACATCATTAATACCATTAAATCGGGGATGCTTGTTATAGATCAGAATAGAGCTCACGAACGTATTTTGTATGAAGAATTTCTTCATAAAACAACGGTCAATGAAGCCGTCAGCCAACAATTGTTATTTCCTTTACAGCTTAAGTTTTCAAAATCTGACAACAGCATATTAAAGAATCTTCGGCAGACTTTAGAATCGACTGGTTTTGTGTTTTCTTCTTTTTCAGATGAAAATATTGAACTTACAGGAGTTCCCGTAGGTGTCAAAGAATCCGAAGTCCATATCGTTTTTGAACAACTTATTCACGACATTGAACATGAAGTTCCTGATGTGAACTTTAGTGCCAGTGATTTATTATCTAAGTCACTCGCTAAAAGTTTGGCGATTAAAAATGGAAAAAAATTAGAACACGAAGAACAAGAATACATCATAAACACCTTGTTCTCTTGCAAAGAACCTTCGATTTCACCCGCTAATAAAACAGTTTTTACGACTTTAAATGTTGAAGAACTTGATAAAAAATTTAATTAATATGCGTCAAATTACGCCCACTGTTAAGCATCTTCTTATTATCAATATCATTGTGTTTTTTGGCACTTATTTATTGGGTAATAAAGATTTTTTTTATGGATTTCTAGCGCTCTATTATCCGTTAAGCTCTAATTTTATGGCTTGGCAGGTGTTTACTCACATGTTTATGCATGGAAGTTTTCAGCACTTATTGTTTAACATGTTTGCGTTGTGGATGTTTGGAACCGCAGTAGAACGCATATTTGGTCAGCGAAAATTTTTAATCTTTTATATTTCTTCAGGTTTGGGAGCAGTAGCCCTTACTTTTCTGGTGTATTATATTCAAGTTTATCCAATGTTAAACGAATTAAAAGCATTAGGATTTTCTTTTGATTTTATCAGAGAAGTATCCAGTTTAAATATTATAAGTGATCAAATGTTTAAAGGCGAAATTTTAGCTTCTAAATTAGATCCTGTGATGTCTAGTTATAACTATAATTTGAATCAACTCAATGCCGAATCGTTTCGAATGTTGTTTGATTTGAATGTTAAAAGTAATGGTTCCATGGTAGGAGCCTCGGGGGCTATTATGGGTATTTTGGTAGCATTTGGGATGTTGAACCCTAATGCAGAGTTGATGATGATTTTTCTACCAATTCCAATCAAAGCAAAATATTTTATCCCCGGAATTATCGCTTTGGATCTGTTTTCTGCGTTTACTGGCGTCTCAATATTTAGTCCAAGTAATACTGCCTATATTGCTCATATTGGCGGGGCAATCACAGGGTTTTTATTGATGTACTTCTGGAATAAAAATCAATTTGATAAATACCGTTGGAATTAATGACAAGTCTCAATCAAGATATCAGAGATAAACTATCAAGGCTCAATGTGTTTGAAAAAATCATTGTTGCAAACACCATTGTATTTCTGTTTTGTTTTATCGCCTTAAGGTTTCAGGGGAGTGGTGCTAATTTAGAATGGTTCTCACTTTCAAATTCAGTTTCGGAAGTCCTTTCAAAACCATGGACACTGTTAACCTATGGCTTTATACACAATAGTTTTATCCATTTGTTTTTTAATATGGTTGTCTTGTATTTTTTTGGTCGTTCGTTTTCAAATTTATTTAAACAAGATATTTCCCTTAAAGTATATATATTGGGAATTCTTTCTGGTGGTTTTGCTTTTGTATTGGTGTATAATTTAGTTCCGTCGGGTATTTTAAACAACGTAGGGGCTTTGGTTGGTGCTTCTGCTGGAGTACGAGCGATTATCATTTTTTTATGTGCCTATTTACCCAACAAAGAAGTTCGATTTTTTACCTTTCAAATTCCATTAAAATACATTGGGATTGCAATGGTTTTGTTTGACATCCCTGGTTTATTCTCTCAGAATTCAGGTGGTTCGATAGCACATTTTGGAGGCTATTTATTAGGATATTTTTATGCGACACAATTTAATAAAGGAAACGATATTGGAGAATTTTTTGATCGATTACTCTCTTACTTTTCAAAATCTACTACACCTCTAAAAACTGTTCACAAGAAGAAAAAGAATTCTTTTGCTGGAAAGAAAAAAGAAGAGTTTGATAAGTTTACCCATCAAAAACAAATTGACCTTATTTTAGATAAAATAGGTAAAAGTGGTTATGAAAGTTTAACACAAGCAGAAAAGGATTTTTTATTCCGAGCAGGTAAATAGAGCAATTTGAAAAATTTAAACCTTCTTAATAAGTTTATATTTCTGATAAATTCAGTTTTTGCGCTTTTGTTGCTCTTATCTTTTGGATTGCCTTATGTGCCTCCAAAATCGTATGCGCTAATATCCACACTTAGTTTGTCCGTTCCTTTATTGATTATTTTGAATCTTCTTTTTACGGTCTATTGGCTTCTCAAACTAAAAAAGCAAGTCATGCTTTCTTTGCTAGTACTCGTTGTAGGCTATAACCAAGTTTTGTCATTTTATAAATTTTCATCAGAATCTGTTTCGAAGTCAGATAATAGTTTCTCAATAATGAGCTACAATGTGCGATTGTTTAATCTATATAATTGGATTGATGATGAAACCATTCCTGCTAAAATTCAGAAGTTTATAGAGGAAGAGTCTCCTAACATCCTGTGTTTTCAAGAATACGATTCAGATTCGAATTTAGATTTTAAAGCATACGCTTATAAATATCATACGAATGCCTCCAACACTAATAAATCAGAACTCGCTATTTTGTCCACTTATGAAATTTTGAATTCTGGGTTTATTGATTTTCCAAATTCTTCAAACAGTGCGATATTCGCCGATGTCCTCATTAAATCAGATACGACGCGCATATACAATATACACCTGCAATCGACAGGTATTGATGCCAATATGGATGTTGAGTCCCTAGACTCAGAGCAATCAAACAAACTCCTAATTCGATTAGGAACTACTTTTAAAGCTCAACAATATCAAGCTGAACTGGTTGCTAAGCACGTTTCAAAATCACCTCACAAAGTGCTGATATGTGGCGATTTTAACAATACAATTTATTCTTATGTGTATCGAATTTTGAAAGGAGATTTAATGGATGCTTTTGAAACTTCTGGTACTGGTTTTGGTAGTACTTTTGATTTTAAATATTTCCCTGTTCGGATTGATTTTATTTTAGCAGATCAAAGTTTTTTATCTAGAAAATTTAAAAACTATACAGTTTCTTATTCCGATCATTTTCCGATTCTCTCCGAATTTTCGCTACATAAGTAAACAATCAAATCCATCTGCGATGATATGAATGCAAAGTCCTATGCCTATTAAACGGGTTTTGGAAGGTACTAATAAACTGAAATATAAGCCGATTGCTAGGTAGGAGTGAAGAGGGTGAAAATCAATGCTACATCTTAGAGGGTCAAACAAAGGGGTAGCGGTTAAGTGATCTAAATCAATAATAAATGCACTCAAAAAAATCAGATAGGATTTGAGACATTGTTTTTTATAAAATATAACCGAAAGCAGTAAAGGAACTAAAAAATGTATGCCATAATGAACGAATTCGCGAGCCATATTCTAAAAAGTGAGTGGATGATTTTTCAAATAATTTAGAGTGTTTGGACCTTCGTTAAATAATAAATCTAAGATGCTTAAATTCATTATAAGCCCATGTTTCTCTTGAAACACTTGAATGTAGGGTTTGGTTTCAATTTTAGATTCTTTTCGAGCATTGACCATAAAACGATAGTCTGATTCTAAATTCGTTTTACAAAACTGTTCAGTATAAGTGATTACAGGCTCAAAGCCGATACAGTTATTAATTACAGCAATGCATTCTAAATTAAAATCTAAAAGAAACTCTTGTGGATTTTCAAACAGTATTTTCAATTCATCCTCATAAAACTCAAAAAATGGAGAGGTTTTATAGGCGCTTTCAATAGATTTCCAGTGTGTAGATTGCCATTTAGAACTGTTTTCAATTTGTATTTCTTTTGTACTCTGTCTGTTTTTTTGTGTATAATGAACAGGAATATTAAGGCTCAATTTTCCATTAGCTCCATAAATATAACATCGGTTTCTATAGGTTTGTTTTTGGTAGGAATCACATATTTCAAATACGCATGCTCCTGATTGCGCCATTACTATATAAGAAGCAATGTTCGGTAAATATGTCGGATAAAGGAGTGCCATACAACTGTATTAGACCGTTGTATTTTTTCTTTTTCGCCATTTGCTATATCCAATCCAACCAGCTAATAAAACTAAAAATGGAATAAGATAAGAGGTGCGTTCACCATCGGCATGCACAGTTGTGAACATGCGATCCCATCTTATTTTATTAAATCCTTTACCGTTTGTATCCCAACTCATCCATATAAAAACAGGTTTTCCTACAACGTGATTGAAAGGTACAAACCCCCAAGCTCGGGCGTCTATAGAATTGTGACGGTTGTCACCCATCATCCAATAATAGTTTTGTTTAAAGGTGTAAGTCTTTGATAGTTGGCCATTTATAAAAATCTGGTTTCCTTTTGTGGAAACGGTATTTCCTTCGTATTCAGTGAGAAGCCTTTTATATACTGGTAAGTTTTTTAAAGTAACTTCCATTGTTTTTCCTTTTTCAGGAATGTAAAGAGGACCAAAATAATCACGGTTCCATTCATAACTTGGGTCTTGAGGGAATAAGCTAGTGTCTGCTTTGCCTTTGGGTTCAATATTGCGTGTAATCGAAGCGACGCTCGGATGGTTTTTAAATACGCGTACCGCTTCATCGGAGGCTGCTGGAATAATAATTTTATTTCCCATCATATAGATGCCATCGGTAATGTCATAACGCGTTTTTAATTGTTGTAAAATGCTGTTTTCAAATGTTTTTCCGGGTTTTAAGCGTACTTCATAACTAAATTGTAATTTTGCACGGTCTGGAAGTTCATTCT
>JAURPF010000119.1 GCA_030835325.1 Flavobacteriaceae bacterium | reverse complement strand
CTAAATACTACTATTTAGGCGTTTTTTGATTGACTTCCTTTTCGGAGTTGTGATACAACCCCCTTGGAGTTTGTCATTCGGATTCATTTTAAATACCCGTCCCTTCAAAAATCCAAAAAAATTTCCACAAAAAAAGACTGTTTGAAAAAAACAGCCTTTTTTTTATAATTAACAAACTTCAGTTGAGATTATGGACCTGGAACTGGATCTTGTAGAAGAGTTGTACTTGAGAAACGAATATCTACTCGATAATTACCTTCGGGCAATGAATAGTTTATCATACCATTTCCCGTAGTAAATACGTTTGTTGTTTTATTGTAATTTGTCCCACCAGTAAATACGAGATCCCCAGTTATGTCATCAAAAATTTTCGCACCACGGAATTCTATTACATCGTTTGGTAGTAAACCACTAGTAACACCACTGTCCAAAGACAGGTTAAGGGTAGCTGTCGTGCCATCCGTATGCACAATGGTTCTTAAAACGAATTCTGGAATCTCATTCACATATTCCATTGTAGGAGAAATAGAACCATCATCACTTGAAAACACGAGTTGTTCTGGTAATTGTAAAGGGATCCAAATTCCAATGTCATAATCTGTTGCAATATAACCAGATATATTCTGGTAGTAGTAAAACCCTGGGGTTACATAATTGGTAAACCCATGTGCTGAACCCATACTAGTTTCAGGGATCGGTCCTTCACCAATATTGTAAACCAACAACCCGTCATAATAGTTTGGATTGTAATCTGGATCTCCTAAAGACTCAGAGTCAATTAAGGGGATTGGTTGAGTTAAATCAATTTTAGGAAATAGAATCCCTTTAGCAATGTGGTTAAGAGTATTCTCGTCACTGTTACTGGCGCCATCAAGGAATGCTAAACTTGTTGTTGCAGCATGATCTTCTGGGGATGAATCTACACGTATTTGTGCCAAATCTTGTGAAAATGATTGCATTACCGAAAGACTCATAAACAATATCATTAGTATTTTTTTCATCTTATTCTTTTTTGAGTTTATTTTTATTCTGATAAATTTAACCAACCATCAGCGGTTGCGATTAACATGACACCTCTGTATGCAGAAACTATATTGTTTTCACCTGCACTTGGATTAAATTGAACGTTCAAAGGGTTTGCGGAATTGTTAATAATTATTAATTTACCTACTGGTGTTGCGGGAGGTAAATTCATGATTTGGGTCGTTTTATCACCTGATTCACGAGTCCTTGTATTTACAAAAGTAAAAATCGATGTTGTAGTTTCTGTGGTAATAACCGGAGCCTCAACAAGCGGATTGCTAAGGTTAACATCCGTTTCTGTTGCACCTTCAAAAGTAGGGGTGGGGGTGTCTGTAACGCCGCCGCCCAGAGGCGTCCAAGTTCCACCATCCCAAGCTGTTCGACCAGGATTAGCATAATAATAAAATACTGGGGTTACATTTGCTGCGCTTGTACCCAAAGTTACTGCACCTATACCTGTATTATAGACCACCAAACCGTCATAATAGTTGGGGTTATAGCCCGCACCACCTACAGCTCCTTGGTCAAAAGGGGCACCATTGAGTGCCAGAGTTAAATCTATACTTGGAAATAAAATTCCTTTACCCGCATAGTTTGCTCCAGCAACATTGTAACCTGTGTTACTACTTCCATCCAAGAAAGCAATACTGTTAGAGATCCCATTTGCAGTTAAGTTATCTCTAAGAAGTGTTTGTGAATTCAATACTGTATTTACTCCTAGTACCAGTGTAAAAGAAATGAGTATTTTTGTTATTGTTTTATTCATAATAGTTTAGTTTTTTTAATTTGTAGAATTAACCCAGTGTACTCCGTCGCAAATAAAAACTCCTGCTCTCGTGCCTATTATTGCTGTGCTACCATCAAATGCATTAGTAACATATACACCTTTACCGCCATTGTTTTTTATGACTATGATTCTCCCAACATTATCAGCAGGTGTAGGTAACGTAATCGGATCGTTTCCAAAACCAGGTGATGGTGTTATATGGAAAGAGTTATGAGTAGTATCTGCAGAAAAGTCATTATTAGTACCATCTAAGGTTACAGTTAGTATCCCACCAGTACCCACTGTAAAGTCAGGACCCGCAGCTCCACCACCACTCAAAGCAGTCCAAGCTGTACCATTCCAGAAATAAAATCCAGTACTGGCTGCGTTGTTGCTGTACACCAATTGGCTAATTTTAGAACCAACTGTTGCAGTTGCGGTCATGTCATCAGTTACAACAGGGACGGCAATTCCGTCAATAGTATTTAATGCACCTGGTGTATCACCAGCAGCACCTGCCACGTCTAAAGTCGTTGCGGGATTTTGCGTACCTACACCAACTTGGGCATAAGAATTAAACGCACAAAGTAATAAAAGTGAAAACGTAATTTTTTTAAAAGCGTTGCTCTTAGCAACTAGTGTTTGGTTTGAATTCATTTCTCGATATTTAATTTAACATTAATATTTAATTATGCTGCTCTAGACTTTGAAAACATACAAAAGACGTAGACCAACTACTTAAGGCGCTAAATTATGCCTAATTGATAGTTAAATATAGAGTCAAGTAACAAACGGCTGTTTGATGTAATATAGTTAGTCATTGGCGTAATGAACGGTAAATCATTTGTATAATGAACCGTTTTTGTGTTGTGGAGAGATGTGTTCAACAGTTTTTTGATTAACAATGATACAATAATTAAGGAACAAAATTTATTTTTGAGCACAATGCTGTAAACACTTTTTACAAAGGGTTTTTTTTTGTAGATTTGACACCCTTAATTATGTGTAAATACTATATCCCTTAACATTTATGTCAAAAAAAGCAATCTTAGAAATTAACGGTCAAAAACATGAATTCCCAACATATATAGGGTCTGAAAATGAAGTTGCGATTGATATTAGCACTTTAAGAGCGGCAACTGGAGGAGTGACAACCTTAGATCCCGGATTTAAAAATACGGGTTCTTGTGTTAGTGAGATTACATTTTTGGACGGAGAAAAAGGAATTCTTCGATACCGAGGCTATTCAATAGAAGAATTGGCCGATAAAGCGGACTTTTTAGAAGTTGCTTATTTATTGATATTTGGAGAGCTTCCAACCAAAGAAGCGTTGGATAAATTTCATGCCGACATCAAATCTGAATCGATTGTAGATGATGACATCCGAAAAATAATCGATGCATTTCCAAAATCGGCACACCCAATGGGAGTATTGTCTTCCCTAACCAGTGCCCTCACAGCGTTTAATCCATCTTCTGTGAATGTAGATTCTGAAGAAGATATGTATAAGTCGTTTGTTAGAATTTTGGGTAAATTCCCTGTTTTAGTGGCGTGGGCCATGCGAAAAAAACAAGGACTTCCACTAGATTATGGAGACAACTCTTTGGGCTATATAGAAAACATCTTAAAAATGATGTTTAAGCAGCCAAATCAAGACTATGTTCAGAACGAAATATTGGTGAAAGCGTTAAATAAACTCCTCATCCTTCATGCCGATCACGAGCAAAACTGTTCGACCTCTACAGTTCGAATTGTTGGGTCGTCGCATGCGGGGTTATTTGCCTCGATTTCCGCAGGAATTTCGGCACTTTGGGGGCCACTTCATGGAGGTGCAAATCAGGCCGTATTAGAAATGTTGGAAGCCATCAAAGCAGATGGAGGAGATACCAAAAAATACATGTCAAAAGCCAAAGATAAAAGCGATCCTTTCCGATTAATGGGCTTTGGACACAGGGTTTATAAAAATTTTGATCCTCGTGCCAAAATCATAAAAGTAACCGCCGATGAAGTCCTAAATGATTTAGGAGTAAAAGATCCTATTTTAGACATCGCCAAAGCACTTGAGCAAGAAGCCTTAACAGATTCATATTTTGTGAACAGAAAACTATACCCAAATGTCGATTTTTACTCCGGAATTATTTATCGTGCAATGGGTATTCCTGTAGAAATGTTTACCGTAATGTTTGCTTTAGGCCGTCTTCCAGGTTGGATTGGTCAATGGCGCGAAATGCGCTTGCGAAAAGAACCAATTGGTCGACCACGTCAGATTTATACTGGCAGTACGTCTCGTCCGTTTAAATCTGTTGCGAAATAAATCTGCTAAAGGATTATATAACATGATGAAACTTCATGTAAATAACGAGTATGGACGTTTGAAATCCGTTTTTTTTGGAACAGCACAAAGCAATGGGCCCATTCCCTCTGTAGAAAATTGTTATGACCCCAGCAGTTTATCTCATGTACTTTCGGGTACTTATCCGACCGAAGCAGATATGCAACGAGAAATGCAGGCCGTAATGGCTGTATTTCAAAAATATGAGGTCGAAGTTTTTCGACCTATTATTATCGAAAATTGCAATCAAATATTTGCGCGGGATATTGCCTTTGTAATTGATAACAAATTTATTAAATCCAATATACTTCCCGATCGTTCTAAAGAATATCATGCGTTAGAAACCCTTCTGAAAAAAATCAATCCAAACGATATCATAGAACTTCCAGAGGCATGTCATGTCGAAGGTGGAGATGTTATTTTGTGTAACAACTATATATTTATTGGGGTGTATTCGGGGACGGATTATCCCAATTACATTACAGCTCGAACAAACCTTCAGGCAGCGAAAGCAATACAAGAATTATTTCCACACAAGCAGGTTAAAACTTTTGAGCTTCGCAAATCAAACTCAAATCCACTTGAAAATGCATTACATTTAGATTGTTGTTTTCAACCCTTAGGGAATGGAAAAGCTTTGATTCATGATCAAGGATTTTTAAATCAATCTGATTTCGAATGGTTGCTTGATTTTTTTGGAAAAGACAATGTTTTTGTAGTCACTCCAAAAGAAATGTCTCAAATGAATTGCAATGTTTTTTCTATTTCAAAAGATGTTGTGATTTCCGAACAAAATTTTACACGCTTAAATACTTGGCTCACTGCACAAGGATTCACAGTAGAGCAAGTACCTTATGCCGAAATATCTAAGCAAGGGGGTTTACTTCGCTGTTCAACCCTTCCCTTAATCCGAAACTAAAATGTCACACATCACCAATACAGTCTTAATGATTCGCCCAGTTCAATTTCGTATGAACGAACAAACAGCTGTGAATAATTTTTATCAAAAAAAATCAGAAAACATCCTCCCCGAAACTGTGAATGCCATGGCCACTAAAGAATTTGACAACATGGTCGAAAAACTTAGAAAAGCCAGCATTCAGGTGATTGTAGTACAAGACACCAAAGAATTTGATACACCAGATTCAATTTTTCCAAATAATTGGATTTCATTTCATAAAAATGGCACGATTGGTTTATATCCTATGTTTGCCAAAAACCGTCGGCTCGAACGTAAGGATTCGATCCTAGAAGCCGTAGAAGCTGCAGGTTTTGTGATCAAAACAGTTGTGGACTATACGGAAGCAGAAACGGATGGTTTTTATTTAGAAGGGACAGGAAGTATTTTGTTGGATCGTGAAAATCAAAAAGCCTATTGTGCACTTTCTGCAAGAGCTGATGAAGAATTGTTTATTGAGTTTTGTGAAGATTTTGAATACACTCCAGTAGTTTTTTCAGCCTACCAAACTGTCAATGACAAGCGCGAACTTATCTACCATACCAACGTTATGATGTGTTTAGGCACTACTTTTGCAGTGGTTTGTTTGGCGAGTATCGACGATAAAAAAGAACGAAAAAATCTTCTTAAACACCTTCATGAAGATGGAAAAAAAATCATCGAAATATCAGAAGATCAAGTGAATAATTTTGCAGGGAATATGCTGCAGCTTCAAGGTACAGACAATCGCAGTTATTTGGTAATGAGTCAGTCAGCTTTGGATTCGTTACGACCCTCTCAAGTTCAGTTGTTAGAAGAACATGCAACACTCCTCTCAAGTCCTTTAGATACAATCGAAGCGTGTGGAGGCGGTAGTGCACGTTGCATGATGGCGGAAGTGTTTTTGCCCAAAACAGCATCAAATTAGGATTAAAAAAGATGTATATTTGTAACTGAAATCAGATATACAATGGCACTTCGGGAAACCTTATCACATCATATAAAACAAGCGTTTGTGACGCTTTACAATACTCCTCTAGAAACGGTTGAATTTCAAGCAACCCGCAAAGATTTTGAGGGCGATATTACAGTGGTTACCTTTTCAATGCTACGAACCCTAAAAATGAACCCAGCCCAATTGGGAGAAGAATTAGGGGCTTATTTATCAGAACAAGTTGATGAAGTCGTTGGTTATAATGTGGTCAAAGGATTTTTGAATCTCGTCCTTTCGGATGCTTATTTTATGACTTTCTTTCAAACGGTGTGTGCAAACCCCAGCTTTGGGTTTGTAAGACCTTCAGGTGATCGAGCAGTGATGGTTGAGTATTCCTCTCCAAATACCAACAAACCCCTCCACTTAGGACACGTTAGAAACAACCTTTTAGGTTACAGTGTGGCTGAGATTTTGAAAGCATCAGGCAAAAAAGTTTATAAAACTCAAATTATCAACGACCGTGGTATTCATATTTGTAAAAGTATGTTGGCATGGCAGCGTTACGGCCACAATGAAACCCCAGAATCTACAGGATTGAAAGGGGACAAGCTAGTCGGAAATTACTATGTAAAATTCGATCAAGTTTATAAAGAAGAAATCAAAGAGCTAGAAGCAAAAGGGCTCTCCACTGAAGAAGCCAAAGCACAAGCACCAATTTTATTAGAAGCCCAAGACATGCTTCTTAAATGGGAAGCTGGGGATGCCGCGGTGGTGTCGCTTTGGGAACAAATGAATGCGTGGGTATATGCTGGGTTTGAGGTTACCTACAAGGCACTCGGAGTAGATTTTGACAGCTACTATTATGAAAGTCAAACCTATTTATTAGGAAAGTCGTTTATTCAAGAGGGACTCCAAAAAGGTGTTTTTATTAAAAAAGAAGACGGCTCAGTTTGGTGTGATTTAACCTCCGACGGATTGGACGAAAAAATTGTTTTAAGAGCCGACGGAACGGCCGTTTATATGACTCAGGATATTGGCACTGCAATTCAGCGTTTAAAAGATTTTCCGGATGTAGGCGGTATGGTTTATACCGTAGGAAATGAACAAGATTATCATTTTAAAGTATTGTTTTTAATTCTAAAAAAATTAGGGTTTGATTGGGCTAAAAACCTAACACATCTCAGCTATGGCATGGTTGATTTGCCTAGTGGAAAGATGAAAAGTCGCGAAGGAACTGTGGTGGATGCAGACGATTTAATCGTTGAAATGGCTTCTACCGCCAAAGAGATTTCTCAAGAATTAGGAAAGCTAGAAGGCTATTCAGAACGAGAAAAATCGGAAACCTACACCACAATAGGTTTAGGCGCCTTGAAATATTTTATTTTGAAAGTCGATCCAAAGAAACGGATTTTGTTTGACCCTCAAGCCTCCGTAGATTTTCAGGGAAATACAGGGCCATTTATACAATACACCTATGCGCGAATTCAAGCTATTTTGAGAAAATCACCCGTAGAAATAGAAGGTGAACCTTTATTGAAATATACATTGCACGACAAAGAAAAATCACTTCTCAAACAATTGCAATTATTTCCAGAAGTAATCCAACAAGCTGCCTCCAATTACAGCCCTGCTTTAGTGGCAAATTATGCTTATGATTTGGTTAAGGAGTTCAACTCTTTTTATCAAAATGTATCTATTCTGGGTGCTGATAGTACTTCCGAAATTAGATTTAGAGTGCAGCTTTCACAAGCCGTTGCTATAACCATCAAAAATGCGTTTAGTCTTTTAGGAATTCAGGTACCTGAGCGAATGTAATTTTAGGGCTTATGGTTGATACTTTACAAAATTTTATTCCAAAGGCTGCTTATGACCAAGTCGCTCAGTTGTTGTTACACGATAATTTAGTGGTTAAAATAAAGAAAGAGCGCAAAACACGTCATGGGGATTACCGACGCTTGCCAAATGGAAAACATCAAATCACAATTAATTCCAATTTAAATACCTACCGGTTTTTAATCACCTTAATCCATGAAATCGCACATTTTGAAGCCTATAAAACTTATGGCAAAACAATCAAACCACATGGACTTGAATGGAAGTCAGTTTTTCAGCATTTAATGCTGCCCTTTATACGTCCTGAAATTTTTCCAAATGATGTATTGTCTTTATTAGCAATGCATTTCAAAAATCCAAAAGCAAGTAGCGACTCAGATCCTGTTTTGGCCTTGAAACTCAAGCAATACGATGCCCCTAACGGAAAAACATTTATCTTTGAGGTGCCTGAAGGGGCTACGTTTCGATTGTATAATGGAAAACTGTTCCGAAAAGGTTCCAAAAGACGAACGCGTTTTGAATGTACAGAATTGGCCTCAGGCCGACTTTATGTTTTTAATCCCAATGCCGAAGTTGAACTTATTATTGAATAAATGAAGATGAACAAAAATTATTATGCAATTATAATGGCCGGTGGCGTAGGCTCTCGGTTTTGGCCCGTCAGTAAAGAATCGTTTCCAAAGCAATTTCACGATATGCTTGGAACAGGCCAGACGCTTTTGCAAAAGACAGTTTCACGCTTAGAGGGTTTGATCTCAAAAGAAAATATATTGATTTTAACCAATGAACGTTACTCCGATTTGGTGTTGGAACAATTGCCTCAAATCAATAAGAATCAAATAATTGCAGAGCCTGCCATGCGAAATACAGCCCCTTGTATTTTAATGGCATCGCTTAAAATTCATAAACAAAATCCAAAAGCTGTTATGGTTGTCGCACCAAGTGATCACTGGATTGAGGATGAATCGGCATTTATTTCGAACCTTCAAAATGCATTTGATTTTTCTGAAAAATCAGAGGTGCTAATGACCTTAGGAATAAAACCCACTTTTGCCAATACAGGCTATGGTTATATTGAATATGACAAAGCAAATCAGAATCCAGAAAAGAAAGTCCTTCAGTTTTGTGAAAAACCAACTTACAAAACCGCCAAAGGCTTTTTGGAACAGGGAAATTTTCTTTGGAATGGAGGTATTT
>JAURPF010000118.1 GCA_030835325.1 Flavobacteriaceae bacterium | reverse complement strand
TTGCGTTTTTTAGCGGGTGCAAACATACAATCTTTTTTATCCTAAACAAGACTTATGACAAACGTTTTTTTAATTTATCTTAACTGTCTTTTTTAATTACTGAATTACAAGGGGTTATACATAATTTAAAATGATTAAGGCTTAAACGTTATTTTCTAAATTATATAAAATAGTTATTGTTAGAATCCCTATATACACTTATATTTGCCTCCTATTATAAAATGAATTATGATTCACATTACGTTACCTGATGGAAGTGTAAGGTCTTTTGAAGAAAACCTTACTGTATTGGATGTTGCTAAAAATATTAGTGAAGGGTTTGCTCGAAATGTAATTTCGGCAAAATTCAATGACAAAACTGTTGAAACTTCTACTTTGCTGACCACCGACGGTAACCTTACGTTGTATACTTGGAAAGATGATGCTGGAAAAAAAGCATTTTGGCATTCGTCTTCTCACGTGCTTGCACAAGCTCTTGAAGAATTGTTTCCAGGAGTAAAGCTATCTATTGGACCAGCAATTGACAATGGTTTTTACTATGATGTTGACCTTGGAGATGCGGTGATTTCAGATAAAGATTTCAAACGTATTGAAGATAAAATGATTGAGATTGCACGTGGAAAACATGACTTTTCCATCAAATCTGTTACTAAAGCGGATGCACTATCAAAGTATAAAAAGGAAGAAAACTCGTATAAAGTTGAACTGATTGAAAACCTTACAGACGGAGAAATCACATTTTGCGATCACTCCTCTTTTACTGATTTATGTCGTGGGGGTCATATTCCAAATACAGGTATTATAAAAGCGGTTAAAATATTAAGTGTTGCAGGTGCATATTGGAGAGGTGATGAAAATAACACTCAACTAACAAGAGTTTATGGAATTTCTTTTCCAAAACAAAAAGAACTTACAGAGTACTTAATCCTCTTAGAAGAAGCTAAAAAAAGAGATCATAGAAAGTTAGGAAAGCAATTAGACCTATTTACTTTCTCAAAAAAAGTAGGTCAAGGCTTGCCTCTGTGGTTGCCAAAAGGAGCGGCATTACGATCGCGCCTAGAAGATTTTTTAAAGAAAGCGCAACAAAAGGCTGGATATGAAATGGTGATCACACCCCATATCGGTCAAAAAGAATTATATATTACTTCTGGTCATTACGAAAAATACGGAGCTGATAGTTTTCAAAGCATCCAAACACCAAAAGAAGGCGAAGAGTTTTTACTGAAGCCCATGAATTGCCCTCACCATTGTGAGATTTATAATGCAAAACCATTTAGTTACAAAGAATTACCCAAACGGTATGCCGAATTTGGAACTGTATATCGATATGAACAAAGTGGCGAATTGCATGGATTGACACGGGTTCGTGGATTTACCCAAGATGATGCCCACATTTTTTGCACACCAGATCAGTTAAACGAAGAGTTTCAAAATGTTATAGACTTGGTATTGTATGTCTTTGGTTCGTTAGGGTTTGAAAATTTTTCAACACAAGTTTCTATTCGTGATCCAGAAAATCCAGAAAAGTATATTGGATCTTCAGAAGTTTGGGACAAAGCAGAACAAGCAATTATTAATGCTGCAAATGCCAAAGGGTTGAATTATATTATAGAAACTGGCGAAGCTGCTTTTTATGGACCTAAATTAGATTTTATGGTCAAAGATGCGCTTGGAAGACAGTGGCAACTCGGAACGATACAAGTAGATTATAACTTACCTGAACGTTTCGATTTAACTTATAAAGGTGCTGATAATGAGCTACATAGACCTGTAATGATTCATCGTGCGCCTTTTGGAAGTATGGAACGATTTGTGGCAATTTTATTAGAACATACGGGCGGAAATTTTCCGCTTTGGTTAATGCCAGAACAAGTAATTATATTAACAATTAGCGAGAAATATGAAAAATACGCTCGAAAAGTTTTAAATTCGCTAGAAAATAACGAAATTCGCGCCCTCGTAGATAATAGAAATGAAACAATGGGTAAGAAAATTCGGGATGCAGAAATGCAAAAAGCCCCTTATATGATTATCGTTGGTGAACAGGAGGAACTCGATGGCACAATAAGTGTTAGAAAACACGGTGGAGATGATTTAGGCACGATTAATGTGGAATCGTTTACATCAATTATAAGAGAAGAAATTAAAAAAACATTAAAAGAATTTTAAGTTTAACTAAAATATAAAGCCATAGCAATACGTAGAAGAAGAGACAGAGGTCCTCTAAGAGTTATTAAAGAAGACCAACACAAAATCAACAGAAAAATCACTGCACAAGAATTAAGACTTGTTGGTGATAATGTTGAAGTTGGTGTATATAGTTTATCTCAAGCCTTAGCAATCGCTAAAGAGCAAGAGGTTGATTTGGTAGAGATTTCACCAAAAGCTGTCCCTCCTGTATGTAAAGTAATGGATTACAAAAAGTTTCTTTACGAACAAAAAAAACGTGATAAAGCAATCAAATCAAAAGCTTCGAAAGTAGTGGTTAAAGAGATTCGTTTTGGACCACAAACTGACGATCATGATTATGCTTTTAAGAAAAAACACGCCGAAAAGTTTTTAAAGGAAGGGGCAAAATTGAAGGCCTTTGTTTTTTTCAAAGGACGTTCAATTATATATCAGGAACAAGGTCAAATTTTATTATTGCGTTTAGCGCAAGATTTAGAAGACCTCGGAAAGGTAGAACAAATGCCAAAATTAGAAGGGAAACGTATGATTATGTTTATTTCCCCAAAAAAAGTAAAATAAGCGAAGTAACTAAATAACAAGGAGAAAATGCCTAAAATGAAAACCAAATCTAGTGCCAAGAAACGTTTTAAAGTAACGGGTACTGGAAAAATCAAAAGAAAGCATGCGTTTAAAAGCCACATTCTAACGAAGAAGTCTAAAAAACGTAAGCTTGCTCTCACGCACAGCACATTAGTACATGTGAGTGATGAAGCTAACATTAAACAACAATTACGTTTAAAGTAAACGCGTTGTTAAGGTTAAAATTAATTTTATAAACCATGGAGTTAGGCCATTAAAAGTATTCAAAAAATTGAATCGCCTGCTACAAAAAACACTTAAGAAATGCCAAGATCAGTAAACTCAGTGGCCAAAAGAGCCCGAAGAAAAAAAGTATTAAAACAAGCCAAAGGATACTTTGGAAGACGTAAAAATGTATGGACAATTGCAAAGAATGCAGTTGACAAAGCCATGCTTTATTCTTACAGAGATCGTAGAAATAAGAAAAGAACATTCCGTGCTTTATGGATTATGCGTATCAACGCAGGAGCCAGAGCTCATGGATTATCATATTCACAATTTATTGGGAAACTAAAAACGCATAACATCGAATTAAACCGCAAGGTTTTAGCGGATTTAGCGATGAATAATCCTGAAGCTTTCAAAGCTATTGTAGACAAAGTAAATTAAGGCACTAGCCTATTGTATCATATTCGCTTATTAAAAAAGCCTCGCAATGCGAGGCTTTTTTTATTTATCTAAGAATCTAAACATTCATTAAAAAATTAGGTTTTTTGTTTTTTCTTACGGGCAGCAGGGAATAATACATTGTTTAAAATGAGTCGGTAGCCCGGAGATGTAGGATGTAAATCTAATTCGGTTTTGGGGTCTCCTACTCTATGTGTATAGTCTTCGGGGTCGTGACCTCCGTAGAACGTAAAAAATCCTTTTCCTTTGATTCCATGGATGTAACGCGCTTCGCCATTGGATTTATTTTCGCCCATGACAAGTACATTTGACTTGATTTGATCTCTAGAATAGGATGTGGTTTGTCCCATAAATCCTTTTACTAACGCTGTATGGTTTTGATTGAGCATGGTTGGAATGGGATCCCATTTCGCAGAATATTCCATAAGCGAAAAGTAATCTAACTCTTTTGGAATTTGACGTCTTTGGGTCATATCGATGCTTGAAAATTCATAGACTTTTGGGTCGCGTTCCAAAATAAAATCTTTAAAAGCAAAGGTTTTAGAAAAGTCTAACTGCGCTTGATAATTAGGGGTACTGCCATCTCCGTCAAACATTGGCTCACATATATCGAGTGATTCAGCGGCCAAAGCAATGTCAAAACTATCTGTAGCACTACACATGGCAAACATAAAACCCCCACCCAATACATATTCTCTAATTTTTTGAGCTACTGCTAATTTTTCTTTAGACACTTTACTATACCCTAAACTGCTCGCAAGTTTTTCGGCGGATTTTTTTTGTTCAATGTACCAAGCTGCATTTCTATAAGCTCTATAGAATTTACCATATTGCCCTGTAAAATCCTCGTGATGAAGGTGCAACCAGTCATAAAGCAACAAAGCGTCATTCAAAACTTCGGTGTCATAAATGAGTTCGTAAGGAATTTCTGCATAGGTTAAAACCATGGTTACAGCATCATCCCAAGGTTGTTTGCCACTAGGAGAATAAACTGCAATTTTAGGTGCTTTTTCAAGAGTTACAGCTTCCATATTTTTACTCGGACTGCTAATATCTTGAAGAATAGCTTCGGTTTCGGTATCACTAATGAGTTCGTAAGATACCCCTCGGATAAGGCATTCTTTT
>JAURPF010000117.1 GCA_030835325.1 Flavobacteriaceae bacterium | reverse complement strand
TTCATTTCTTACTTCGATCTTGTCGAGTTTTAGATCTGAAATTCCAAAAGTGACTGAAGATCGAGTGCTCCATAATGATATAGAAAAAGCCATCAAGTTTATACAGACACTTGAATTGGAAAATGAGGTGCTATTTGATTAAACTTCAACAATAATTCCCAAATAGAGAGAATATATTGTTACGAATTTTTCGCTGTTTTTGGCGACGTTATTTTGATGTCTAGTTTAGTATCGTCCTTACCAACATCAAGGCTGATTGTGTCTCCCTCGTGAGCATTGGATTTAATGATTTCTTCCGCAAGTGCATCTTCAACATATTTTTGAATGGCACGTTTTAAGGGTCGTGCTCCATATTGCTTGTCAAATCCTTTTTCGGCAATAAAACTTTTTGCTTTTTTGCTTAGTTTTAGAGTGTATCCGAGTTCTGAAATACGCTTTAAAAGTTTTTCGAGTTCAATGTCAATGATTAGATTAATATCTTCTTTTTCTAGGTTGTTGAAAACAACCACATCATCAATTCTGTTTAGAAATTCAGGAGCAAAAGCTTTTTTGAGTGCATTTTCAATAACAGAACGGGCATTGGAACTTTCTTGAGATTTTTGAGCGGCGGTTCCAAACCCAACTCCAGAACCAAAATCTTTCAATTTTCGAGCTCCAATATTTGAAGTCATTATAATAATTGTATTACTAAAATCAATTTTTCGACCCAAACTATCCGTTAGAAACCCATCATCAAGCACTTGAAGGAGCATATTAAATACATCTGGATGTGCTTTTTCAATTTCATCTAGTAGAACAACCGCATAGGGTTTACGACGGATTTTTTCGGTAAGTTGTCCACCCTCTTCATAACCTACGTATCCTGGAGGTGCACCGACCAATCTTGAGATGGCGAATTTCTCCATATATTCACTCATATCAATTCGTATCAAGGCATCTTGACTGTCAAATAATTCTTTTGCGAGTACTTTGGCGAGTTGTGTTTTACCAACGCCAGTTTGCCCCAAAAATATAAATGACCCAATAGGCTTATTAGGATCTTTAAGTCCAGCACGGTTTCTCTGAATCGCCTTCACCACCTTTGAAACTGCTTCGTCTTGCCCAATTACTTTCCCGTTTATAAGCTCTGGGAGTTTTGATAATTTATTACTTTCCTTTTGAGCAATTCGGTTTACAGGAATACTGGTCATCATAGAAACGACTTCAGCGACATTCACTTCATTTACTACAATGCGATTTAACTTAGATTCGGCCTCCCATTTTTCTTGGGCTTCCTTAAGACTTTTTTCCAAACGTTTTTCGTCATCTCTTAATTTGGCAGCTTCTTCATATTTCTGTTTTTTAACTACAGAATTTTTAGTTGCTTTTACTTCTTCAAGTTGTCTTTCTAATTCCACAATTTGCTCTGGAACATCAATATTTGTAATATGAACTCTAGACCCTGCTTCGTCTAAGGCATCAATAGCTTTGTCTGGTAAAAAACGATCGGTCATATAACGACTGGTCAATTTAACACAAGCTTCAATAGCTTCCTCAGTGTATTCCACATTATGATGATCTTCGTATTTGTTTTTAATGTTGTTTAATATTTCAATTGTTTCAGAAACGGATGTTGGTTCTACGACAACTTTTTGAAAACGACGTTCAAGTGCGCCATCTTTTTCAATATGTTGTCTGTATTCATCAAGGGTAGTTGCTCCAACACATTGCAGTTCGCCACGAGCTAATGCGGGTTTAAACATATTAGAAGCATCCAAGCTTCCTGTGGCACCACCGGCACCTACAATGGTATGTATTTCATCGATAAATAAAATAATATCATCATTTTTTTCCAATTCATTCATTACCGCTTTCATGCGTTCTTCAAACTGACCACGGTACTTAGTCCCAGCTACAATGCTGGCTAAATCTAAAGTAACTACACGTTTGTTAAATAAAATTCGAGAGACATTTCGTTTTATGATTCGAATGGCTAAGCCTTCGGCAATGGCAGATTTTCCTACACCAGGTTCCCCAATCAATAATGGATTATTTTTCTTACGGCGACTTAAAATTTGCGAAACACGTTGAATTTCTTTTTCGCGTCCTACAACAGGGTCTAACTTCCCTTGTTCTGCCATGGCAGTAAGATCTCTGCCAAAATTGTCTAGAACTGGAGTTTTAGATTTTCTATTTTGGCCACTGCTTTGACTAAAAGAAGGGTTTTTGTTTTCGTCTTTAGGGATTTCTTCACTTGGATAGCTTGCCTTTGGAATCTCCGTATAGTCATCGTTAGTAATCATATATTTAAATTGTTCTTTAACACTGTCGTAGTCCACTTTTAGCTTGTTCAATAGTTTTGTTGTAGGGTCGTTTTCATTTCTCAACACACATAAAAGTAGATGTGCGGTATTTATAGATTTACTTTGAAAAAGTTTTGCTTCTAAAAACGTTGTTTTTAAAGCACGTTCTGCTTGACGGGTCAAGTGCAGATTTTTTTTTTCGTCTGAGCTGATTATAATATTGGGATTAGAAGGGCTCAGGATCTCAACTTTACGACGCAAATGGTTTAGATCAACGTCTAAAGCGTTCAAAATATCGATTGCTTTGCCATTGCCATCTCTTAAAAGTCCAAGCATGAGGTGCTCAGTTCCAATAAAATCATGACCTAAACGTAATGCTTCTTCTTTACTAAAAGAAATTACATCTTTAACTCTGGGGGAAAAATTATCATCCATAAATATTCTTTGGCTAAAATTACAAATTCAAAGGCATTAAATCAAAAACTATACCTTTTTATTTTTAATTAATACAAATGATAGTAAAAACTAATTAAAATCAAAATTTTTAAACCTCTATTTATTAACCATTTTGCACCTTAAAATTGTTGATAAATTTGATATAAAAAAGTCGATAAAACTCACTTAGTAATAGTTTGAAAAGTAGTATATTAGCTAGGTTATTTAATAAACAAAAATATAGTGAAGCATGATAGAAGGTGAAAAGTTAATTTCCATTAATATTGAAGATGAAATGAAGTCAGCTTACATCGATTATTCGATGTCGGTAATAGTATCTCGGGCACTTCCTGATGTTAGGGATGGATTAAAACCTGTGCATCGCCGGGTGTTGTTTGGAATGCATGAACTTGGTGTTCGATCCAACACGGCGCACAAAAAATCGGCAAGAATTGTTGGTGAAGTTTTAGGTAAGTATCACCCACACGGAGACACCTCAGTTTATGATACCATGGTTCGTATGGCTCAAGAATGGAGTTTACGTTATATGTTGGTTGATGGACAAGGAAATTTTGGATCGATTGATGGTGACAGTCCGGCAGCAATGCGTTACACAGAAGCCAGAATGCAAAAAATATCGGAAGATATGCTTGCAGATATCGATAAGGAAACAGTTGATCACAAGTTAAATTTTGACGATACACTTCAAGAGCCTACTGTATTACCAACTCGAATTCCAGGTTTATTGGTGAATGGTGCCTCAGGAATTGCTGTAGGTATGGCAACCAATATGCCTCCACATAACCTATCGGAAGTAGTGGATGGGATTACAGCCTATATAGATAATACAGATATAGAGATTGACGAGTTAATTACACATGTAAAAGCACCTGATTTTCCAACAGGAGGAATTATTTACGGCTATGATGGTGTAAGAGAAGCCTTCCAAACAGGGCGTGGTCGTGTGGTGATTCGTGGAAAGGCAAACATCGAAGAAATAAATGGACGTGAGTGCATCATTGTTACCGAAATTCCATATCAAGTCAATAAAGCAGATATGATTAAAAAAACTGCGGATTTGGTGAATGATAAAAAAATGGAAGGAATTTCTTCAATTCGTGATGAATCGGATCGAAATGGAATGCGTATTGTGTATGTACTTAAAAGAGATGCTATTCCCAACATTGTTTTAAATAAGCTCTATAAATACACAGCACTTCAATCTTCTTTTAGTGTAAACAACATTGCATTGGTAAATGGACGTCCAGAAATGTTGAACCTAAAAGACATGATTCATCATTTTGTTGAGCACCGTCATGAGGTAGTCGTTCGTCGTACAACCTACGAACTTAGAAAAGCTGAAGAACGTGCTCATATATTAGAAGGACTGATCATTGCTTCCGATAATATCGATGAGGTTATCGCGATTATTAGAGGCTCTTCAAATGCCGATCAAGCCCGTGAAAAATTAATAGAACGTTTTAAATTAAGTGAGATACAATCCAAAGCGATTGTTGAAATGCGTTTAAGACAATTAACGGGTTTAGAACAAGATAAATTACGTGCCGAGTACGATGCAATCATGAAAACAATTGAGGAGTTAAAAGATATTCTTGATAAAAAAGAACGTCGTATGCTGATCATCAAAGAAGAACTTGCAGTTATAAAAGATAAATATGGTGATGAGCGTCGTTCAATGATTGAATATGCAGGAGGTGATTTATCCATAGAAGATATGATTCCTAATGAGCAAGTTGTAATAACAATTTCGCATGCAGGCTACATCAAACGTACGTCACTTACAGAATATAGAACTCAAAATAGAGGAGGTGTAGGACAAAAAGCATCTACCACTCGTAACGAAGACTTCTTAGAACACTTATTTGTAGGCACAAACCACCAGTATATGTTATTTTTCACTCAAAAAGGAAAATGTTTCTGGATGCGAGTTTATGAAATTCCAGAAGGAGCTAAAACTTCTAAAGGACGTGCCATTCAAAACTTAATTAATATAGAACAAGACGATAAAGTCAAAGCATTTATTTGTACTCAAGATTTAAAAGATGAAGAATACACCAATTCTCATTATGTAATCATGTCCACCAAAAAAGGACAGGTTAAGAAAACATCTTTAGAACAATATTCTAGACCAAGAACCAATGGAATTAATGCCATAACAATCAAAGAAGAAGATGAATTACTAGAAGCAAAACTAACCACCGGCGAAAGTCAAGTCATGTTAGCATTAAAATCTGGTAAAGCCATTCGATTTGAAGAAGCCAAAACCCGTCCGATGGGTCGTGGTGCTTCAGGGGTTCGTGGAATTACACTTGCGCACGAAGCCGATGAAGTTATTGGCATGATTGCTGTAGATGATATGGAAAGTAATATTTTGGTAGTGTCCGAAAATGGATACGGAAAACGTTCAAGTTTGGAAGACTATCGTATCACAAATCGAGGTGGAAAGGGTGTTAAAACCATTTCAATTACAGAAAAAACTGGAAATTTAGTATCCATTAAAAATGTAACAGATGAAGATGATTTAATGATTATTAATAAATCAGGCGTAGCAATTCGATTGGCTGTAGAAGATTTAAGAGTAATGGGCCGTGCAACACAAGGGGTTCGTTTGATTAACTTAAAAGGAAATGATTCTATCGCTGCCGTTGCAAAAGTAATGCGTGAAGACCAAGAAGATATCCAAACAATTGATATTATAGCAGAAAAAGGTGTAGAAAACACCAAGGCTGCTGAAATAGATGGTGGAATAATTAATTCTCAGGAAGAAGAATAAATAATTAACACTAATTATAAAAACTTAAATACGATGAAAAAATATTTTGTACTAGCGATTGGACTAACCCTAGGATTTTCTGTTGTTGCTCAAAAGAAAGAATTAAAAGCAGCAAACAAAGAGATAGATAAGGAGAATTTTGAAAAAGCAACTGTAGCACTTGATGCTGCCGAAACCCTTTTAGGTTCTATGGACAAAAAATATAAAAGTCAATATTACCTACTAAGAAGTATTTGTTACCTAAAAAATGGGGATCCAGATTTTAATACCATAAAAAAATCTATAGAAGCCTTAAAACTGGCAACTGAACCCGAACAGGGGCAAGGAGTGAAAAATCAAATCCAAAACTTAAAATCACATCTGGTCAATAAAGGAAGTTCTCTTTTACAAAAAGAGGATTACAAAACATCTTCAGATTATTTTGAATCTGCCTATAAGTTAGTTCCTAGTGATACGGCTTATTTGTTTTATGCCGCTTCCACTGCAGTAAATGCTAAATTGTATGACCGATCTCTAGCAATGTATGAAGAGTTAAGAAGCCTGGGGTACACCGGGATAGAACAAAATTATCTTGCAACAAACAAAGAAACACAAGTTGAAGAATTATTTGGAAGTAAGGTTTTAAGAGACCTTTCTGTTAAATCTAAATCACACATAAACCCCAGAGATGAAACGACCAAGTCTAAGTTTCCAGAAATAATTAAAAACATCGCACTTATTTATGTTCAAAATGGTGAGAATGAAAAAGCACTTCAAGCCATGGCTGTTGCGAGAGCAGAATCTCCCGATGATTTAGATTTATTATTGACTGAAGCCAATGTTCATTACTCAATGGGTAATACTCAAAAGTTTAAAGAATTACTGGAAATTGCGATTCAAAAAGATCCGATGAACCCTGAATTACAATATAATTTAGGAGTAATTTCTTCCGAAACAGATGATTTTGAAAGTTCTAAAAAATATTATTTAAAAGCAATCGAACTAAACCCAGAGTATGTCAATGCCTACATAAATCTAGCGGCTTTAATTTTGGGACAAGAAGAATCGATTCTTGACCAAATGAACTCCTTAGGTTCCTCTGCAGCAGACGACCGAAAATATGATGAGTTAAAAGCCAAACGCAACCAGTTATACTTAAACGCAATTCCTTATTTAGAAACGGCATTTAATATAGACCCAAGCAATTATCAAGCTGCTAAAACCTTAACAAATATATTTAGTGCAGTTGGTGATTCCGATAAATACAAAGAATATAAAGCGATTTCGGAAACATTGGAACCAAAATAGACGCATTTCGTTCTATTCCTTTAAAAAAGTCATTCAATTTGAATGACTTTTTTTATGAGATAATTTTTTTGATGACTCTCAATTTGTGAGAATGTGTTTTGGTATCCAAATTATAGATGCCACTTTGATCTAAAAGATCTATCCGAACCTTTCCATGTGCATGAATGATATGGTGGTCTTTCATAATAATTCCCACATGGATAATATCCCCTTCATTGTTGTCAAAAAAAGCCAAATCACCGGGTTCACTTTCTTCTATAAAACTAAGAGCATCCCCTTGAGAGGCTTGCTGAGATGCATCTCTTAAAATTTTGAATCCATTTAGTTTATAAACCATCTGAACAAATCCAGAGCAGTCAATTCCAAAAGGAGTTTTACCGCCCCATAAATAAGGCGTGTTGAGGTATAAAATAGCAGTTTCTACAAGTTTAGATTTATCTTTAGATCCGACCGATTTTTCTCCATCAAATGTGTGCTTTAAATAGGAGAGGCCGTTAAGGGACGACCCTAACAAAATAGGATGTAATTCTTGGTTTTGATTGGTGATAAAATCAACCAAATCCATGCTTAATAAAGGATCCGATTCGTGAAGTTTTTTATATTCCAATTCGTCAATAAATTGAAACTGTTTATTATCGATCCAACCTTCATATTTGTCAAACCCCAATCGGATACGACTCCATGATTTTCGGTGTTCTAAAACTTTAAAATAATCGCCATAAAGTACTTGCGAAATTAATTCGCTTGTATCAGAAGCTTCCGATCTTAGGGCAACAACACTCAAATAGCAAAGGCCGTATTGCATACTTATATAGTTCTTTCTAGGATAAGTGCCGAAGCACCGCCACCGCCATTACAAATTGCTGCAGCTCCAATTTTTCCGTTATTTTGTTCGAGTACGCTCAGTAAGGTTACTACAATTCGAGCACCTGAACAGCCAAGTGGGTGGCCTAAAGAAACCGCACCGCCATTGACATTTACAGTTGAATCGTTTAGCCCTAATAATTTTATGTTTGCCAAGCCTACTACAGAAAATGCTTCATTGAATTCAAAAAAATCAACTTCCGAAATATCAACACCTGCTTTTGCCAGTGCTTTAGGTAGTGCTTTTGAGGGGGCTACAGTAAACCATTCGGGTTCCCTTGCAGCATCTGCATACCCTTTTATAGTTGCTAATGGAGTTAATTTTAATTCCTCAGCTTTGTCTCGACTCATTAGTATCAAGGCTGCAGCGCCATCATTTATGCTAGATGCGTTTGCAGCTGTCACTGTTCCGTTTTTTGTGAAAGCAGCTCGTAAGGTTGGTATTTTCTCTAAACGAACATTCATAAATTCCTCGTCTCTATCGACTGTAATGGGTTCGCCTCTTCGTTGTGGGACGGTCACAGGAACCACTTCTGAGTCAAATTTGCCTTCATTCCACGCTTTCGTCGATCGTTTGTAGGACTGAATTGCAAAAGCATCTTGGTCTTCCCGTGTAAACTTATATTCTGTGGCACAATTCTCTGCAAAAACTCCCATAGCTTGATTTGCATAAGCATCTACCAAACCGTCTTTTTGTAACCCATCATCCAAAGAAATGGATCCAAATTTCTGCGCTGAACGCGCATGATGATAATGAGGAATTAAGCTCATATTTTCCATTCCACCAGCTACAATAATATCAGCATCTCCCAAAGCAATTGACTGTGCGGCTTGCATAATGGTTTTCATTCCAGAAGCACAAACTTTATTGACTGTAGTACAGGGTACTGTATCTGGAATGCCCGCATAAATAGCAGCCTGTTTAGCAGGAGCTTGCCCTACGCCAGCTTGAACAACATTACCCATTAGAACTTCATCTACAATTTCGGGACTTAGTTTTATTTTTTCTAATGCACCTTTAATAGCAATCGCTCCTAATTTGGGTGCAGGAATAGAAGAAAGTCCTCCTAAAAAACTCCCAATAGGAGTTCTTGCAGCGGATACAATTACAACGTCTTTACTCATAGTTTAGAATTTAGAGATGCTTCATGCGAAAATAACTAAAATTTAGGATATATAAAGTAGGAATGTTTTAATATGGAGAGAAAATATACTTCTTTTTATTACATTTGGGTGATATCAATTTCATAATCTAAGAATTTACTGAGGTGTATAATTTTTTTAATTTCTCAGTTTCGCATGAACCTATCAAATCAAAAGCCATAATATTCATAAAAAAATATTAAATACACATGAAGGATATAGTGAACCTTTTTCATAAAAACCATGCTTTAATATATAAGTTTTTTCTTTTTGTGTTAACCACTTTTGTGATTGTCTATTTGTTCCCAAAAAGTGGAACCTTTAGATATAGTTTTGAAAAGGGAAAACCTTGGCAATCTGAAAATCTATATGCGCCTTTTGATTTTGCGATCAAAAAAACTGCCGAAGAAATTGATTTAGAAAAACAGCAAATAACTTTGCAGTCTCCTGTTTTTTTTGATGTGGATACCACAGTAATCGCTATGGTTAAAAATGAGTACGTTTCAGCATTTGACAGGTTATTTTTTGAGCTACCAAAAAACCAACTAAAAATTGACCTTTATGACAAAGGGATGCT
>JAURPF010000116.1 GCA_030835325.1 Flavobacteriaceae bacterium | reverse complement strand
TTACCTCCGGGAACAGCGATACCTACAACGAGTTCTGCAGCGTTAAACACCTTAAAATCTTTGTGTTGTGAAACGTTGTTAAGTTCGCCAAACTCCATTCCAAAACGAATATCTGGTTTGTCGTTGCCGAAACGTTTCATGGCCTCGTCAAAAGTCATTCTTGGAAATTCTGCTATATCCACCCCATTTATTTCTTTAATTAAATGACGTGTTAAACCTTCAAAGGTATTTAAAACATCTTCCTGCTCTACAAAGGCCATTTCGCAGTCAATTTGCGTAAATTCTGGTTGACGATCGGCACGCAGGTCCTCGTCTCTAAAACATTTGACGATTTGGAAGTATTTGTCCATACCACCAACCATTAATAGCTGTTTGAACGTTTGTGGCGATTGTGGAAGCGCATAAAATTGACCTTCATTCATTCGACTTGGAACTACAAAATCACGAGCTCCTTCGGGTGTTGATTTAATTAAGTAGGGTGTTTCAACTTCAATAAATTCTTGAGAAGACAAATATGATCGGACTTCTTGAGTGACTTTATGTCTAAAAATTAAATTATTTTTAACAGGATTTCTTCGAATGTCTAAATAGCGGTATTTCATACGAAGTTCTTCACCACCATCGGTTTGATCTTCTATGGTAAAAGGCGGTACAACAGCCTCATTTAAAACGGTTAGTTTTGAGACTAAAATTTCGATATCACCAGTGTCTAAATTAGGGTTTTTTGAGCTCCGCTCAATAACTGTTCCTGTGACTTGAATGACAAACTCACGTCCTAAACTTTTTGCCATGGACATCATCGTTTCTGAGGTGCGATCTGCATCAAAAATAAGCTGTGTAATTCCGTAACGATCTCTTAAATCTACCCAGATTACAAATCCTTTATCACGAGATTTTTGCACCCAACCCGAAAGAGTCACTTCTTCGTTGATATTCGAGGTTCTTAACTGACCACAATGATGACTTCTGTACATAAGACTAAATTAGTTGTGCAAATTTAACATTTAAAATTAAACCCGGTGGACTTAGGAAATGACTTTATTCTTTTTTGTTTTTAATTTATTAATCAAATAAAATAATATTGGCACTACCACCAAGGTTAAAAATGTAGCAAAGGACAACCCAAAGATAATCGCCCAACCCATCGGCCCCCAAAAAGCAACGTTCTCTCCACCAATATAAAAATTTGGATTAAGCTGGGTTATAAGCGTTCTGAAATTAATGTTGATTCCCAATGCTAACGGAAGTAACCCTAAAATAGTTGTGATGGCGGTTAGGATTACCGGTCTTAAACGCGTTCTGCCAGCTTCCACCACACATTCAACGAGTATGGAGGGGGTGAGTTTGTCTGTTTGTTCCAACCCTAATTCACGTCGTTTTCGAATGATTGTTAGATTGATATAATCGATTAAAACAATAGCATTATTTACAACAATACCAGCGAGTGAAATGATTCCAATCATGGTCATAAGGATTACAAAATCCATTCTAAAAATAAGAAGTCCAAAGAGAACTCCAATCAAACTTAGAAACACAGAGATCGAAATAATAATTGGGGTTGTGGCAGAATTAAATTGTGCCACCAAGATTAAGAAAATTAAAAGAACCGCAATTAAAAGTGCACGACTTAGAAAGGCCATTTCTTCTGCTTGCTTTTCTTGTTCGCCAGTAAAGCTAATCGTTATGTTTTTTGGAATCTCAAATTTTTTGGCAATGCTTCTGATTTTGTCATTGACTTCTGTAGGATTATAATCATTTAATACGTTGGAAAAAATCGTGACCACTCGTTCCATATCGATACGTTTAATAGCACTAAAGGACGATTGGTTTTCTGTTGTTGCTACTGCCGAAATAGGCACTTGTTTTATTTGTCCATCACTTTGATTTCTAAACGTAATTTTTTGATCTAATAATGCAGATTTATTATAACGCATCTCGTCTTTGAGTCGGAGGTTAATTGGGTAATCATCCTCTGCGTTTTTATAGGTTGAAATTTCTTTGCCATACAATGCTGTACGTAAATTTGCTCCAATTTGCCCTGTTGAAATCCCCAATCGTCTTGCTTTTTGGCGATCTACAGAAACTAATAATTCTGGTTTTCCTTGATCGATATCTAATTTTAATTCTTCAATACCTCCAATATTGGAGTTGTTGATAAATGATTTTAGGCGATTGGCCGTTTCTAAAATTAAAACGTAATCATCGCCTTTTACTTCAATATTTATAGGGGCACCAGTTGGAGGTCCATCCGCCGGTTTGTCCACCACAATACTCACTCCAGGGTAGCCTTGCAGTAAGTTTCTAATATCTCTGAGAACCGTTTCGGTATTGACACCTTGTCGATCTTGATACTTCACAAAATCAATAGTGATTCGTGCTTTATTGGGCGATTTGCCACCTTCTTGACCTCGAGATGGATCGGAAGTGCCTTCGCCAACTTGTCCAATAACAGAAGTAATCAGAAAGTTTTCGCCATTAACTTCATATTTTTTTAGATAGTCTTCTATATCTTTTTCAATTTTCATTGAAATAAGATTCGTTTCTTCAATATCTGTTCCAATCGGATATTCAATAAATACAAAGACTTGCTTGGCATCGGTATTTGGAAAAAATAATATTTTTGGAGGAAATGCGTACATTAAAAACCCTGCAAGAATTAACAATCCAAATGTTCCAACAATAATACTTCCCGGTTTTTTTCCTTTAAGCGCGTAACTTAAAAAACGTTCATAGAGGGTTTCTAATTTTGAAATAAAAGTGACTTTAGATTCTTTTTTGGGCATGACTTTCATATACACGGAAATCAACATCGGATTGATGATTAGGGCCACAAACAAAGAAGAACTCAATACAATAATCAGAGTGATTGGAAGCCATTTCATGAATTCTCCCATGATACCTTCCCATAAAATCAAGGGTAAAAATGCGGCTAATGTTGTAGCGGTCGAGGCAATGATTGGCATTGCTACTTCTCCCACACCTAGTTTAGCAGCTTTAATTCTTGGGTAGCCTTCGTCCATCAATCGATAGACGTTTTCGACCACAACAATGCCGTTATCTACCAACATTCCAAGTGCTATAACTAAAGAGAATAACACCATTGTGTTGAGGGTAACCCCCATAAAGCTCAGAATAGAAAACGATAAAAACATCGATAATGGAATGGCAATTCCAACAAACAAGGCATTTCTGAAGCCTAAAAAGAAGTAGAGGACTGCAACGACTAAAATAACCCCTAATATGATACTGTTTTCAAGATCAGAAACCATTGTTCGAGTGTCATTGGATTGGTCGTTTGTCTTGGAGATAATTAAATTGTGTGGAAATACGTTTGCAGCGGCATCCTCCAAAAGAGCATCAATTTTTGTTGAAGCATCAAGAAGGTTTTGCCCTCCTCTTTTTTTAACATCTAACATGACCACAGGCTGTAGATACTCACGAGCAAAACTCTCTTTTTCTTGTTCTTTGAAATCTACATCCGCAATATCTCTTAGGTAAACGATGTTCCCTTTTTCTTGTTTGACAATAATATCTTTAACCGCTAAGGGATCCTTAAATTCACCTAAAACACGGACGGTTCTTCGGATGCCATTCTCCAGAATATCTCCTCCAGAAATGCTCATGTTTTCAAATGCGACTGCATTTTCAATATCGTTGAAGCTAATTTTTGAAGCTTCCATCTTGTATAAATCTACCGCAATTTCAAGTTCCTTTTCTTGAACCCCTCGGATGTCTACACTCGAAATTTCCGAAAGCTCCTCAATTTTATCTTCTAAATATTCCGCATATTCTTTAAGTTGATCCATCGAAAATTCGCCAGACAAGTTAATATTCATTATAGGAATTCGCTCGCTAAAATTCATTTCCGAAACACTCGGTTCAGAGGGCAAGTCCTTGGGGAAGTCTGGGTCAGCCATCGCTACATCGATTTTGTCTTTCACTTTTTGAAGTGCTTCAGCAGGGGTAAAATCAAAACTAAATTCTACCACAATACTAGAGTAGCCTTGAATGGAATTCGATGTGATTTTGTCAACTCCAGTGATTGAGTTTATTTCTTTTTCTAATCGTTTGGTAATTAGTTTTTCTACATCCAGTGCCGAATTTCCAGGGTAAGGAGTTGCGACATAAATTTGGGGGATAATGATTTCTGGAAAATTTTCACGCGCCATTCCTGTGTATGAAAGTAATCCACTCAGCACAATGATAAATGTAATCACTGAAACAGTCGTACGATTTGAAATCGCCCAAGAAGAAAGTTTAAATTCTTTTATTTTTTTTGTGCTCATAGTTTCCTAGTGTACAAGAGTTACTTCTTCATTATTATTTACAAGCCGTGCGCCTTTATCTACCAAAATCGAATTAGGAATAAGCCCGTCAGATATGTATGATTGGTTGTCGTAATTCATTACTTCTGTTACATACGTTTTTACAACCTTGTAATTATTTTCTTTAGCTTCAATAGTATAAACAAAGGTTTTGTTATCGCGATCTCTTTGTACAAGCCGCGTTGGGATAACAGTCCCATTCGCACTAAAATCATTTATTTTAATATCTGCAAGTAGGTTTGCTTTTAACTCATTATTAGGATTTTTAAGATCGATACGCATTTTAAAACTTCGATTGCTGGGATTGATAAAATTTCCAACTTGAGAGACAGAGGCTTCAACAGAAGTTCCAATAGATCTAAAGTTTAGCAAAACTTTTGTGTCTTTTTTTATGGAATTTAAATACGTTTCAGTGACCTCACTTTCTATATAAACCTTGCTCAGGTTTACAAGTTTTAAGAAAGGTTTTTGAGGCGAAGTGAGTTCTCCAGTTTTGGCGTAAATCTGATCGATGATCCCTGAAAATGGAGCGATTATTTTCATTTTTCGTGCTTGTGCTTTCAAGCTTTTCACACTATTTTCTAGACCTTCTTTTTGGGCTTTTGCTTGTAGGTATTGAATTTCACTTCCAATATTCTGTTCCCATAGTCTGGCCTGACGTTCAAAGGTGGTTGTTGCTAAGGCGAGTTGTGTGTCTAATTGTAAAACCGAATTATCGATAACCTCACTATCCAAAGTTGCTAGCAGCTGCCCTTTTGAGACATTTTGCCCTTCTTTAACTAAAATAGCCGTTACTGTACCGCCCATTTCTGCATGAAGATCAATGGTTTGATCGGCTTTTACAGTTCCCTGTACTTCTACATAGTGATTAAAATCTTTGACCTCTGCTTTGATAGAGGTTACACTCATAAGTTTTTTCAGTGTATCTAGATTTGAAATCGCCATTTCAATTTCTTTCAGCTCTGTTCCCATACGGTCCATTTGTTCTTTGAGAGCTGCCTTTTTTGTTTTTAATTCGGTCAAGGATTGTGATTCTTTATCCGAAGTGCCGCAGGAGAGCACAAGTGTTAACACAAGTAGTGAAAAGAGATGTTTCATCAGTGTAAAATTATGGAGTTGTTTCATTATTTAATTTTTAAGGGGTGGGCTAATAAGTGTTTCTAAATGTATTCTCTTAACAAGGATATTTAACATGGATGACAAATAGTCTTCTTGTGCAGTATATAGTTGGCGTTGTGCCTGAGATAAATCAAAACTAGTGATCAGTCCTTCAAAGAATTTTATTTCATTCTTTTTGGCTATGTTTTCTGAAAGCTCAAGGGCCTCTTTTTTGATTTCAAGATCTTCAACCGCAAACTCGTACTCACTTTTTGCACGCGAAATTTCTAACTTAATTTTTTCTGAAGTATCTTTTAAAAGCGATTTGGATTTCTCTAAATTTATGCGTGCCTTTTTAGTAGATGCACTGCGTCCAAAAGAGCTAAAAAGAGGAACGTTCATTGAAACGCCAAACAGAGATGCGCCAAACCAATTTTGAGATTTATCTAAAAAGTCAAATTGATTATTATTCCCAGAATAGCTGCCATTCAGGAATACATCCAGAGTAGGCAATGCTTTACTTTTTTCTAATTTAAGGAGTAGTTCCTTGCTTTTTAAGTCATTGAAGGCAATTTTGTAATCCACTACATTTTCTACTTCAAGAATAGATTCTAAGGGCTTTAGCGAGGCATACATCGCAATTAGTTGATCAAGGTTATCTGTTAGCTCCACTGGAGTCTCCAAATCAAGACCAATAGTGTTGTTAAACATTTGATACGCAATTTTGTTAAGGCGTTTTATATAGTTTTGGTTGCTTTTTAAGCTGGCCAAGGTCAGTTGTAATTGTTGGATGCTTTCCTGTTCAATTAACCCATTTTCATACACCTTTGTAAGATCGCTCACATTCTTTTCTAACAACCTAATATTTGAATTTACAATGTTTAAGTTTTCTTCAGAAAGCAATGCATTTCCATAAGCATAGGCAACCATTTTACGAAGCTCAATATCTGTTTTTTCTTTGGCATTTTCTGAGATTTCAAGATATACTTTAGCTGCCTGAAGGCCCACAAGATAGGAACCGTCAAACAGTTTTTGCGAAACAGTAACGGTTCCGTTCATTGTTTGTTTGGTTCCAAAAACAATTTCGGAAAACTGACCTGGACTTCCACCAAAAAATTCTGCAGGAATCAACGAAATTTGTTGTTTTAACCAGTTGTTATAAGTAATTGCCGCCTTTATTTGTGGCAATCCAGTTGCTGTAGTCTCCCATTTTTGGAGCTTGGCGATTTCTATATCACGAGCGGCATTTTTGCTCATAGAATTATTTTGTAGAGCAAAATCAACAGCTTCTTTTAATGATAATTGCAAAACCTCTTGCTGAGAAAACAACGAAGTCGTTATAAATAAAAAGAGTGTAATTTTAGGAAGCATTTGGAGTTAGGTTTGATTTTATATAGTTGTTGAGTAGATTTAATCCAGTTGTGGTAACAATGGCACGTAAATGGTATTCGAGGTAACTTTCAAAAAGATAGTTTTTGTCAAAAAGAGTTTCTGGGAAAATGCTATTATCTCGGATTCCTGTCATTCCATTAAAATACATTCTCGAAATAAAGTCAATATCAATGTCGGGTCTAAACAATCCAGTATTCACTCCCATTTTTAGACTGTTTTCAACAGATGAGTGCATTTTTTCAAATTGTTTTATTTTTAAGCGGTCATAAATTTGGGGATAATATTTTTTGAGCTGGTGTTGAGGTGAGACTCTTTCGTTTTTCAAGTAATTCATCACAAATAATTTGATGTCATACAGTTCTTCAATAGGATTTACAGAAGTAGCATTAATTTTATCAATACCTTCTGAAATATGATCAAGAACAGAAAACGTAACCACTTCTACAAGCTCTGTTTTGTTTGAAAAATGAGCATAAATGGTTTTTTTAGAAATACCAATAGCGTTTGCAATGTCATCCATTGTAACACTCTTGAACCCCAGTGATAAAAATAATTCTTCAGATTTTGATATAATATTGTCTCTCATAACACGGCGCGAATTTACAACAGGAAACTCAAAAAACAATTAAAGTTTCCAAAGTTTTACAAAGATTTAACATTTATTAGTTTCACTTTCTAACGTAGTTTTAGGAATTCACTTATTTTTGTAACATGAAATCCATTGAAACGTACCAAAAACAATTTTTAGCGTATTTAGAAGCTTATAAATCCATAAGAGAACCTAAAAACCTTTACGAACCTATTCAGTATATTTTGAATTTGGGTGGAAAGCGTTTACGCCCCGTACTAACACTCATGACTACGGACTGTTTTGATGGTGAAATCAAGAGTGCGCTTGACGCTGCTTTAGCAGTCGAGGTTTTTCATAATTTTTCACTCATTCACGATGACATTATGGACGCTGCACCCCTGCGTCGAGGCCATCAAACCGTACATGAAAAATGGGATTTGAATACCGGAATTTTATCAGGAGATGCCATGCTAATTATGGCGTATCAACTGTTTGAAAACTACCCCCCAGACGTTTTTCAAAAACTTGCAAAACTGTTTAGCAAAACCGCTTTGGAAGTTTGTGAGGGACAACAATACGACATCGATTTTGAAACTCGCGATACCGTCTCAATTTCGGAGTACCTTCAAATGATTGAGTACAAAACAGCAGTACTGGTTGGAGCTGCTATGAAAATGGGAGCAATCATTGCCAATGCCTCTATAGAAGATCAGGAGCGTTGTTATGAATTCGGAAAAAACCTGGGCATTGCCTTTCAATTACAAGACGATTATTTAGATGCTTTTGGAAATCCAGAAACATTTGGAAAACAAGTAGGAGGCGATATTATTGAGAACAAAAAAACCTATTTATATTTAAAAGCTTTAGAATTTTCGTCTGAAAAAGACCAGCATCAACTAACTCAATTATTTAGCTCCAACCAAACTGATCCTAAAACTAAAATAGACATTGTTAAACAAATTTTTACAGCCTCAGGATCTTCAGAAGCGACTCAAAAAGCGATTTCATCTTATACCAAAACAGCTTTTGAGATTCTTAAAACGATAAACATTTCAGAGCCAAAGAAACGTATCCTAGAGAGTTTCGGAACGCAGCTTATGTCTCGAGATGTTTAAGTTAAGACAAGTATATTTCTTTTTAATTTTTAAATATATTTTAATATTTATACAGTCCAAAAATACCAGCTTTTTTGAATAATCTTCATTTCTTTAAAATATCTACACATTTATATCATTTTGATATTTCATATTTCTGAAAAGTCGTATTTTTGGGTCATATTTTTCTGAAGAAAAAATAGAATGATCAATTCATGGACAAGTATTCCTTTTTAAATGCCGCACACACCGCCTATTTTGCGGATTTATACGAACAGTATCAACAAGATCCCGATAGTGTTGAGCCAAGTTGGAAAGCCTTTTTTCAAGGCTATGACTTTGGAACCGAAAGTTTTGAGATTTCTGAGGATATTGTAGAAGGCGTTAAGACTCAAATTCCAGAGCACGTCCAAAAAGAATTTCAAGTTGTAAAACTTATTGATGATTACCGTACCCGTGGGCATTTGTTTACCAAAACAAACCCTGTTAGAGACCGAAGAACATATACACCTTCTTTGGAACTCCATAATTTTGGACTCTCATCAGCAGATTTAGACACCGTTTTTAATGCAGGGGATATTATCGGGATTGGTCCTCAAAGTTTACGCGTGATTCAACAGCATCTAGAAGCTATTTATTGCGATGCGATAGGCGTAGAATACATGTATATCCGTAGACCAGATGAGCGTCAATGGATTCAAAATAAACTTAACAATAACGATAATCACGGAAGTTTTTCGCCTAATGAAAAAAAACAT
>JAURPF010000115.1 GCA_030835325.1 Flavobacteriaceae bacterium | reverse complement strand
TGAATGACACTGTAGATTATGGGATTCAAAGCTCAACGAAACTCTTGGCTGGAATTCATCAACGTTGGGTGTTTTTATTAGAGCAATTAGAGACCTTACAATTTCAAAGAACTTATATCCATCCCGAAGGAAATGAATGTATTTCTCTGCAAGAGAGTTTGGCCATTTATGCATGGCATTGCAACCATCACTTACAGCACATTATAAATGCAAAAGTGTTTAAATATTAATCAAAAACCCCATTTTAGTGTCAGGTATTTATATCCATATTCCATTTTGTAAAAAAGCCTGTCACTACTGTAACTTTCACTTTTCGACAAACCAAAATTCTAAATCGGCATTTATCAAAGCGGTTTGTAAAGAACTAATTCTTAGAAAATTGGAATACAGGAATGAAGAAATTCAAACGATTTACTTTGGAGGGGGTACGCCTACTGTAATCGAAGTTTCGGAGTTAAACACGATTCTCAAAACCGTATATAAATACTATAAGGTGTCCGACACCCCTGAAATCACACTTGAAGCCAATCCAGATGATTTGGATTTGGAAAATTTAAAAGCACTTTCAAACACCAAAATCAACCGATTAAGCATTGGGATTCAATCTTTTCATGAACCTGATTTGACGGCCATGAACAGAGCTCACAACGCCAATGAGGCAAAAAAATGTTTGGAAATTGCCACATCCTATTTCGATAATATTACCATCGATTTAATGTTTGGAATGCCAACGATGTCCGAAGAACAGTGGCGCAACAATTTGCAAACCGCCTTTGGACTCGGAATCAAACACCTCTCTTGTTATGCGCTCACAGTCGAGCCAAAAACAGCTTTAGAGCATTTTATAAGTAAAGGAAGTCACCCGCCAATGGATGATGAAGTATCAGCGAAACATTTTGAGGTATTATTAGAGGAAACATCCAAACATGGCTTGACGCATTATGAAACCTGCAGTTTTGGGCATCCCGAATATTTCTCAAGACACAACACAAGTTATTGGTTGGGGAAACCTTATATGGGTGTGGGACCTTCGGCACATTCATTTGACGGTAAAAGTAGAAGTTGGAACATATCAAACAATACGAAGTATATCAAATCATTAGAAGCCAATATACGGCCATTTGAGTCCGAAATATTATCTCTAGAAAATAGATTCAATGAATATATCATGACCGGTTTACGAACTATTTGGGGTATTTCACTCGAAAAAATTGAAACGGATTTTGGAGTCGTAATTAAAAATAAATTGCTTGAGACCTCAGAAAAATTTAGAGATTCTGAATTGCTTTTTTTGGATGAAAATCATTTAAAAATCACAAAGACAGGCAAATTTCTATCGGATGGTATTGCTTCCGATTTGTTTTTAGTTTGATCAAATTCATTAAATTTACATACGAACAGAGCACGTTCAAAACACACACAACTATGAAAGCAATTATTCAAGCCAACAGTCGAACTTATACGATTTATATCGATCAACCTTTGGATATTTCAATTCCATTTCGTGCTTCAGAAGAGAATGTAAATGCATGGTATTTGCCTCCACCAAAAATCGCTCCCGCCAAAGTAAAAGGATGGACTGGAAGTGTCAAAGAAGGCGCTGCTGTTAATTTTAATACAATCGAATTTAACCCTCATGCACATGGAACACATACAGAATGTGTAGGACACATTACTAAAGAAGTCCATTCCATTAACAAGTGTTTGACACAGTTTTTGTTTGTGGCGGAAGTCATCACTGTAGTTCCAGAAGCTTTAAATGGGGATTTTATTATCTCCGAAAAACAACTGCGTTATGCGATAGGTAATAAAAAAAGAGAAGCGGTTGTGATTAGAACGCTTCCCAACACAACCGATAAATTGAACCGACAATACGCCCATACAAATCCGCCTTACCTTACGGAAGGGGCTGCCATTTACCTTCGTGAAAAAGGTGTGAAGCACTTGTTAGTCGATACGCCAAGTGTCGATAAAGAAAAGGATGAAGGACAGCTTTTGGCACACAAAGCCTTTTGGAATGTAGGAGGTGAAATGCGTATGGATGCAACGATTACAGAACTTGTTTATGTTCCTAATTCAGTGCTCGATGGAAAGTATATTTTAAACATTTTAATTGCACCTTTTGAAAACGATGCTTCCCCTAGCAAGCCAATCTTGTATAAATTATTCGACAAAGAAACCTCAAAACCTTGATGATTCCAATTGATGCCATTCAATCTTTTTGTTTAAATAAAGAACAAACCACCGAAGAATTTCCTTTTGATCAAAGCACCTTGGTGTATAAGGTTTTAGGAAAAATATTTGCGCTTTGTCCGCTGAAGGCATGGGAGCAAGGAAGTCCCTCTATTACCTTGAAATGTGATCCGGATTATGCCGAGAAACTCCGAAGCGATTATGATTCCATTCACCCTGGATTTCACGCCAATAAAAGGCATTGGAATACTATTTATTTAAATAACTGTGGGTTTTCTCCTCAATTTCTTTTTGAACTCATTGACCATAGCTATACCATGGTAGTTCAAAATATGCCAAAAAAATTAAGTGCTCAACTTAAATCAATCTAAAGTGTAGTTTTCTTGTTTATTATATGGATTTATAATTTATTAAAAAACCGCTCTATTTTTTTCCAAAGTCCACGTTTCTTTTGGGATTTTGCTATACGACTTTGAACAGCTCCAATATAATAATCAACAGGTGCAAAATTATCCGTAAGTATCGGCATGTCATTATCGATTTTTTGATTCCAAAATTTTTGAAGGCGGCTGTGAAGAAAAGCCTCATCACTCGATAGTGGATAAACGTTATGCTCAGATTTGGAAGCAATTAAAAATATGTTTTGAATGGAATTTCCGTTTTTTGAATCGTGCAATGGATATACAAATAGTTGAGGGAAAATCGATTTAAAGGTCGCATATTCTGCTCTGAAAAATTTCCCTGTATCTCCTTCAATCGAAGAAATAATGTTTAAAATAACGATACCATTTTTATTTAAAATATCGTACATTTTTTTTGCAGATTCTTGGGTTGTTAATTGATAAGGAATGGAATATGAACAATTAAAAGCATCTCCAAGAATTATATCATAGTTCTTTTTTGTATGGTTTAAAAAGGTACGTCCATCTTTGTGAACTATAGTTAATCTTGGATCTTCTTTCAGTCTAAAATGGTCTTTGGCTAGTTGTGTGACTTTCGGATCGATCTCTACCACATCAATAGTTGCATTTGGATAAGTTTTAAGATAGCTTTTTGGAAATGAATATCCAGCACCACCTAACATCAAACAGCTTTCGAAATTGGGATAAAAATGACGTATTAGGTGATAACTTTTGGCGTATTCAGAAACCAAGGCGTCTGATTCTAAATACATGGCTGAATGTGCTTCGTTATTGATGCCCATTCTACGGATGGTTAGATTTTCTGCTTGTTTAGAATCGGTAATAAAAATTCTATTATAAGAGGTATCTACATCCATAAACCCATTCTCTTCTAGAATTGTATTGATATAAGTAAAAGCAACTAATCCTATTAGCAGCAAAAGTAAAATAGTAATTTTTGATCTTCTATAAGTTTCTAAGGACAATACTATAGAAAGAACCACTAAAATTACCGCTAATAAAGTTAAGAGTTTATTTGTTCCAAAGAACGGAATTAGATAAAAACCAGCCAAAAGTGTTCCAAAGATACTCCCTCCAGTAGAGAGTGCATAAAGGTTGCCAACAGTTCGTCCAGTATTGTCTAAGTTATGAAGTTTTAATTTTGCGGCATAGGGCGATACCATGCCAAGAAATACACTAGCGGGCATAAATAATACGATAGAAGCAATGACCGAAGCCACTCGAATTTCTCCAATATTTTTTTGAAGATAGATCAGTAAAATATCTTTTATTCCAATAGTAATTGCAATGCAGATTCCAGCGAAGAAAATGGTTCTAGATAAATTAGAAATAGTAGCATTTTTATCTGCCAGTTTTCCACCCAAATAATATCCAAGACTCAAACTTGCAAGAATGATGCCTATAAGACTGGTCCAAACAAATAGTGAAGTACCCAGAAAAGGTCCGATAACTCTGGAGCCAACAAGCTCGAATATCATGACGACGGCACCACAGATAAAAACTGTGAGTTCTAAGATGTATTTTGATTTCATAGTGAGGTTAAGTTAATTATAAAAAGATTTAAAAGGGTCTTAACAAAAGTACACAATACAGTGACGGTTTACAAGTTTTTCAGGCGATATGGAAATTTTAAATACCATTCATACATACCCCAACCCAACTTCATCAATACTAACAATTGAATATTCTTTAAATGACGATTTGTTGTTTGAGTTATTTTCAATAGAAGGTAAGAAGATGCTTCAAAAAGTGTTAACCGAAAAACGTTCAAAATTAAATATGAGTCAACTCTCTAAAGGAAGGTATTTTGACCATATAACTCAAAACAAAAAGGTATTTTCACAACAAATAGTGATTGGTAAATAGCTTGTAATTGATCTAAAATTTAAGATTGAAGTTCTGTAAAATATTTATAAAACAGTGGAATGGTTTCAATCCCTTTAAAGTAATTAAAAAGTCCAAAATGTTCATTAGGCGAGTGGATAGCGTCACTGTCCAATCCAAAGCCCATTAAAATGGTTTTACTTTTTAATTCTTTTTCAAATAAGGCCACAATTGGAATACTTCCTCCTCCGCGTTGTGGAATGGGAGCGGTTCCAAACGTATCTTTATAAGCCATCGCAGCAGCTTTGTATCCAACAGTGTCTATCGGAGTTACATAGCCTTGTCCTCCATGATGTGGTGTAACTTTTACAGTCACTCCTTTTGGGGCAATATTTTCAAAATGTGTTTTAAAAAGCAATGTTATTTCTTCATAATCCTGATTAGGGACTAAACGCATTGAGATTTTCGCATACGCTTTGCTAGCAATAACAGTTTTGGCACCTTCACCCGTATAGCCACCCCAAATACCATTTACATCGAGTGTTGGACGAATGGAATTGCGTTCGTTGGTTGAGTAGCCTTTTTCGCCATGAACCGCATTGATTTTTAAAGAATCTTTATAGTCTTCTAACGAAAACGGTGCTTTGGCCATTTCTGCACGTTCTTCCTCGGATAACTCTTCGACCTTATCATAAAACCCAGGGATGGTAATGTGATTGTTTTCATCATGTAAGGTGGCAATCATTTTAGCTAACACATTTATTGGATTTGCGACTGCTCCTCCATAAATCCCAGAATGTAAATCTCTGTTTGGTCCTGTCACTTCGACCTCTACATAACTCAAGCCTCTAAGTCCTGTTGTAATGGATGGCGTATCTTTAGCAATCATGCCCGTATCCGAAATTAAGATGACATCATTTTTTAGTTTGGTCGTGTTGTTTTTGACAAAATCAGCCAGATTTTCACTACCGACTTCTTCTTCACCTTCAATCATAAATTTAACGTTACACGGCAATTGATCTGTTGAGGTCATAAATTCAAGGGCTTTCACATGCATAAACATTTGTCCTTTGTCATCACAAGCCCCCCGAGCAAAAATGGCACCTTCAGGGTGGAGTTCAGTTTTTTTAATAATGGGTTCAAAAGCAGGAGCGTCCCATAATTCAATAGGGTCTGCGGGTTGCACATCATAATGTCCATATACTAAAATCGTTGGGAGCTTAGGGTCTATTAGTTTTTCTCCATAGACGATAGGAAATCCTTTTGTTTGACAAATTTCTACGGTATCACACCCAGCAGTTTTTAAACTATCGGCCACAAAATCGGCGGCTTTATACACATCCTTTGCGTAGGATGAATCGGCACTAATAGATGGAATTTTAAGAAGATTAAAAAGCTCTTGAACAAAGCGATCTTTGTTTGATTTGAGATAAGGTTGTAGTAAGTTCATGGTTTGATAATTTGTAAATGTAAATTTACGAAAATACCTTTAAAGAAATAGTTCTATCAACTATTTGTATTTATAAACTATTGTTTATATTTGCGTCCCTATTTAAAGGAATGTTTAGCGGGCGTGGTGGAATTGGTAGACACGCTAGACTTAGGATCTAGTGCCGCGAGGTGTGGGAGTTCGAGTCTCCCCGCCCGCACTAAACAACAAAAAGCCTCTCATCTTGAGAGGCTTTTTTGTACTTTTACAGTGTGAATAATTACGATATTTTAATTGTAGGTGGAGGTGCCTCAGGGTTTTTTGCGGCAATCAATACAGCAACTCAAAATCCAAATCTCAAAATAGCTATTTTAGAGCGAGGTACTAGTGTGCTTTCTAAAGTCAAAATTTCTGGAGGTGGCCGATGCAATGTAACCCATGCCGAATTTATTCCTGATGAATTGGTCTTAAATTACCCTAGAGGTGAAAAAGAATTACGAGGTCCTTTTCACAACTATATGACTGGCGATACTATGCAATGGTTTGAAGAACGTGGGGTGCCTTTGAAAATTGAAGATGATGGCCGTGTGTTTCCTGTTTCAAATTCATCACAAACCATCATCGATTGTTTCTTAGAAGAAGTTAAAACACGTCATATCCAAGTGTTGTTAAATCACTCAGTACAAGAAATTAAACACGAAAATGAGACTTGGGAATTAAATACTACAAAAGGAATATTTAGAGCTCCAAAACTGTTAATTGCGACGGGTAGTAATCCAAAAATTTGGAAGCTATTAGAATCGCTTGGCCACCAAGTGATTTCTCCAGTTCCTTCTTTGTTTACGTTTAATATTAAAGATCCACGTCTTAAATCTATTCCAGGAGTAGTGGCAGCAGATGTCCGCATCTCAGTAGTGAATAGTTCGTTACAATCTGAAGGGCCGTTGCTTGTAACCCACGAGGGGTTGAGTGCACCTTCCATTCTAAAGCTATCCGCCTATGGTGCTTTGGAATTGGCAAAAAGGGAGTACAAGTTTCAGATTAAAGTTAACTTTATCAAACAAGAATTTTCAGAGTGTTTGGAACGTTTATTAGAAATTAAAACTGCATTCCCAAAAAAAACAATTTTAAAAACGTCTCAGTTTGAGCTTCCAAGACGTTTGTGGGAACAATTGGTAATTGCTTCAGAAATTCCTGACGATCTTCGTTGGGCTGAGGTCAATAAACAACAACTGCAACAAATAGCCAGTCAACTTACAGAAGCTGTATTTACTGTGGATGGAAAAAGTACGTTTAAAGAAGAATTTGTCACCGCAGGTGGTGTGGAATTGAAGGGAGTCAATTTTAAAACCTTTGAAAGCAAACAATATAAAAACCTGTTTTTTGCTGGAGAAGTCTTAAATATAGATGCAGTTACCGGCGGTTTCAATTTTCAAAATGCTTGGACAAGTGCTTTTATTGCGTCACAACACTTGTCTAAATAACAAATAAATAAAGGGAAGTTAGTATCTTTGTCATTCATGCCAATTTTATGATTGTAAACGAATTCATTCCAAAACCTTATAAGCAACTTTTAGAGCGTGGTGCGACTGCTTACAGTGCTCCGAGTAATATTGCTTTGGTGAAGTATTGGGGTAAAAAAGCACATCAAATTCCCGCCAACCCTTCCATTAGTTTTACGCTAGACAATTGTAAAACAACAACCACTCTTAAGTTTGAAAAAAAGACTTCAGAAGGGTTCTCTTTTGAGGTGTTTTTAGAGGGCGTTTTGGAGGAAGATTTTAAACCGAAAATTGAACAATTTTTTAATCGGATTGAAGTATATCTCCCTTTTTTACGAACATATCATTTTGTGATAGAAACGTCAAATACGTTTCCACATAGTTCAGGGATTGCTTCTTCAGCATCAGGAATGAGTGCTTTAGCGTTGTGTTTAATGAAAATTGAACAGCAATTAAACCCAGATATGTCAAAAGAGTTTTTTAATAAGAAAGCCTCTTTTTTAGCTCGATTGGGATCTGGAAGTGCCTGTCGAAGTATTGAAGGCAGTTTGGTGGTTTGGGGCACGCATGCGAATATTGAGGGCAGCTCAGATTTATTTGGAATTAAATACCCGTATGAAGTTCATCAAAATTTTACAAACTACCATGATACAATTCTTTTAGTTGATAAAGGTGAGAAACAGGTAAGCAGTACTGTGGGTCATAATTTGATGCACAACCATCCTTTTGCCGAACAACGTTTTGAACAAGCACATTCCAATTTAGACGCCTTAATTTTGGTTTTAAAATCGGGAGATTTAAGCACATTTATTCGCATTGTAGAAAGTGAAGCACTTACACTACATGCCATGATGATGAGTAGTGATTCGTATTTCATATTAATGAAACCGAATACTTTAGAAATCATAAATAAAATTTGGGCATTTAGAGCACAAACAGGACTTCATATATGTTTTACACTCGATGCGGGAGCCAATGTTCATGTGTTATTTCCAGAAGCTGAAGCGAAAGAAATTCAAGAATTTATAAAAACAGAACTGGCATTGCATTGTCAAAATGGGCATTTTATTGAAGACAAGTTAGGTCAAGGTGCACAACCAATAAAAAATTAATGTATATTTGAAGCCTAAGTCAATCCAATGAAAGGGCCACTTTTTTATTCTAAAATTTTACTCTTTGGAGAGTATGGAATCATCAAAGATTCTAAAGGACTTTCCATTCCTTATAATTTTTATAAGGGTGCTTTGAAAATGGATGAAAACACAAGTCCATCCGCAGTAGATTCGAACCTTAATTTAGGTAAATTACATCAGCATCTTTCTGATATTGATCCTGAATTAGTCGTGTTTGATTTGGTTCAGCTTAAAAAAGACATCACTGCTGGAATGTATTTTGACTCCTCTATACCTCAAGGATATGGGGTGGGAAGTAGTGGTGCATTGGTGGCTGCCTTGTATGATAAATATGCACTAGACAAAATCACCGTTTTAGAAAATCTTACACGCGAAAAGTTATTAAAACTAAAAGCTATTTTTTCGAAAATGGAATCTTTTTTTCATGGAAAATCATCGGGCTTAGACCCGTTAAACAGCTATTTAAGTATTCCGATTCTTATAAACTCCAAAGATAATATTGAAGCAACAGGGATTCCCTCTCAAAATTCCAATGGGAAAGGCGCAGTCTTTCTTTTAGATAGTGGTATGATTGGAGAAACTGCTCCAATGGTAAGTATTTTTATGGAAAAAATGAAGCAAGAAGGCTTCAGAACAATGCTTAAAAATCAATTCATCAAACACACTGATGCTTGTGTTGAAGATTTTTTAAAAGGAGATGTTAATTCCCTTTTTAGAAATACCAAACAACTTTCTAAAGTCGTTTTAAATCATTTTAAACCCATGATTCCTAAGAAGTTTCATTCTATTTGGAAAGCGGGTATTGAATCAAATGCCTACTATTTAAAACTTTGTGGATCTGGCGGTGGCGGGTATATTCTTGGGTTCACTGAAGACTTTCAGGCCGCTCAAAAAGCACTTATAGATCACAAACTAGAAGTCGTATATAACTTCTAAACCGTTCCTATGTTTACGCCAACTCAAAAACAGATGTTGTTAAAATTATTTAGCATGTTTGTAGTTGTAAGAGGTTTTAATTTGGCGCTCATAGTTATTTCACAATACATCACAGCTATTTTTATTATGGCACCTCCCTCACAATCACTCTCTCAAACTCTATTGGATCGCTCTCTTTTTGCATTGATTTTAGCAACGGTAGGCGCCATTGCTTCTGGGTATATTATAAATAATTTTTATGACAGTGAAAAAGACAGTATCAACCGACCTCATAAATCAACTTTAGAGCAATATGTAAGTCAAAACACAAAGTTAATTCTCTATTTTATAATTAATTTTTTTGTCGTTGTTATCGCTAGTTACGTGTCATTTCGATCTGTTTTATTCTTTTCAATTTATATTTTTGCAATCTGGTTTTATTCACATAAAATAAAAAAAATGCCCATTATTGGGAATTTGGTTTCAGCAATTTTGACCATCACTCCTTTTTTTGCAATCTTTCTGTATTATAAAAACTTCAGTGGATTAATTTTTGTTTTTGGCTTTTATTTGTTTTTGATTTTATCGATGCGAGAATTGGTAAAAGACTTGGAAAATTTAAAAGGCGATTTTTCCTTAGAATATAAAACAATCCCCGTTGTTTATGGAGAAAAAATTGCTAAAATTATGATCGTAGTTTTGGTTACGGTTAATATTTTAGTAACAGGATACTTAGTAAAAAGCTATGATTTAGGAAGGATGGATTATTTCTTTTATGGGAGTGTGAGTTTGCTTTGTATTGTTACTTTTCTTGTACTTCTAGCAAAGAGTCAACGTCAGTATTTACGCATTCATAATTTATTAAAGTTGCTTATTTTGTTAGGGGTTTTTGGCATTATTTTACTAAATCCAATGCTCATTCTATCAAAGTTATTATAACTAAAAAAACAACACACATTGCTTATGAATGCGTTACATTTGCAAAAAATTAATCATGGCAAAAGCGAACAAAAATTCAGATAAACGCATTGGGAAGTCTAGACCCTCAAAATTGAAGGAGCCTGAAACATCTTATACAAAGAAAAAGACAACGCTTTCAAAACCAAAATCAAAGGCGAATTTCAACTCCGATGAAATCCGTTTAAATAAATACATTTCAAATTCTGGAATGTGTTCACGCCGTGAAGCAGATATGCATATCAGTATTGGGAGTGTAACGGTCAACGGAAAGGTTGTGACCGAAATGGGGTATAAGGTTCGTTTGGAAGATGAGGTTCGTTTTGATGGTGCACGTATCAATCCTGAGAAAAAAACGTATGTATTATTAAATAAACCCAAAGGTTTTGCTACTACCACCAGCGAAGGTAAAGGTCGAACAGTCATGGACTTAGTCGCCAATGCGACAGATGCAAAAATTAGACCTATAGGACGTCTTGGGAGAAATTCTCTTGGGCTGATTCTTTTTACAAATGACGAACAACTGCATGCAAAGTTTACGAATTCTAAACATGGGGTGACGCGTTTGTTCCATATAGAATTAGATAAGCCTTTGAATTTTGAACATTTAAAAAGTATTCAAGAAGGTTTTAAGCATCAAGGAAAGCTAGTTTCCGTTGAGGCCATTAGTTATATAGAAGGTGTGTCTAAAAATGAAATTGGGCTTCAAATAAAAAATACGGGTAACACCATTTTGAGATTGATTTTTGATCACTTTAAATATGAGATTATTAAAATGGACTGTGTATCTATTGGGTCTCTTACAAAAAAAGACTTACCAAGAGGTCACTGGAAGCACCTTACTGAGCAGGAAATAAGTAATTTAATGATGCTTTAATTTACTACTATTAATCAGTTCCCACACTAAAACACTCAATACAGGAAGGTATTCTAAACAGAGTATATACCCGTTTTCATCAACGCTATATTGATTGTAAGCGAAATAACTAAAAATCAAAGTATAGCTCCACACTTGTGCAAACTTATAGGATGTAAAAATGGAGAGTAATAATAGGCTTATAATGTACCACGGGTGTACGGTAGTAGAGATTAAATAATACCCCGTAAAAACCCATAAAACGCTAAGAATTAGTGCCGTTGTTTTGGTTTTATTTTGAATTAATTGGTAGCTGATCTGCAATCCTATAAAACTCACTACGATGATGCCCATGCTAAGAATCAATTTTAGATTTGTGGTTGTTTCTAACCCCCAATCAAAAAGGTAATAAAAACTCGCATTAAACTCAAAATTAGAAAACCAAAGCCCGATGGTTGCTCTGTAGTTTTCAAAAAAATCACCGTTAATAAAGGGAGCAAAGAGCAGAGTAAATACAGCTCCGATGGTGAAGTAAAATCGAATGCTTTTTTTCCAGCCTAATTTATTCAAAAACAAAGGAAGGCTCAATAGCGGTACTAATTTTACCGCAATAGAAAGTGCCATTGTAAAGGCAGCCAAATGCCATTTTTTGTCATGTATGAAATACAGTGCCATGACAAAAAAGAACAGCATAAAACCTTCGAAATGAAGGTTGCCAGTGAGTTCAATAATAACCAAAGGGTTCAGTATAAACCAATAGATATTTTTTGTGGGAAGTTGTAGTTTTTTTAGCAGTTTTTTACCAAAAAATAAGAGGCCAAAATCTGCACCAATTAATAAGAGCCTCAATAGCACAACCGATCCAAAAATACTGTGTTTAGAGAGGATTGCTGCCATTATAAAAGGGAGTTGATGCATAGGGGGGTAATTAGAATAGTGTTCTGTACTTAACGATCCCATTCCGTCGAAAAGTAGTTTCATTTGTGGAAATAGTCCTGGATTGGAACCCATCAAATCATTTGGAGTTGTTAGGTAGGGGTTGAAACCTGATAATACAAGCCTTCCATCCCAAATAAACCTATAGAAATCTTGAGATAAATTAGGAATGGCAAATAAGAAAACCAGACGTAAACCGATTGCTAAATAGGTTAAATACTGCTCTTTTAAGTTGACTTGTTTTAAAATCAAGTAATAACAACCAAATAGAACACTGTATAGTGTGAAAAGTATGAAATGTTCAAAACGTGCCAAATCATAAGCCCATATAACATACAAAACAAGACTTAAACCTCCATAAAGAAATAAGGAGTACTTTGAATTTAAGATCGACCTATTGAACTCCATAAGTCAGGGGATAAGTAGTTAAACTTTTGAAGATAGCGATTTGAAAAACACAAATCCAAAACCTAAAAACAGCATCAAGTGAAATGGGAACAATCCAAAATCACCCCCTTGATCACCTACAACAAATGCACTGTACATTCCGAAGCCAAAATAGAGCATCAATAGCCCTTCAAATATAACATTAACAGAGATATTTTTTCTGAGGTATTTATTTGTTTTCCAATTATCAGAAATGGCCTCAATATTAAATTTTGGGGTTCGTACAAAATCACTGCGTTTTCCAAAATGACCTTCTAAAACAGCAATCGAATTGTGTAAAGAGAATCCCATTGCAATCGAGAAAAAAGTAAAGAACAAAGCAATATATTGCACAAAACTTTTTAAACTTGAGCCATGCGTTTTTTTGTACATAAACCAATAACAAATAAAGAAAATAAGGGTGCTAATTACAAAAAAGCTCATCACATAAAAATACATTTTTAGATGTGCATATTCGTTTTTTATATATAACATTGGGATGCTTAGAACGCCAACGATTAGAACGTTCAAAAACATGGTACTATTCAGTAAATGAAGTAAGCTATGTAGTTTTGTCTTGGCAGAAATATTTTTACTCTTTAAAACGCGCCGTATCATTTTTTGAAAATTTTCGGCACCTCCTTTATTCCATCTAAATTGTTGCGATCTTGCAGCACTGATGGCTACAGGTAATTCTGCAGGTGTTTCGACATCTTCTAAGTATTTAAATTTCCAATTTTTAAGCTGAGCTCTGTAACTCAAATCAAGATCTTCCGTTAAGGTATCTCCCTCCCAGTTTCCTGCATCAATAATACAAGTTTTACGCCAAACGCCTGCTGTTCCATTAAAGTTTATAAAGTGTCCTTTTGAATTTCTTCCTACTTGTTCGAGAGTAAAATGAGCATCTAAAGCAAAGGCCTGTATTTTTGTAAGAATAGAGAAATTTCGATTGATATGACTCCAACGTGTTTGGACTACGCCAACGGCTTCATCCCTAAAAAAGGGAATTGTACGTTTTAGCCAGTCTGATTTTGGTAAAAAATCGGCATCAAATATGGCAATATATTCCCCCTTTGCATTTGCTAAACCTTCTTTAAGGGCTCCAGCCTTAAACCCTTTGCGGTTTGTTCTTTGAATGTGTTGAATGTCAAACCCTTTTTCTTGTAAAGTTTCGATTAAAGTAGCAGTGGACTCTACAGACTCATCTGTAGAATCATCAAGAACCTGAATTTCTAATTTATCTTTTGGGTAATCAATAAGGACAATATTTTTTAACAGACGTTCCATCACATAAATCTCGTTAAAGACAGGAAGTTGAATGGTTACATATGGAATTTCGGCAGCCTTAGAGAAATCAAACTCTGGGCTTTTTTCTGTTTTGTTTTGAGATTTAATATAATTGAATAATAAATTCAGCTGGGCTAAAGCATACATGAATATAAGTATGAGTGCAATAGAGTAAACGCAAATTATGATGATTTCTAATAGCATTATTTGAAACTGTATTTAATTATCCAAGTTAATATCTTAATTCCTGCAAATATACTACCTTTTACCGTACCAGAAACTTTTGAAACTCCTATTCTATTGCGATACTTTACGGGGATTTCCTTGTATGTAAACTGTTGTTTTAATATTTTTAATTGCATTTCAACTGTCCACCCATAGGTAGGGTCTTCCATTTTTAAGGACATTAAGGTGTCAAATTTAATCGCCCGAAATGGCCCCAAATCTGTAAACTTTGATTTAAAAAACACCCGCATTAAAAAGGTTGCCAGCCAATTCCCGAAAATTTGTTGAGGTTGCATCGCACTTTTTTCTCTAAATTTTTTAACCCGACTACCAATCACAAAATCAAGATCCTTTTCAATAATAGGTGCTACAATCTTGCTGAGTTCTTCAGGGTAATCACTATAATCCCCATCCAAAAACACCACAATATCAGTAGTTTTTTTTTGCAGTTTTATGTACTCAATTCCTTTTAAACACGCATTGCCATAACCCGCTTTAGGTTCTTTTAGTACAGTTGCACCAGCATCTTTTGCGTTTTGTTCTGTAGCATCGGTTGAGTTGTTATTGACAACGATAATTTCATGTACGAAATCTGGGATGTCTCGAATGACCTTTCCTATAGAATTTTCTTCATTATAGGCAGGAATAATAACTTTTATGACACTGCTATTGTGTTTGTTCAAAATAGGGTTTATTTATCATGAAGTTGATCCAATAAATTCATCTCATTTCCAAGCAATACAGCATTGCTTCCAATACGTCCTTGTTCAGGACCATTTTCTAATTTTAGAACACCTCTAGGGCAAACGGCACTACAAATACCACATCCTACGCAACTCGCACGTATAATATTTTCACCCTTTTGAGCATAGGCACGTACATCAATTCCTTGTTCACAATAGGTAGAACAATTGCCACATGAAATGCATTGTCCACCATTAGTAGTAATTCTAAATCGGGATTTAAAACGTTGAATAACGCCCATATAAGCGGCTAATGGGCAGCCAAATCTGCACCACACCCTATTTCCAAAGATGGGATAAAATCCAGTGCCAATCACCCCAGCAAATATGGAGCCTATTAAAAAGCCATAGATGTCTTGTATGGTTTGAACTTTAATACCAAAAACTTCGTAAGCTTCTGAAAAATAGCCATACAACGTCAACCCTGTCATTAGCAACGCAAATACGAGGACGCCATGAACTAGCCAGCGTTCTACTTTCCAAGAAAATAAGGATTTACTGGACAATTGACGGTAAGGATCGCCTAATGTTTCTGCGAGTCCGCCACAACCACATACCCAAGAGCAGTACCAGCGTTTTCCGAAAAAGTAAACCATTACAGGTACGACCACTAATGACAACACAATACCCCAAACTAAAATAAACAACCCGAAGCCACCACTTTCTAGCAACTCATTTAAGTTCCAACGAAAGAAAAAATCATAATCCAATGGAAATGCATTTTTGAAATCATACCAAGGTTTCTCAAACCGTACAAGAATTTCGGGAATTAAAAAAGCAAATACAATTTGAAAAAACAACAACGAAGTCGTTCTTAAAATTTGATAGTTATTATGGCGGTATTTAATATACATGCGAACAGCCATCAAGGTCATGATTACACAATACAAAAAACCATACAAAAACCACTGACTTGCGGGGTTGCCACTAAGGAATTCACTTATAGGATCCACAATATAGATCCAGTTTATCATATAACTTGGTCTAAAGTATAAGACCAAATAAAACAGAATTAAAAACGCAAAAACAAACCATGCAATCCAACCTCTATTTGTTGCATTGCTATGATATATGTGATTGTTTTTAATCCCTGCAGGCCCTTTTAATCTGATGGCTGGCAGCATGAATAAAAGTGCCCCAATTATTGCAAGTCCGAAACTTAAAAGCCAAATCAAAAATTTATTTTGAACTACAATACCTTGCCCAGAGGACTTTACAATTTGATAGGCCAAACTGTGTGGTTTTGCCCAAATGACTTGGTTCCATTCTTTGTTTTCTCTGTGATACGTATTTGCGGATTCAACAGCCTCTGCAATCGAATTTGCTAGATAAAATGGCGTTGAAAAATCGTTATCAACAATAGTATTTTTTAAGTCCTTTATAAATACTTCACTGCTGATATTATTTTGAATTATATAAAGATCAAAAGTGGCCGATGAAAGCTTATAATTTCCCATAAACAACAAGTTTATAAAAAGTGCAAATACTGCCAAAAGAAGACCTAAGCCGAGAGTTCGTATTGTTTTCATATCAAGATTTTAGGGTAAATAGTTGTGACCAACTTTTTGATTTTAACTTTAGAGTTTTATTGGTTTCGACGTTGTATTTTTTGAGAACTTCTGGATAGTAAGTTTTATAAAACTCAGGGTCAAAATGCGCAATTTCTAAATGTTCAAGCACATAGTCAATCGTTTTGTTTTGATCTAACCAACGATTAAAAATTTCGTGTCGCATACGAATTCCAAACGCGTTAATGCCTAGAAAGGTGTGTGTGTGTTTATCAAAAGCAAAGGTCAAACATTTGGTTTGATCTGGATGCATCCAATGAAAATGGGATTCATTGGGTTTTACATATTTCTCGCTATTGACCCTTCCATACGTTTGGTATTCTATGTCAAAGAACTTCGCAGAATTGAACCAATGCCCAGGAGTGTAAAGTGTTTCTTTATTGCAAATCGTTTGTGCGACGGTTTCTCCCATAATGCGTCCTGTGTACCATACGGCCTCAATAGGTTTTCTGTCCTCAAGAGCAATACGTTGTTCTGCACAATCACCTATGGCATAAATGTCTTTAATGTTGGTCTCAAGATTTCGATTTACTAAAACCCCGCGATTTGTCTCAATGGTTGAGTGTTTTAAAAACCCAATGTTTGGTGAGACTCCTACTGTGAGCCCAACAATATTACATTTAATTTCTTCCCCCGTTTCTGCAATTACAATTGATTTTACAGTGCCATCCTCATTTGAGTTTATTTGTTTTAAGTTTGATCCCAAACGAAGGTCTATGCCATTTTTTATTATTTCATGAGTAATCATTTTACTTTCTCCACTAGGTAAAATAGAATTCCAGTAGCTTTCTTCTCTTACTAAAAATGTCACTGGGATATGCCGAGAATGAAGCATTTCGGCTAATTCAACTCCAATAAGCCCACCTCCTACGATGACAGCACGTTTACAAACGCTATTGTTTGGAGCGTAGGCCTCTATGGCGTCCAAGTCTTGTTTGTGGTACAAGCTCACAACTCCTTTTAGATCCTGACCTGGCCATCCAAACTTATTCGGTTTACTTCCAGTAGCTATGATGAGTTTATCAAAGTAAAGTTGTTCGCCATTTGAAAAAATAAGATTTTTTTGAGCCGTGTCTATTTGTTTTACATATCCTTTTTTGAGGGTAATGTCATTTTTTTTCCAAAACCAATTTTCATAAGGTTGTGTGTGTTTAAATTTCATGTGTCCCATATAGACATACATCAATGCTGTTCTTGAAAAAAAATAATCTGTCTCGGAAGAAATGACGGTAATTTTTTTATTAGAACGTTTTCGGATGTGCCGTGCTGCAGTAATACCCGAAATTCCATTTCCAATAATTGCGATGTGTTCCATACTAAAGAGGTTTGGGGGGTCGTAATTTGAAGATAATATTAAACTCTAAAGGCTATTTATTAGTTATAAAGTTAGTGAATATATTTTACATAATACGCTTCTAATTTTTTTGGAGTTGTTCCACAGATTTTTTTTAGGTGAATCATCCAAAAATGAAATTGTAATTTCCAAATACCATTAGCTTGATACCTTCGAGATGATGTTGTTATCCAATACGGAAGTACTTTAAAACCGTACTGTTTATATAGCCTGTAAATCAGGTCATTATCCTCATAAATTACAAAATCTTCATTAAACCCTCCTATGGTTTCAAAGGCTGTTTTTTCTATAAATAAACTTTGATCCCCTCCACGGCATGATTGCCAGTTAAATTGTGTAAACCATCCTGCAAGCTGTAACCACCAATGGGAGCTGTCAAATTTCATTCTAAAACAACCTGTTTTTATTCCTGTATCTATGGCTTCTAAAATATATTGGTCAAAGTTTTTTGGCGGTATAGAGTCTGCATGTAAAAAGTACAAAACGCTGCCTTTGGATTGTGATGCTCCAAAATTCATTTGCTTTGCCCGTCCTTTAGGACTGTTTAATCCAATGATATTAGGGTGCGTCTTAGAAAGTTCAGAGACTATTTTTTGAGACCCATCTGTACTGCCACCATCTACAACCAATATTTCTGAAATTAAGGTAT
>JAURPF010000114.1 GCA_030835325.1 Flavobacteriaceae bacterium | reverse complement strand
TAGATTTAAAGCTAGGTACTTTTAAACTCACTTGAGCATCTAGCACATGATATTCTGGTACGATACCATTTCCAAACGTTGCTTCCCAGTAATAGTCATCACTGTAGCGGTATGCAATATTGAATCCAAAGTTTTCGAATACTTCTGTGTTTCCAAAAGAAGCTTTAAACTTATGCTCTGGTGTGTTGAAGTTTGTCGTAAAATCTGGATAGGTATCACGATCAAAGTCGAGCTTAGCATAGGTATAACTACCACCCAAATCATAATTTCCAAAAACTTTGGTCGAAACCCCTAAAGATGCACCATAAGATTTAACAGGTGCTTTTGAGTTGGTGTAAGTACTATATTGTTGGAAATCACCTTTATCAATAGCATCCACTGCAGTTCCATCCAGAACTGAACCATAAAAAGGCGCTTCTACTACTTCTTGAGAAATAAAATCATTATATATATTATGGTATGCACTAAAGTCAATAATTAAGTTGTCAAATTTTCCACGATACCCAACTTCAATAGAAGTTACTTGTTCAGGCTTGATAACAGCTGGGTTAGACACAACAAGGTCATTTGAATTATTACTTTTTTGATACGCATCTACCGAGCTCTTAGTATAAGAATTGTTATAGGCAGCAGATCCTGTTTGAGTGTATGAATTACCGTCATTTCCCTCAAAAGTTCTGGAGTACCTTTCAAGGTTATTAGGGGCAGATCCTATTAAAATATTTCTACCAGAATCTAGACCAATAAATAAATCTTGCGTGGTTGGGTTTCTAAATCCTGTTTGTCCAGAAATTCTAATGTTATGGTTTCTATTGAGTGTTAAACCTGCAGACAATCGAGGCGAGAAAAAGCCGTCAAAAAATTCTGATTTGTCATAACGAATAGATCCTGTTAATTTTAATTTTGCGTCAGCACTTAATTCCAATTCTTTTTGTAATTGCGTATATACTCCAAATTCAGAGTAGTCTATCAAACTATTTTCTGGTCCGTCTGTGTAGATTGTCCCCCCAGAATTTAAATTATACTGTCTAAAAGATCCCCCCACTTGAATGTCAACAACATCAATTAAATGCGAAAAATTATAGTTTCCATCTGCATGGTAGTATTTTGAAGTATCTTGAAACTTAGATCCTTCAGGAATATTTGGATTATTAATACTTTCCTTAAATGCGTTTTGAAATTCTGTTGAGCCAGGAACGTAGCGTATTACACCATCGGATTCAATGGGGTTGCCATTAGAATCTAGAATAGGCATCCCATATTCATTTAAGTCATAAACCTCTTCAGCAACATTTCTTGCAACGGCATGCGCTTGTGCATCTGTTGCCCCTCCTAATGTTTGTGCTACATATGTTCCAATATAATCTCCAAACCAATCTTCGTTGAGTTTCCAAGCCTCGTTGATGTTAATTCCTGCATAGACCATGTCGTAAGAATCTCCAGCGTCATCTGAAACAACATATCCTCTTAGGAAAAAGTTATCGTTTTTAAGCTCAAGCTTGTGTTGTTCTTGGAAAAAACCATCAATGTTGTAGCGGTTTGTTCCTTGAAATATGGTAGAACCTGTTCCTACTTTACCAACATATGAAATTTCAAAGTCATTTTCAAAAGGTCTGTAGTAAAGCCCCCAATCTGCTTTGATGCTTTCGGCATTGTAATTTGTTAAATCTCTCTCGTTGTAACCTGTTCTACTCACAAACACATCTGGAACAATTCCCGTTCCACCAGCTAAATCATTAATGTTGGCAGATACCTCATCTCCATAGACATTAATCCCGTTGTAGTTTAAGTTGGTTGCTCTTGTTCCCCCAATCATATCGCTATCCACTTCGCTAGTAGCAGCCCAGTCTGTTCCTTTAAGCCATCCAAAGTTTGCTTTGGCAGCAAATTTTTCGCTGAATTTGTGAGCCACTCGAATTCCAAAATCAGTGTAAGTATTGTCACCAGCAGATTCTTGTGAGGTGATTCCTCTTTTTAAACTTGTACTGATTCCATCTTCGTCGAAAGGATTTTTACTGGTCATAAATAAGATCCCGTTAAAAGCGTTGGCACCATAAAGTGCAGAGGATGCACCAGGAAGTAATTCTACACTTTGAACATCAGTTTCAATCATCCCCACTAAGTTTCCAATTGGGAAGTTAAGTGCCGGAGTTGAATTGTCCATTCCATCCACAAGCTGCATAAAACGGTTGTTTGCAAATGTTGCAAATCCACGTGTATTTACAGATTTGAATGTCAAACTGTTGGTGTTTACATCTACGCCTTTTAAGTTTTCTAAACCATCATAAAAATCGGCAGATGCAGAAGTTTTGATATCTTTAATTCCAAAACGCTCCACTGTTACAGGAGATTCAAAAATACGTTCTGGGGTACGAGATGCAGAAATAACAACCTCGTCAAGGAAACTTCCTTCATTTAAAACGATTGCTAGTGTTTCGTTGTTTTTTGTAATTTCTTGAGAAAGGGTTTGAAATCCTACACTACTCACTTGAATTGTGAACGGAGGGTTTTCACTTACACTTAAAGTAAAGTTTCCGTCAAAATCAGTTACAACTCCATTAGAAGTTCCAACGATAATGATGTTGGCACCAGGTAATGGCATTCCGCTGGCATCGTTGACAGTTCCTTTCACGGTTGTTTGTGCAAAAGATGCAACACAGAAAAGTAAGACCAAAGTCTTTAAAAATGTTTTCATAAATTAAATTGTTTAATACTGTATGGTTATAGTTATATCAAATTTAAGCATTAAAAATTTAATAATTCTCAAATTTATACATAAATATTATCAATCACCACCCTCATAGGCTTTCTTGAAAGGGGTATTTTGAATATATTTAACTGAAAATCAATATTTTAAAAATAAACGTGAGAAATTACTCCACTGTGACGGATTTAGCAAGATTCCGAGGTTGATCTACATTTTTGTCTAGCATGACAGCAATGTGATACGACAACAATTGTAAAGGAATGGTGGTGAGAAGTGGCGAAAGCAGCTCTATGGTTTCAGGAACTTCAATCACATGGTCAGCAATGTCTTTAACTTGGGCATCCCCTTTGGTGACTACTGCAATAATTTTCCCTTTTCTAGACTTGATTTCTTGAATATTACTCACTACTTTTTCATAATGCCCAAATTTGGTTGCAATGACTGCAATAGGCATGTTTTCATCTATAAGTGCTATAGGGCCATGCTTCATTTCTGCTGCTGGATACCCTTCGGCATGAATGTAAGAAATTTCTTTGAGCTTCAGAGCTCCTTCAAGAGCCACTGGGAAATTAAATCCACGACCTAAGTATAGGAAGTTTTTAGCATCTTTATAGATTGCAGCAATTTGTTTTGTTAGGGTATTTGATTTAAGAGTTGCCTCTACTTTTTCGGGAATGGTCTCCAACTCTACCAGATGTCTTCTAAAGTCAGAGCTTGACATGGTACCTTTGGCTTTTGCCAATCGCAATGCTATAAGGGTGAGCACTGTAATTTGTGTGGTAAATGCTTTGGTAGAAGCCACGCCAATTTCGGGTCCAGCATGGGTGTAAGCACCTGCATGTGTTTCTCTCGAAATGGAGGATCCTACGACATTACACACTCCAAATACAAATGCCCCTTTTTCTTTAGCGAGTTTGATTGCGGCCAGAGTATCGGCTGTTTCTCCAGATTGAGAAATGGCGATGACCACATCATTTTCGGAAATCACAGGGTTTCGGTATCGAAATTCTGAAGCATATTCTACCTCTACAGGGATTCGGACGAGGTCCTCAATAATATATTCTGCGACTAATCCTGCATGCCAAGATGTTCCACAAGCTATGATAATAATTCGGTTGGCATTTAAAAACTTGCCCATATTATCTTCAACACCAGCCATTTTTATAATGCCTTCGTTGGTTAACAATCGTCCTCTGTAGGTGTCTTTAATTGCATTTGGTTGCTCAAAAATTTCTTTTAGCATAAAATGATCATACCCCCCTTTTTCAATTTGCTCAAGATTTATTTTTAACTCTTGAATGTAGGGACTGATGACTCTATCATCTTTGATATTTCGTACATTTAGGGGCTTGTGCAATCTAATAACTGCCATTTCTTCATCTTCTAAATACACCGCATTATTAGTGTATTCTATAAAAGGTGAGGCGTCACTTGCTATGAAAAATTCATTTTCGCCAACGCCAATTGCGAGTGGACTTCCCAGTCGTGCCACAACAATTTCATTCGGTTTTTTAACATCAAATACGGCAATAGCATATGCACCTACCACTTGGTTGAGTGCAACTTGCACAGCTTTCCCAAGTTTTAAATCATTATTTTTTTGAATGTCCTCAATCAGGTTTACTAAAACCTCTGTATCGGTGTCCGACGAAAATTTATAGCCTCTTTTTATGAGTTCTTTTTTGAGTGCGCCATAATTTTCGATAATCCCATTATGGATAATAATTAAATCTCCAGAATTAGAAAAATGAGGATGTGAATTGATATCGTTTGGAACTCCGTGAGTTGCCCAACGCGTGTGACCAATTCCTAAATTTCCTATAGGATTGATTTCTTTAGAAACTTTGGTTTCTAGATCGGCAACTTTTCCTTTGGTTTTTGAGAGTTTTATCTCAGAACCATCATAAAGCGCAATTCCAGCACTATCGTAACCTCTATATTCTAAACGTTGAAGTCCTTTTAATATTAATGGATAGGCATCTCGATGACCAATGTATCCTACAATTCCACACATATGTTAATAATTATTAGGTTCGGTATAATAAATATTGAGTTTGACTCTTTTAGCAGCGTTTGGGGAGTTGTTTCCATGCAGAACAACACTTTTGGGAGACAATACAGTTCCCAATGGGACGCCTTCTATAACAGTATCTTCTTCTAAATCAATACTATTTTGGAATCCTCTTGAGACGACTGCCCCTACATTGGATGACACCACAAGTCCGAGCTTCACATTTGTGGAATCTCTTAAAATGATATTATTTATATGTTCTGTTAATCTAATTTTATATTTCTTTTGTTCGGTTCCATCTGCAGTTGTTTCGGTCGCTAAAGGCACCAAATGTGTAAATTTAGAATCGAAAGAAACTGTATTCGTTGTTTGATCTAAATAGAAGTCCCTTACAGGAATGTTGTTTTCTAGGTCATAGAGATAGACTCTATTGGGAAAATCTGTATTTAATTGTGTTTCATCGACAAAAAACTCTAGATAGGCTTCGTTAATCAATCGTTTTACAGTTACCACGCCGTCATTAACTTCTCTAAATTCGTTCAGTTGATCTGTTCCAGAATTTCCTTCCTCGTCAGCAAATAATTCCACCACTGCCATTGAACCTTCTCCTCCCTTTAAATAGAGATAGTCGTCTCCTTCTGCGTCTGTCGTTGTATCCTCAATGGTTTGCAATACAGAAGCGTTAAAGTCGTTTTCAAAAATATTGACACGATTGCCAGTAAAAGTCATTTCATATTCTCCGTAAGCGGTAGTGGTTGTTTCCGCTCCATCATCTGCAGTTGTGGTATTCTGATAGTTATAATACAGGGTTACCTTTGCATCGGATGAAGAAAAGTTGAGTTGTATTAGGTTTCCTTGTGCCGGAGCTGTAGGTTCTGCCTTAAAGTAAAGACCTCTGAAATACTCATAAAAATTACTGACTGTGCTTAGGACTTCATCTTCTTCTTTTGAAAAAATTAAGTTATCCCAAAATGCTTCAGTAGTAGGGGCTATGACTCCAGGTTCTATATCTCCTCCAAATAGGTTGAGTCTTAAACTTGGTTGTAATGTCGATGCGACTTCAGCCTCGCCAGTTTCTTCATTGATTTCCCATAACTCTATAGTTTCGGCCTCATATAAAAAGTTGGGATCCTGATAAATTAATTCCCCTTCAAGCTCAGAGGCTTCCATTGTTTCGCCTTGCGCCAAAGTTCCGTTGGAGTAATAATTTTGAGAAGCATCTAAATCGGCGTTTGGATCAAAGTCTCTCAGGAAATAATTATTTTTATAAACCGATAGTTTTATTGGTATTGAAGGGTCGCTTCCATATAAAGAATCAAGCTCATAGGTTGTTGAGCCTTCAGAAGTGATTTCGGTATTTGAATAGGGAATTGTTAAGATTACAGAGTCTAACTTTGTATTGTCTCCAAAGTCAGGTGCTAAGGTTTTGGGGGTTAATTGCCCTACAAAATGAACTTTGGAATCGCCAAATAAAGGGTCGTAATAGTAGCCTAAAAGATTTTGAATGAGCCCATTGGATTGAAAAGGCGTAATTTTTTTATTGTAAGCCTTTACAGGGTAGATACCGTTTTCAATTTCAAAATCTGGAGTTCCTACAATTCCGGTTCCAATTTCAGAAAATTCATTATCACAGGCCTGAATTATAAAAATCAGAGACAAAGAACATACGGATTTAAATAATACGGATTTAAAATATTTCATATTTAAGGGACTAGTTATAAGATTTGTGTATTATAAAATTCGGTATAAGCCTCTGCAAAAGCTTCTGGATATTGGTAATCTAATACAGGTTTTTCACAATTAGTTAAGTAGCTTTCTAAGTCTTCTGGAAGTTCTTGAGACCCTCTTATTAGTCCATCAGAAAAATCAACAGCCACTTTCATTAAGTTAGAATAGTTAGGTGTTTTGAGCTTATTGATGTGGGTGTCTTCAATATCATCAAACCTAATTTTGTCAACCATGTCCATATTGAGGGTTTTGTCAAAACTTTGATTGTAAATGGAAGTTACAATTTTACTTTCTTTGAAAAGTGGTTCGCCTTTGTAGTATTGCTTGAGGTACAAGGGCAATAAAGATGCGAGCCAACCGTGCACGTGGATAATGTCGGGAGCCCAATTTAATTTCTTTACAGTCTCTATAACCCCCTTTGCAAAAAATATAGCACGTTCATCATTGTCATCAAATAATTCTCCTTTTTCATCGGTAAATGTTGCTTTACGTTTGAAATATTCTTCATTATCAATAAAGTAGACCTGAATACGTTCTTTTGGAATCGAAGCTACTTTTATGATTAAAGGCATGTCTAAATCATTGATCACTAAGTTAATGCCCGAAAGGCGGATCACTTCATGCAATTGGTGTCTTCGTTCGTTAATGTTTCCATAACGCGGCATGAATATTCGTATCTGCCCTCCTTGTTTATTCACCATTCTCGGCGCTTCAAAGGACATGGAGGAAATCTCTGTTTCAGGTAAATATGGAACAACCTCGGACGATACGTATAATATTCTCTTATCTTTCATAAATCAAAAAAGTTTTGTCATTTATTAACAAAAAACACGCAAAAATACAAAATTTTATGCAGATTAACAGTAATACCTTAAGTTTGCACACTGTTAATTATTTACTAAATGCGAGTTTATACATCTAAAGCTGATTTAAGCGCCTTTATTTCCAAGCAAAGCACCCCTTCTTTTTCATTGGGATTTGTACCAACGATGGGGGCACTCCACGCAGGACATCTGTCCTTAGTGAATACTGCTTTGGCTGAAAACACACTTGTGGTTGTCAGTATTTTTGTAAATCCTACACAATTCGATAATTTAAATGATTTAAATACGTACCCACATACGTTGAATGAAGATCTTCAGTTATTGGAAAAGCTTTCCAAATCTAAAATCCTAGTGTATGCACCAACAGTTGAGGATGTCTATGGATCTCAAATAAACGCCGAGCATTTCGATTTTGAAGGGTTGGAATCTCATATGGAAGGCAAGTTTAGAATAGGTCATTTTGATGGTGTTGGAACGATCGTAAAATGCTTGTTTGAAATTGTAAAACCTAACAAAGCTTATTTTGGAGAAAAAGATTTTCAGCAATTACAAATTATCAAAAAGATGGTTGAAATTACTCAGCTACCAGTAACCATTGTAGGCTGTCCAATTGAGCGTGAGCCCAGCGGACTTGCTATGAGTTCACGCATCAGCCGTTTGTCTGTTGAAGAAAAAAAATCAGCAGCTCTAATTTATAAAACCTTACAATCTGTCAAAGAAAAATTTCAATCCGAAAACTATTCTGATATTTCTAATTGGGTAACCACCGAGTTTGGCAATCACCCTTTTTTAAAATTGGAATATTTTCAAATTTCAGACACTAAAAACTTAGTTCCCATTGAACAAATTCAACCAAAAAAGCAAACTAAATACCGTGCATTTATTGCCGTTTTTGTAGGAGATGTTCGATTAATTGACAATATCGCATTAAATTAATTACCTTTGAAAACTATGCAAATACAAGTTGTAAAATCTAAAATTCATCGAGTAAAGGTCACTGGTGCGAATCTTGATTATATAGGCAGTATTACTATTGATGAAGACTTAATGGACGCCGCTAATATTATTCAAGGCGAAAAAATCCAAGTGGTCAACAATAATAATGGCGAACGCTTAGATACTTATGTAATTCCAGGCCCTAGAAATTCAGGAGAAATCACTCTCAACGGAGCTGCGGCGCACAAAGTCTCTATTGGCGATGTGTTAATCCTAATCACTTATGCTTTTATGGATATAGAAACTGCAAAAACATTCAAACCGTCATTAGTATTTCCGAATGAAGCGACTAATCTATTAAACTAACTTCTTGAATAAGAAACTCAAATCAGCTCTTAAAATCAGCCTATCACTTTTGTTAGCAGGGCTGCTGGTTTGGTATTCACTTTCCAAAACGTCCATCTCACAATTGTTAGAATACTTCAAAAATGCGAATTATTTTTGGGTTGGTTTGGGTGTTTTTTTTGGGTTGCTAAGTCATTTATCGCGTGCCTATCGCTGGAGATTTCAATTAGAACCTATGGGTTACAACATTAAGTTAGGAAATAGTATCATGGCTGTTTTTGCAACCTATATTATAAACTATACGATTCCAAGAGCTGGTGAAGTTGCAAGAGCATCTGTGCTAACGAATTACGAAGGTGTCCCTTTTGAAAAAAGCTTTGGTACAATCGTTTCAGAACGGCTCGCAGATATGCTACTGATGCTAGTTATTATTTCCATTGCACTTCTTTTACAATTTGATGTTATTTTTTTGCAAGTTTCTGAAACCATCGAGAAATTACATGTTTCCACAAATCAAATTTTAACCTTACTAATCGCAAGTTTAATTTTAGTCGTTTTTTTGACACAACTGATTAACAAAGGGAAATCTAAAGTTGTTATAAAAATTAAATCTATTTTAGGGGGATTACTTGAAGGGATTACCAGTATTTTAAAAATGAAAAAGAAATGGGCGTTTATTTTTCATACTCTTTTTATTTGGGGTATGTATGTTTTGATGTTTTACGTGACATCTTTTTCTTTAGCAGAAACAAGTCAACTTCCGTTTTCTGCGATTTTAATAGGCTTTATTTTTGCAAGTTTTAGTATTGCAATAACTAATGGGGGGATAGGATCGTATCCTGAGGCCATAGTTGTTGCATTTACACTATTTAATTTTCAAGAAGATCCAAGCAGAGCGTTTGGATGGATTATGTGGACGTCTCAAACCCTAATGGTCATTGTTTTGGGCGGATTCTCATTAATCTGTTTACCGATTTATAACAAGTTATATCCAAAACAAACTTCAGAATAGTATATTTCATTCTCGCTTATTTTCTTAACTTGGCAACACAAACCTTTTAACGAATAGATATGAAATTTTTTGTACTTTCAGCCCTGCTGAGTTTTAATCTAGCTCTCGCTCAGACGGTTTATGAATCGATGGAATCCGAGTTTTTAGGAACTACTCGTGAGTTGAAAATCCAACTTCCTCGTAACTATGAAGAAAATTCCGAAAAATATTATCCTTTAATTGTTGTTTTCGATGGAGATTACCTTTTTGAAGTGGTCGCCGGAAATGTGGATTATTATTCCTACTGGGAGGACATGCCAGAAGCCATTGTTGTGGGGGTGAATCAAGACGGCTCAAGATCAGAAGATTGTAATATTTCAATGGAGGATTATTTGCCTTCTAAAACAGGGGCTCAGTTTTATGATTTTATAGAAAATGAACTCCTCAATTTCATGAGCGAAAATTATCGCACCCTCAATTTTAGAGTCGCGATAGGACATGGTAAAACAGCAAATTTCATCAATTATTTTTTATTTAAGGATCGTCCTGTTTTTAATGCCTTGGTCGCTATGAGCCCAAGTTTGTCATCTGCTATGGAAGAAAATCTTACAAAAAGACTTAGTCTTGAAAGTAAGTCTAAAACCTTTTATTATCTCTCGACAGCTGCTTTAGACATCAAGCGTAATCACAAACAAATTGTGGCGCTGAACAGTAGAATTTCTGCCATAGAAAACGCAAGCCTCCTTTATGGGTTTGATAATTTTGAGGCGGCCAACCATTATTCACTCGTAGCACAATCCATTCCAAAAGCATTACAAAGTATCTTTTTAGTCTTTCAACCGATTAGCAAGGAAGAATATAAGAATCATATTTTAACTTTAGAAACATCGCCAGTGGATTATCTTATTGAAAAATATGACATGATTGAAACCTTATTTGGAATCAAAAAGCAAATACTGGTTAATGATTTTAGAGCCATAGCAGCTGCAATTCAAAAAACAAAACAATTTGAATATTTTAAAGAATTAGGTAAAATTGCAAATAAACAACATCCCAACACCGTCCTTGCTAGTTTTTACATCGCTCGGTATTATGAAGAAACAGGAAAGCCAAAAAAAGCAATGGACATCTATAGGTCTGCCTACACCCTCGACGAAGTCGAAGGCTATACAAAAGATGATATGTTTGAAAGAGCAGATCAAATTAAACAAGAATACGGATTCTAATGGCTAAAGTTAAAACCACTTTTTTTTGTCAGAGCTGCGGAGCTCAATTTGCCAAATGGCAAGGGCAATGCACATCTTGTAAATCTTGGAATACAATTACAGAAGAACTCGTCCAGAAACCCGATAAAAAAGATTGGAAAACAGGAGTTCAAAGTGCCCCAAACCGGGTCTCAAAACCGTTAAAAATATCTGAAATTGACACCACCAAAACGGTTCGAATGGATACGGCTGATGGGGAGTTAAACCGCGTTTTAGGGGGCGGCATAGTACCTGGATCTCTTACACTTTTGGGGGGCGAGCCTGGGATAGGAAAAAGCACACACATGTTGCAAATATCCTTGAAACTACCTTACAAAACACTTTATGTCTCTGGTGAAGAAAGTCAAAAACAAATCAAATTGCGGGCAGAACGTATTCAGCCACTAAATGACAGCTGTTACATTTTAACCGAAACAAAAACACAACATATATTTAAGCAAATCGAAGCCCTTCAACCTGATGTGGTAATTATTGATTCGATTCAAACCTTACAAAGTGATTATTTAGAAGCGTCTGCAGGCAGCGTTTCTCAAATAAAAGAATGCACAAGTGAACTGATTAAATTTGCGAAAGAAACCGCAACGCCTGTTATTTTAATAGGCCACATCACCAAAGACGGCTCCATTGCGGGACCAAAAATATTAGAGCATATGGTAGATACCGTTCTTCAGTTTGAAGGCGATCGCAATCATGTGTTTAGAATTTTAAGAGCCCATAAAAATCGTTTTGGATCCACTCATGAAATGGGGATTTATGAAATGTTGGGTTCAGGCCTACGGGAAGTGACCAATCCGTCTGAAATTTTAATTTCCAAAAAAGACGAAGCCCTATCTGGCAATGCTATTGCGGTAACTCTCGAAGGGGTTCGTCCACTACTAATCGAAGTCCAAGCATTGGTGAGTACCGCAGTGTATGGAACCCCACAGCGTAGTGCAACAGGGTTTAATGCCAAACGACTCAACATGCTTTTGGCCGTTTTAGAAAAACGGGCAGGTTTTAGACTTGGTGCAAAGGATGTATTTTTAAATATTACAGGAGGAATTAATGTGGATGATCCGGCAATCGATTTGGCGGTAGTGGCGGCGATATTGTCTTCTAATGACGACGAAGCCCTCGTTAAAAACGTTTGCTTTGCAGGAGAAGTTGGACTTTCTGGTGAAATCCGACCTGTTCAACGGGTGGATCAACGTATTTTGGAAGCAGAAAAATTAGGCTATGAAATTATATTCATTTCCAAACACAATAAAATTGGACTCAAAAACACGGCGATTAAAGTTCAGTTGCTCACCAAAATCGAAGATTTGGTTCAGGTTTTAGGCTAGTTAAACCAAAAAAAACCAGACAGAGATGTCTGGTTTTGTAAGTTTTTTTAAATGCTACTAACAGTATTCGTTATACGCATTCATTAAATTTTCTGCAATCACTTCCGCTGGTCGTCCTTCAATGTGATGACGCTCAAGCATGTGTACTAATTCCCCATCTTTAAACAAGGCCATACAAGGCGAACTTGGAGGGAAAGGAATCATATGTGCTCGGGCTTTATCAACGGCTTCTTTATCAACGCCTGCAAACACTGTTACGGTTTGATCCGGTCTTTTGTCGTTACTTAAACTCATGATGGCACCGGGACGCGCATTGGCTGCCGCACATCCACAAACCGAGTTGACTACAATTAAAGTGGTGCCAGATTTTGCTAAAGTAGTGTCCACAGCTTCGGCGGTATGTAATTCTTCAAAACCTACTTGCGTCAAATGCTCTCGCATAGGTTTTACTAATTCTGCTGGATACATGTGTAATTATTTTTAATTAAGGCACAAAGATACAAATTTGTAGAGCAATTATATTCATTATTATAGATGACAAATGTTAAATTGATTATAAATTAGTATAGAAATCACCACGGTTGTCAACTGATTCTGTTGTTTTTTTGTAGGTTTGATTTTAAATTTAATTAGGGTACGAATATATGGGGTTTTCAAAATGGATAGGAGCGACGATCGGATGGTCATTTGGAGGGCCAATTGGCGCAATTATTGGACTGGCAGTGGGGAGTATGTTAGACGCATCTTCTAAAGGTGGTAGCGTTCGTTCTCAAAATCAATCGGCAACCCGTTCGGGAGATTTTGAGGTCAGTTTATTGATCTTGGCATCCATTGTGATCAAAGCAGATGGCAAGCAGGACAAACGTGAGTTGGATTTTGTTCGTGCACAATTTGTTCAAATGTATGGCAAAGCACGTGCCAACCAAGCGTTTAATTTATTTAGAGAAATAGCTAAGCAAACCAATATTTCAACACGTCAAGTTTGTTTGCAAATTCGTCAAATGATGGACCATGCATCCCGACTACAACTGGTTCATTTCTTATTTGGTATTGCAAAATCAGATCATCATGTGGCCAATTCTGAAGTGGAAGCCATTGCGCTTATCGCCTCATATTTAGGGATTAACCCCAAAGATTTTGAGAGCATTAAAGCCATGTTTTATAACAGCTCTGATAGTGCTTATAAAATTTTAGAACTCGACTCAAATGCCACGATTTCAGAAATTAAAAAGGCGTACAGAAAAATGGCTAAAAAATACCATCCCGATAAAGTCTCACATTTAGGAGAGGAACATCAAAAAGGGGCAGAAGAAAAGTTTAGAAAGGTTCAGGAAGCTTACGAACAACTTCAAAAAGAAAAAAGGATTTAGTAAATTGCGCAAAATTTTATAAAAAAAATGGATCAGATTATCTCTTACTTTAGTAGTTTAGACCCCATTTTAGCCGCGCTTTATGCTTCATTATTTACTTGGATTGTGACGGCTTTAGGGGCGTCTCTTGTGTTTTTTTTCAAAGGAATGAATCGTGGACTACTGGACGGGATGCTCGGATTTACAGGAGGCGTTATGGTAGCAGCAAGTTTTTGGAGTCTATTGGCACCAAGTATTGAAATGAGTCCAGGCGAAGGGTTTTTTAAAGTAATTCCTGCAGCCATTGGTTTTGGTTTTGGGGCTTTATTTCTATTTGGACTTGACAAAGTGCTTCCACATTTGCACATTAATTTTAAAGAAAATGAAAAAGAAGGGGTCAAATCGCCTTTGCATCGAACCACTTTATTGGTATTAGCAATTACACTTCACAACATCCCAGAAGGCTTGGCTGTTGGTGTTCTCTTTGGTGGTGTTGCTGCTGGAATTCCAGAAGCAACTATTGGCGGAGCTGTTGCTTTAGCCCTTGGAATTGGAATCCAAAACTTTCCAGAAGGTCTGGCTGTTTCTATGCCGTTAAGACGTCAAGGAGTGAGTAGGGTTAAAAGTTTTTGGTACGGACAATTGTCGGCTATTGTAGAACCCATAGCAGCTGTCGTAGGCGCTGTTGCGGTGACATTTTTCACCCCTATTTTACCCTATGCTTTAGCATTTGCAGCGGGGGCGATGATTTTTGTAGTAGTTGAAGAAGTGATTCCCGAAACGCAACGCGATAAGTATACCGATATTGCAACGCTTGGGTTTATTGGTGGATTTATAGTGATGATGACTTTGGATGTTGCACTAGGTTAGCATCCACAACCGTCGTTGCCACAACCATTGTTTTTCTTTTTGGACTTCCAAAGCTGTTTTCGGAACATATAGACAAGTGCCAAAATTGATACAGAAACAATGATTATTTTTTGAAAGGGTTCGCTCATCCTGGACTATTTTAAGAATTGAAATGCAATCAACGCACAAATATACGCGATGGCCGTCATTCCAATGAACTGAAGAATTGGCCACTTCCAACTTTTAGTTTCCCGTTTTACAATAGCTAATGTACTCATACATTGCATAGCAAACGCATAAAATAGCAACAACGAAATTCCCGAAGCCAGTGTGAATACTTTTGTACCATCTGCATAAGTTTCGTTTCCCATTTTAGTTTTAATAGTGTCTATCTGTTCTCCTTCATTTGCACTTCCTACACTATAAATTGTTGCTAAAGTCCCCACAAATACTTCTCGAGCGGCAAAAGACGCAACCAATCCAATACCAATTTTCCAATCGTATCCTAAAGGTTTAATTAGCGGTTCAATTGTTTTTCCAATAATTCCAATATAAGAGTGCTCTAGTTTAAAAGCTGCGATTTGATCGTTTCGTTCATAGGAGGTTTGTGCGGTGGTTTCTACATAGGATTCCGCATTGTTAAATTTATCTCCAGGACCATAAGATGCCAATACCCAAAGAATAATTGAAATTGCCAAAATGATTTTTCCTGCTTCAAACACAAATGTTTTTGTTTTTTCAATTACCGTAATTATAACATTTTTCAGTAACGGTAATTTATAGTTTGGCATCTCTACCACAAAAAAGGTTTTATGTTTTGTTTTTAAAACTCTATCGAGGATGTAAGCTGAAAATATTGCCATTCCAAACCCTAGAAGGTACAATGCCATCAGGGTTAGTGCTTGGTAATTCAACCCAATAATTGAGCCATCTGGGATTACCAAGGCGATAATGATGAGGTACACTGGTAAACGCGCAGAACAAGTTGTAAACGGGACGACTAATATGGTGATGAGGCGTTCTTTCCAGTTTTCGATATTTCGGGTGGCCATCACTGCAGGAATGGCACAAGCTGTTCCAGAAATTAGCGGCACCAAACTTTTTCCACTCAATCCAAATCGTCGCATGATACGGTCCATCAAAAAGACCACACGACTCATATAACCACTTTCTTCTAAAATCGAAATGAATAAAAACAAAAAGGCAATTTGAGGAATAAATATAACAATGCCTCCAATCCCAGATACAATCCCTTCCGCCACCAAATCGGTGACCATTCCACCATCAGGAAAGGTGTTTTTTATCCACTCAGCTAGGCTCGCAAAAGTAGTATCGATGAGGTCCATAGGAACGGTTGCCCAATCGTATATTGCTTGAAAAATGGTTAATAAAATCCAGAAAAAGATCACGTACCCCCAAACTTTATGAATCAGTAAACGGTCCAATTTACTTCGCAATCCAGTGGCTTTAGAGCGATCTATGGTTTGTCCTTCTTTTAAAATTGAGTTAATAAATTGATAGCGTTTGATGGCTTCTTTTTGCTGCAATCGTTTTAATTCCTGATTTGATTTTGTTTTAAATTTTGAAATATCTAATTCTTGACGTGTGATTTTCCCAAAATTTGCATCTTGGGTAATGACCAACCATAATTTATAAACATCCTGACTTGGAAACGCTTTTTGTAAACTTTGAAAATAGGCTGCGTCAATTGAGCTTATATCTAAACAGGATTCTTTAGAAATCGTTTTATAATTTTCAATGAGTAGTTTTAATTCTTGGATCCCATTATTTTTTCGGGTACTAACAAGGGCTATTTTGGTATGAAGTTTAGTTTCTAATAATTCGATGTCTAAGGAAATGCCTTTACGGGTCATTAAGTCACTCATATTAATAACCAAAATAGTGGGGATTTTGAGGTCTTTAATTTGGGTAAACAGCAGTAAGTTACGCTTTAGGTTTTCGACATCGCTGACAATAATTGCAACGTCGGGGTAGTCTTTGTCATTTTTATTGAGTAGTAACTCAATGACTACATTTTCATCTAAAGAGGAGGCATTCAAACTGTAGGTGCCTGGAAGGTCTAAAATATGGGCTTTAACTCCGCGTGATAATTTACAGACACCTTGCTTTTTATCGACCGTAATACCAGGGTAATTCCCAACCTTTTGATTGAGACCTGTCAAGGCATTGAATACCGATGTTTTTCCGGTGTTTGGATTTCCAATTAGTGCAACGTTTATCTGTTTACTCATCTGTTTTCTTGATTATAATCAGAGCGGCCGTTTCTTTTCTTATAGCCAAAAAGCTGTCGTTAACATTGAGATACATCGGATCGGCAAAGGGTGCCAATTGAAGTAAATGCACTTTGTTTCCTGGAAGGCATCCCATTTCTAAAAGTTTTAGAGGGATGTCTTTAGAAGAGCTGTCGGTAATGATCCCTTTTTCACCTTTCTTAAGATCTGCTATGGTCAAATGCATGCTTATTTAGATTCATTTTAAAGAACCAAAAGTACTAAAAAGATTAGTTTTTATACGATGCTTTTAAAACTTTTATATCTTCAAGAAGGCGTTCAATTTCTTTGCGATCAAGAAACTTTATGAATATCTCCTTTGCTTAAATCGCTATAATTTTGAATTCCTTGGTTGTTTTTTTTAAAAAGGGCATTTGATTTTAGGAAATAAATAGATTCAAAAGAATCAACACCAAC
>JAURPF010000113.1 GCA_030835325.1 Flavobacteriaceae bacterium | reverse complement strand
AGTAAAAAATAGTTGTGAAATGAAAAATGCAGTGTATATTTGCAACCGCATTAATGCAACGGTTTGGTAGTTCAGTTGGTTAGAATACCTGCCTGTCACGCAGGGGGTCGCGGGTTCGAGTCCCGTCCAGACCGCTAAGTATTTTCAAAAAAATACATATAGTAATTAAGACGTTGTGTTGTGATAATCAAAATGATTATCCGTGGTTTGTGACAAAACCAGTGAGAAGCTTTCCTTAAACGGAGGGCTTTTTTTTTATCTAATCCCTGTATTTCTTTGCAAATGTGTAAAATATAATTCTTGGTATTGGTTTTTGTCGTATCTTCGGGAAACATAAGAGTAAAGTTTCATTGTTATGCCATCTTTAAATCCTTCAACATCAATTTTAGGGCAAAGAAAAGCTAAGCACTTGCTTAGACGCAGTTGTTTCCAATATTCTAAAGCTGAACTAGATCAATTTGCGGCTCTAACTCCAGAGCAAGCATTGGATCAGCTCACCGTAGAACCAACTGTTTTTTGGGAAGATCCTTATGACATGATAGTAAATGGTCAAACCGGAACATCGGATGATTTTTGGATTCATACGCCCAATAAAGCACCTTCAGATTTTCCTTATGGACAAAACCGAAAACGAGCAATAGTTTCTGGATGGTGGTGGTACAATGCATATAAACAGAACAACCTTAAGCACAAACTTATCTTTTTCTTACACACAACTTTTACGGTGTCAAAGGACGATGGCGTTGGGAAGTCTTCCTATTTTTATGACTATTTAAAGTTGTTAGAATTCTATGCTTTTGGAAATATTAAAACACTTGCTAAAAAAATCACCTACGATAATGGAATGCTAAATTATTTGGACAATACAACAAATAATAAAAACAATCCTAATGAGAACTATGCACGTGAATTTCTTGAGCTTTTCACAATTCTTAAAGGCCCTCAAATAGGCGAAGGAAATTACACGAATTATACGGAGACAGATATTCAAACCACTGCTAAAATTTTTTCTGGAATAAAAATGAAACCGAATAGAGATGTCATCGACCCTGATACAGGAATTCCGATGGGGTATGCATTGGTTGGTCAGCACAATACAAATTCCAAAACATTTAGTAGTGCATTTAATAATCAAACAATTTCAGGGCAGTCCAATGAGGCAGGCATCAAACAGGAGATTGATGATTATGTAGAAATGGTATTTGCACAAGAGGAAACAGCGAAAGCTTATGTGAGGAAGATTTACAGGTATTTTGTAAAAAGCGAATGGGATCAAGAAGTTGAAGAGGATATTATTACACCACTTTCATCTCAATTGATAGCATCTGATTATAACCTATTAGACGTTCTTAAGACGCTTTTAATATCGGAGCATTTCTATGATGAAGATGATTTAGACAGCTCAAATGAAATTATTGGAAGCATAGTCAAAAACCCAATTCAACTGTTAAATGAAGCCTTGAGTCTATTACAAATTGAATTACCAGACCCCGCTGCAAGCAGTACAAATCCACCAACGACATGGACAACAGATCAAATTAATTTCCATAAATTTTATTTTAATTTTTGTTACTACGGATATTTCGCTGGCGCTGGAATGAATCCATTTTCACCTGATACAGTTGCAGGTTATCCTGGCGATTACCAAACACCAGATTTTGACCGCAGCTGGTTTTCTTCCAATACCATTATTTCACGTTACAAACTTATAGAATGTTTTATATCTGGAAAAAATAAAATCACAAATCCAAACGTCAACATTTGGGTGTTGTTTAATAGCGTTGACTATGTTCACAACTCCGGACATTTCTCTTTAGCGAGTGATGCTCAGACTTTAGTCACCGAAATTTCAGAATTGCTTTATTGCGAATCTATAGATCAAAGCAGAATCAACTATTTTATGACGGTTCTAAATGAAATGGATCCCTCTTATTGGAACTCAGCTTGGAATAGCTACCTTCAGTCGGGGAATGCCGTTCAAGTCAAAATACGACTTGATGCCCTATTTACTAAAATGATGAATGCTCCAGAATTTCAATTAATGTAAGGTGCAGAACAAATGAAAAGAAGACAATTTATAAAATTATCGTCAACAGCTTCAGCGATTGGGCTTATGCCTTTTCAAGTGAATGCCTCATTAAAATTAATGAATTCATTTTTTAATTGTGATGTCTCTAACAGAAAATTAGTTTTGGTAGAGCTTGAAGGGGGCAATGATGGACTTAATACGGTGATACCTATCAGTGCGTTTACTGATTATCAAACCTTACGTCCAAACATTCATATTCCATCAGCTTTATACCTTCCGCTTAATCAAATTGACACTAGTTTAACTGCTACAAATCAGGATATTGCGTTACACCCAGCTCTTACAGGATTTAAAAATTTATATGCAGCAGATCAACTCAGAATTATTCAATCTGTAGGGTATCCCTCTCAAAACAAAAGTCATTTTGCGTCTAAAGATATTTATGCTACTGGCAATGATGGTAGTAATTGGAATAACGGAAGCGATAGCGGTTGGATTGGTCGTTATATGGAACAAGCTTATGCAGATTTAATCCCAACAAACTATCCATTGGGAATTCAGATAGGTTCACAAAATACCAATCTTGGATTTCATGGCATTGTTGAGCATGGTCTAGCCTTAAATATCAATGGTCAAGACTCGGAAAATTTTTATTCGGTTTTAAGTGGTTTGGGTGGAAATCCACCAGAAAATATTCCGAACTCACACTACGGAACAGAACTTCAAAACATAATAAACGTCGATGCACTTTCCAATCAATATTCTGAAATTATTTCTAATTCATTCAAGGCAGGTTCAAATAGTGCAACAACAACTTATCCAGATACAAATCTTGCAGATCAGTTAAAAACAGTCGCAAGATTGATGCGAGGAGGAATTCAATCTAAAATATTTATGGTTAAATTAGGCGGGTTTGACACGCATAATAATCAAAACCAAGCCTCTGGAGATATTCAAGGAAAACATTATAAGTTAATGTCAGAATTATCAGGAGCTGTTGAAGCATTTATGTCAGATTTGAATTCCGATAGCTTAGCAGAGGATGTTCTGGGAATTACTTTCTCCGAATTTGGAAGAAAAGCTCAAGAAAATGGAAGTTTAGGAACGGATCATGGTGAAGTTGCCCCTGTTTTTGCTTTTGGAAAACCGGTTAAAAGTGGAATTTCAGGTGTTAATGTTGATTTGAGTGAAGCTGTTTCATCTAATAACTTTCAATTACAATCGGTTCAGTACGATTATAGACAAACTTTTGCAACCATTATGCAAGATTTTCTAGGTTCCAACGATGCTGTAGTTGATGCTGCCTTTGTAGGAAATATGAATAATGAAAGTTTCACTGATTTTAAAATCCCAGACTTGATTAAATCAGAATTTTTGGTTCCCGAAAGCTGCTATGATGGCAGTTTAAGCACCCCGAATCAAGTACTTGCTGAGTGGTCTGTATATCCTAACCCATTTAAAACAGATTTCTTCGTGAAATCCGAAAATCAACATTTAAAAACGTCGTTTGAGTTAAGAAATTATCTTGGTCAACGCATTCTTAGTGGTGATCTAGAATTTATAAATGGATATGCAAGGATTCAAACAAATAACTTACAAAATGGATTGTATATTTTAACCTTAAAAAACAATATAGAATCCTATGTTCAAAAGCTAATTAAATATTGATTTTAAGAGTTTTATAATATAACAAAGGCGAATCTCTGATTGGATTCGCCTTTGATGTTTTTTAAGTATTTTTTAAACTTATTCTTTCGTTAAATCAAAAACTTGCCCTCCAAGATCTAATTTAAAACCAGTTTTCTCGGCATTAAATTGAATGCTTAAACCAGCTTCTTCCATTGAAAACTCACCACCACCTTCGCTCTCTAACGGCAAAGCGGGTTGTCCTTCTGCTTCAAGAACAAGTGTTCCTGAATTTTCTGAAACAGTAATTTTCATTGGAAATTCTGGAGCAGAATAAACGCCTAAATAATCTGTTAGAATCTCAACAGTCTCAGCCCCATCAGATGCTTTCCATTTGTTATTTGATGAATTTATGTCTGGCAATACATAATCTGGATCAATGACTACTTTAGCCAACTCTTCGGTAGTGTCCACCTTAAATTCCCAACTCACATTGCGTTTCCAAATTTCAACAGGTAATGTTTTACGAGTGACCTTTCCACTTTTGGTTTTTAATTCAATAACCACAGGCATTGGCATTTTTTCGAGATTTTCGATCGTTATAATAGCGCCTTGCTTTGGGTCGTTTTTCACATACTTTACCCCTGTAACTGCTTGGTCTAATTTCCAACTGTTAATGAACCATGACCTCCAAAACCATCTTAAATCCTCTCCTGCTACATTTTCCATAGTTCTAAAGAAATCATCTGGAGTCGGGTGCTTATAAGCCCATCGATTGATATAAGCTGTAAAGGCTTCATCAAAACGTTCAGGTCCTAGGATTTGCTCGCGCAACAATACAAGCCCCATACTTGGCTTGTAATAAGCCAAAACGCCCAAGTTTCGTTCTTTTAAGTTGTCTGGTGACGTATATATTGGTTCTAGTTTGTCATTCACAAACACACTAGACATTCGGTGCATGTTTGATTTTCGTTCTTTATATTCTCCGTTGTTAAAGACTTCTGTACTCAAAGAATTAATAAAGGTATTGAATCCTTCGTCCATCCAAGCATGTAAACGTTCATTAGAGCCCACAATCATTGGAAACCAAATGTGTCCAAATTCATGATCTGTTACTCCCCACAAACGCTCATTTTTTGATTCATAATTACAAAACACAATTCCTGGATATTCCATACCACCTTCGTTTCCAGCAACATTAATCGCTGCAGGGTAAGGGTATTCTAACCATTTTTCGGAGTAATGCTCAATAGAAGCTTTCGTATATTCAGTAGAACGTGACCAACCATCTTGTCCTACACTTTCTACGGGGTAAGCAGACATGGCTAAGGATTTTTTTCCACTTGGTAAATTGATTCGTGCAGCATCCAATATAAAAGCTGCAGAGGAAGCCCAAGCGACATCTCTCGAATTTTCAATTCGAAACTTCCATGTTAGGGTAGGAGAATTTGTAGGTCGTGAACTTGGTTGGGTCACTTCCGCTTCCGATCGAATCATGACAGTAGCATCACTCGCTTCGGCTTTTTTCAATCTATTTTGCTGTTCTTGTGTATAAACTTCAGAAGGGTTCAGAAGAGCTCCAGAACACACCACCAAATGATTTGAAGGCGCTGTAATGTTTACATCAAAAGTTCCGTATTCTAAATAGAATTCTCCAGCACCCAAGTAAGGAAGTGTATTCCATCCACTCACATCGTCATACACACACATTCTAGGATACCATTGAGCTAAAGTAAAAATACGGCCATTTTTGGTTTCTAAAACACCCATTCTATCGGATCCATAATCAGGTGAAGTAAATGAGAAATCAATTTTAATTCCAACAGTTCCTCCATTGGCTTCTAACGCTTTTGGAAGGTTTACTTTCATGCGTGTATCTACAATTGAATAGGTGGTATTTACTTCTGTAGAACGGCGTCCTTTTTTGTAAATAAGTTTAATGGTATTGATGCCATATCCACCGTCAAAATTTTGACCCTTATCGCCATTTCGACTTCCTCGTATTGGAACAATTGACTTACCACGAGAATCTATTTTAAATAAATTTTGATCCAATTGCATCCATAAAAAATCCAATGCATCTGGGCTGTTATTTGTGTAAGTGATAGTTTCCGATCCCGAAATTTCTTTCGTGACGTCGTTTAAGCTAACGTCGATTTTGTAATCGGCACTATTTTGCCAATAGGCATGCCCAGGTTTTCCGCTTGCAGAGCGTGTTGCAGTCCCGTTTTTTGTGTAAAAATCATGCCCAAAAGCGTCATTATAGTTGTAGTTTGAAGCTTCTTTTTCTTGCGCAATTAGGGAAGAGGACAAGAGAAATAAACCACAAAATAGAATTGAAATATATTTGTTCATAGTAAAAATGTTTGTTTTATTAGAGTGTGAATTTAATGTAAATTATAAAATATTGATTAAAAGTTTTGTTAAAAGCGTTACAGGATTAAAATAGTGCAGATTTATGATCCCAAATTTTAGATATAAATAAGCCCAAATAGATGACAGCCACTACAAATTTTATAAATGCAGAAGTTAAGAATCCTAATAAACTTCCAAAAGCCGCTTTTAGAGCAGTTTTAGAATCGGCTTTGTTTATCAACTCCCCCACAAATGCTCCTAAAAAAGCACCGATAAGCATCCCTCCAGGAATTGGTGAAAGGAGACCAATGAGGAGTCCAATGCTCGTGCCAATCATTCCTGCTTTTGTGCCCCCAAATTTTTTAGTTCCAAGGGCTGGAATAAAGTAATCTAAAATCCAAATTAAAACAGCTATAATCAGTGTTGTAATTAAGATTCCAAGACTCACCTCAATTTTGGGCATCAAGTACAAAATCAATAGACCTACCCAACTTGTAATAGGCCCTGGTAAAACAGGTAAAAAACTCCCAATGATTCCAAGAGCCATTAAAGAAGCAGCGATTGAAAATAATAGTATATCCATAGGTTTTATTTGTTAGACTCTAATAGGGTTCCAATGTTACAAAATTTAACAGTTTGTTAAAAGGATTTGAAAGACATTTTGTACACAAAAAAGATTATTTTTGCAACAAATTTTAAACTATGAAATCCCTTTCTGAACTTATCAAATTAATAACGCTCGAAAAAATTAATGACCATACTTTTATTGGTAAAAATTATCAAGCTCCATGGGGTCGTGTTTTTGGAGGGCAAGTATTGGCACAATCGCTTCATGCGGCCTATCAAACCGTTCCAGAAGATCGTTACGCACATTCAATGCATGCCTATTTTATTTTGGGCGGAAATATTGACGTTCCAATTAAATATGAAGTCGATGTTATTAGAGATGGAGGGAGTTTTACAACCCGTCGGGTGGTTGCTTTTCAAAATGAAAAGGCAATCTTCAATATTTCGGCATCCTTTCAATTAAAACAAGAAGGAGTCGATCATCAAATTTCAATGCCCAATGTATTTCCTCCAGATGAATTGATGGACAGTCTCAACCAAATTGAACAATTTAAGGATGTGATTCCAGACACCTACAAGCGTTACAAGTCTTTTTTGCCAAAAGTATTTGAATTTAAGCCTGTTGATAATATGCTTACCAAGTTGGTCAAAAACAGTCCGCCATTTGATAATATATGGTTTAAAACCTGCGAAGAACTCGCAATCAATGTTCCTTTTCAACATCAGTTATTGGCCTATGCTTCGGACTACAATATTTTGCGCCCAGCCTCTATGCCGCATCGCGAATTTTTAAACTCAAAAGAAGTATTCTATACCAGCTTAGATCATGCCTTGTGGTTTCACCGTGATTTTGATATCAGTCAATGGCTCTTGTATGCGATCGACAGTCCGAGTGCTTCTAACTCAAGAGGGTTTTCAAGAGGAAGTATCTTTGATTCCAAAGGAAATTTAATCGCTTCTGTTGCTCAAGAAGGTTTGATGCGTATATTGGATTAAGGTTCCAAACCTGAGACCATTTAAGTTAAAAAAGAAGGTTCATTTCTTTTTTAAATGTATCAAAATCAACCTTTTTAGATGCTAATTCTAAGGAAGTACTAACGACTTTTGATGCCATTTGCGTTTGAAATCCTAGCCCAATGACTATCTTGTTAAGCAGCTTCACTTCGTGTATATCTTTGATGTGATCTGCATACACCATACGTGCTAAATCATACAAGCGCTCTATACGTGCCACCTGGGAAATCGGAGGGTTGATGGGGTGTGAATCATAATTCTTTAAAATCATTAGATAGGTTTCTTTTGAAATATCTAAGTTGTGAGCAAGACGTTCTAAAAAATCTTTTTCTTCTTGACTTATAAAATTGTCACTGAAAGCAACTCTTACAATTGAAGCAAAATGATCTTGATTTCGAGTGGTAAAACCACTATTGAATAAATCTGAAATGGACATAGGTTTGTAAATTTTGGTACACAAATCTACATAATTTTTTATATTTCTAAGTAGAATTTAAAAAGGATTTACCCTTAAATTATAATTAAATTCAAAGACTATTATTATATCTTTGCAAAAATTTTTTAGTTGAGTAAAACTATCCTTTCTCAAAAATTTCAACAGTCTTTGATTCATCAGAAACTGAGCTCTTTGCTGTCCGAACCCAAACAAAAAGTGCATTTGAAAGGAGTTTTAGGGTCTTCTTTGTCTTTCACAATTGCTAGTGTTTTTAAATCCACCAACAAGCCATTTTTGTTGATTTTTGAAAACAAGGAAGAAGCGGCCTATTACCTGAACGATTTGGAAGTGTTGCTCGACGAAAAAGAAGTGTTTTTTTATCCAGGAAGTTATCGCAGGCCGTATCAAGTTGAAGAAACGGACAATGCCAATGTGTTGTTGCGTGCTGAGGTATTAAGTCGAATCAATTCTCAAAAAAAACCAGCACTTATTGTCACCTATCCAGAAGCACTTTTTGAAAAAGTATTGTCTAGAAAAGAACTGGAGAAATCTACCTTTAAAGTGGTGGCAGGTGAAGCGTTGAATTTAGATTTTTTTAACGAAGTCCTTTTCGAGTATCAATTCAAACGGGTTGATTTTGTCACTGAACCTGGTGAGTTTTCTGTGCGTGGTGGGATTGTGGATGTGTTTTCATTTTCGCACGATAAACCATATCGAATTGAATTTTTTGGGGATGAAGTGGACAGTATTCGAACGTTTGATATTGAATCTCAACTTTCTATTAAACCCATCAAAAAACTTCAAATTATTCCCAATATTGAGCATAAACTACTCAATGAAACCCGCCAAGGGTTTTTAGAATACACTGCTTCAAAAACGGTTGTCTTTGCCAAAAATATACCTGCGTTTTTAGCAACAACAGATACGCTTCAAGAAAAAGCCACCGAGGCTTATAATATGCTTTCTACCGATATCAATCACAGCCGTCCAGAAGATTTGTTTTGTGTCTCTGCTGAATTCAAATCTCAGTTGTTGGACTTTTCGGTCGTTGAATTTGGAAGCACTGCTGTTTTAGCTCCTAAAAAGGAACAACAACTAGAGGTTCATGTCAGTCCCCAGCCCTCCTTTAATAAGCAGTTCAATCGAATTATTGAAGATTTAAATTCCCATCACGATTTGGGTTATCAAAATTATATCGGTTGTTCGAACTCCCAACAAGCGCAACGGTTTTATGATATTTTTGAAACCGTTGATCAAGACGTTCATTGTCAAACCATTGTATTGTCTTTGCATCAAGGATTCATCGATCATGATAAAAAAATTGTGTGTTATACCGATCATCAAATTTTTGAACGGTACCATAAATTTCATCTTAAAAATGGATTTTCTAAAAAACAATCCATTACCCTTAAAGAACTCACAAAACTCGAAATCGGTGATTATATCACTCATATTGATCATGGGATTGGGAAGTTTGGAGGCCTTCAAAAAATTGATGTAGAAGGCAAAAAACAAGAAGCCATCAAACTATTCTATGGCGAACGAGATGTTTTATATCTCAGCATTCATGCCCTTCACAAAATCACCAAATTTAATGGAAAAGATGGCAAGCCTCCAAAAGTGTATAAGCTAGGAAGCAAGGCTTGGAAAGTGTTAAAGCAAAAAACCAAATCAAGGGTCAAAGAAATTGCCTTTAATTTGATAAAACTCTATGCCAAACGCAAGTTGAAAACAGGCTTCAGATACAACCCTGATACCTCAATGCAGATGGAGTTGGAAGCCTCCTTTGTTTTTGAAGACACCCCCGATCAAATAACAGCTACCGCCGATATTAAATCAGATATGGAAAGCGATCGTCCTATGGATCGTCTGATTTGTGGGGATGTAGGATTCGGAAAAACAGAAGTCGCTTTGAGAGCCGCTTTTAAAGCCGTTGATAATGGCAAACAAGTCGCTATTTTAGTGCCGACAACAATTCTAGCATTTCAACATGCCAAAACATTTAAAGCACGATTGAAAGAGTTTCCTGTGAGTGTTGATTATATCAACCGTTTTAAAACCACCAAACAACGCAAAGAAACCCTAGAACAGTTAGAGTCGGGGAGTTTAGATATTATAATTGGAACACATCAATTGGTAAACAAATCCGTGAAATTTAAAGATTTGGGCTTATTAATTGTTGATGAAGAACAAAAATTTGGGGTGGCTGTCAAAGAAAAACTCAAAACCCTCAAAGACAATGTAGATGTTCTCACGCTCACAGCAACTCCCATACCTAGAACCCTTCAATTTAGTTTGATGGCAGCTCGGGATTTGTCGGTGATTACAACCCCACCACCCAACCGTTTTCCGATCGAAAGCAATGTCATTCGTCTCAACGAAGAAGTCATTCGTGATGCCATTCAATATGAAATTCAACGGGCAGGACAGGTTTATTTTATTCACAACCGAATTGAAAATATTAAAGAAGTAGCGGGACTTTTACAGCGATTGGTACCCGATGCCAAAATTCGTGTGGGACATGGTCAAATGGAAGGACGCAAATTGGAGCAGCTTATGCTCGATTTTATGGACGGTCAATTTGATGTTTTGGTCAGTACTACCATAGTAGAAAGTGGTTTGGATGTACCCAATGCCAACACCATTTTTATAAACAACGCCAATAATTTTGGACTGAGTGATTTACATCAAATGCGGGGGCGAGTGGGGCGTAGTAACAAAAAAGCATTTTGTTATTTTATTACTCCCGAGTATCATGCGATGACCGATGAGGCACGTAAACGAATCACTGCCTTAGAGCAATACACAGCTCTTGGGAGTGGTTTTAATATTGCTATGAAAGATTTAGAAATTCGCGGGGCAGGGGATTTGTTGGGAGGTGAGCAAAGCGGGTTTATCAACGATATTGGATTTGAAACCTATCAAAAAATTCTCAATGAAGCTATAGAAGAACTTAAAGAAACCGAATTTAAGTCTCTATATAATGAGGATATTAATGCCAAACAATTTGTAAGAGATGTGACCATTGATACAGATTTCTCTTTATTATTTCCAGATGATTATGTCAATAATATTACAGAACGTTTAAGTCTCTATACGCAATTAAATACATTGAAAACAGAAGATGAATTGCAACGTTTTGAACGCGATTTAATCGATCGGTTTGGATCACTTCCCACGCAAGTAGTCGATCTTTTAGACAGTGTACGCATCAAGTGGTTGGCAACGACTTTAGGATTCGACAAAGTTGTGATGAAAAACCACAAACTAGTTGGGTATTTTATTAGTGACCAAGACAGTCGTTTTTACCAAAGCATTCATTTCTCAAAAATACTGCAATACGTTCAAGCACACCCAAAAAGCTGTTCCATAACGGAAAAACAAATGCGTTTGGGGCTTCGTCTTTTGATGCGTTTTTCTGATATTAATTCTGTGCAGCAAGGGTTAGAAGCTTTAAAACCTATTTTAGCATCCTAGTTTTTTGTCATAAGATGCGTATATTTGAGACCTACAAACACCCCACCTTATGAGTAAATACCTCCTATATTTAAGTTTACTAAGTCTTTTTTTAGGAGTTGCACAACAAATAAAAGGCGTTTTTTCTCCTGCCAATGCATTCAAAACAACCATATTATACCACCTCTCGGAGGGCAAGACAAACTATGTGAGTTATGGGGTGGTCAACACCAATGGTGAAATGCAAATCGAACTCGAGGCGTCTGCTCCTGCGGGCATGTATCGATTGGTGTATGCACTCCCTCAATCCGAAAATAATTTTGAATTTATTTATTCCGGAAAGCCCGTTTTGTTTAATTTTAAGAACGAAACTGGCGTAGAATTTACCAATTCCAAAGAAAATCAACTTCTGCAATCCTACAACCAATTGATGGCAAATGCACAAAATGACTTTGTCCAATTGTATGCACAGCCAACGCTAGATACCTTGAATTATAAACTTCGTGTTCAAAAAATAGACAGTCTTCAGAATGCGTACGAACGGCTTTCTAAAGGAACCATTGCTGCACATTTTATTTCAGCGACTAAACCCTATATCCCTTCAAAAATCGAAACGGTTTCTGAATACATATCTAATGTAAAAACAAAGTATTTTGAAGCCATAGATTTTAAAGACCCCATTCTTCAAAACTCTAACTTTATAATCGACAAGTTCCTTGACTATGTATTTCTGATGCAATTTTCTGAAACCACTTCACTTCAAGAGTATCAATCAAATATAGATGAGATCTATAGTACCTTGGCAACTACCGACCCGTTCTACAAATTAACTACGCTGAATGCCTTAAGGGAACTCCTAGAAACATCGGGCGATGCTGATTTGGCGGTCTATCTCACAAAAAACTATGTCTTGCCGTTGGTTCGTCAACAAAACGACACAGAACTCATCACAACTTTAGAAACCTTTATTCGGATTGCTTTGGGAGAAAAAGCTCCTAATTTTGTCATTGAAAACTCTTCAGAAACTTCAAACGCATCACTTTACGATTTGGAGGGTGCGGACAACTATTTATTGATTTTTTGGAGCAGTGATTGCAGCCATTGTTTAAATGAACTTCCTGAAGTTCATGCCTATATTTCAAGTCACCCTGAAAAAAAGATTACTGTGGTAGCCATAGGAATCGAAGAGAACATAGCCCAATGGAGCAAAACAATTGTTCCATGGTCGGAATTCACACACAGTATTGCCAAAGGAAAATGGACCCATGAGATCACACAAACTTATGATATTCAATCCACGCCAACCTACTTTGTGTTGGATGATTCTAAAGTCATTACAGCCAAGCCCTATTCTTTAAACGACTTAAAAGCTGTGTTGGATCAAAAGTGATAGAATGCATTTTTTATATGCTTCAATTCTGAATTGTGTGGGGTGAGTACAATTGAAATGATATCAAAACGCACTTCCACCTCTAAATTTTTGGAGGTGACAAAATAATCCACTGTTTTGATGATGCGTTGTATTTGTGCTGGTTTCAAAAATTCTTTGGGAGCTCCAAAGTCAGAACTACTTCGGGTTTTAACTTCCACGGCTGCCAAACAGTTGTCTTTTTGTGCCAAAATATCCACCTCACCTTTCAAGTAGCGATAGTTTTGTGCCAAAATACGATAGCCTTTGGAGATCAAATACTCCACTGCCTTGTGTTCTTCTGAAATGCCACGTTTGTAGGACTCAGACATTAAAATCTTATTTTTTTAGAAATTCATAGGCACGTTCAACTTTGGCAATCCGCACTTTATAGTGTTGGTACCAACGGTTTTGACCTTCCTTTTGTGCATTTTGATGCTCCAAGTGGTCTTTCCAGCGTTTGATCGCCTCCAAGTCACTCCAGTAAGAAATGGAAATTCCAATGTCAGACTGCGCATTTTCCATCCCCAAAAACCCTTGCTGTTCAACTGCGAGTGCATTCATAAGGGCGTTCATTTCGGTGTAGCCTTTGGTGTCCGTTGTACGCACAGAACTAAAAATAACGGCATAATAGGGAGGTGCAGGGGTATTCGAAATCATACAATAAAAGATTAATCTATAAATAAGACCCGTGTTTTGGATTTAGTCACTTCCAATCGAGTGTTTCTTCCAAAATAAAGGGCACGATTTTCAAATTCATGACCTGCAGGAAACCCAAAGGCAACGGGCACTTTTGTGTCGTTAAGCACCTCTAAAATGGTGGCTTCAATTGAGTATCCCCAACTAGGATCATTGGTTTTAATTTGACTCATATCACCAACAATCACGCCGGCACAGTCTTTAAAATAACCGGCACGTTTCAAGCTTTGCAACTGCCGATCGATATGGTATTTGTATTCACCAATTTCTTCTATAAAAACAAGCTTTCCTTTGGTGTCAAGCTGTGTGCTACTTCCCAATCCAGCGGTTAATAAAGACAAATTTCCGCCCACAAGCAATCCTGTTGCAGTTCCGGGTCTGTTCTCAGAATGTCCCTCGATTTCATAATTTTTTAGCGTGCCAAACAGTCCCGCTTTTAAGGTTTCTACAGACTGTTCTATGGCGGTGGGATCGTCCGTGAGGTTGATACACATCATGGCATGCAAACTTTCATAGCCCAAATTATTTAAGGCATTATGCAAGACCGTTACGTCTGAGTACCCAATAATCCATTTGGGATGAGTTTTAAATTTTTCAAAATCCAAAGCATCAATAATTCGAAGCAATCCATAACCCCCACGTGCGCACCAAATTGCTTTGATGGCTGGGTGATCCAAGGCAAATTGAAAATCGCTTGTTCGTTGGGTATCTGAACCTGCAAAATGATGGGCTTTTGTTTGGAGATGCGATCCAAAAACCACTTCCAATCCCCAACGGTTCAAAAGCAATTTTGTTTTTTGAATCACTTCCGCCTCAAATTTTAAAACTCCTGAAGGCGCCACAATGGCGACTGTATCTCCAGCTTTCAAATAGGGTGGGCGTATTAGTTCTGAAGAGGGGTTGGGAGATAAAGAGGAAGTGTTAGATAAATCCATAAACGTCTTATTTGGTTCTGAGTGGATCAGCATAAAAAGGCACCACATTAAAGTATTAAGCATCATTTTTAAGGGCTTTTTGTAAAGATAGCAATTTCTTATAAAGTTCTGTTTCAAATTGGACGTAATATTGTGTATTTTTGTGCTCATAATTCAGAATTCAATGTCAAAACGTTTTACAATTACCGCTGCTTTACCCTACACCAATGGGCCCATTCATATTGGTCATTTGGCTGGCGTGTATATTCCAGCGGATATCTATGCACGTTTCTTACGTTTACAAGGTCATGATGTCGCTTTTATTTGTGGAAGTGATGAGCACGGAGTTCCCATTACCCTCAAAGCCAAAAAAGAAGGTGTTACCCCTCAAGATATTGTAGATCGGTATCATGCCAATATCAAAACCTCTTTTGACGATTTTGGCATTTCGTTTGACAATTATTCCAGAACCTCTGCAAAAAATCATCACGAAACAGCTTCTGAATTTTTTAAGACACTTTACGATAAGGGTGAGTTTATTGAAGAAACAACCGCTCAATTATACGATGATGAAGCCAATCAGTTTTTGGCCGATCGTTTTGTAGTGGGAACCTGTCCAAAATGTGGCAATGAAGAAAGTTATGGCGATCAGTGTGAGGCATGTGGAACGACACATAATGCCACGGATTTAATCAACCCAAAATCGGCTATAACGGGGGCAACTCCCAGTTTAAAAGAAACCAAACATTGGTTTTTACCCCTTGATAAACATGAATCATTTTTAAAGGAATGGATTTTAGATGGACATAAATCCGATTGGAAACCGAACGTTTATGGGCAATGTAAATCGTGGATAGAGGACGGTTTACGTCCGCGTGCCGTCACTCGCGATTTGGATTGGGGGATTCCTGTTCCTGTTGAAAGCGGCGATGGAAAAGTGCTTTACGTGTGGTTTGATGCCCCTATTGGTTACATCTCATCCACCAAGGAATGGGCACAGCGAAACGGCAAGGATTGGGAACCGTATTGGAAAGATAAAGACACTACTTTGGTACATTTTATAGGAAAGGATAACATCGTATTTCACTGCATTATATTTCCAGCAATGCTCAAAGCAGAAGGCAGTTACATTCTTCCCGAAAATGTACCTGCTAATGAATTTTTAAACCTTGAAGGTCAAAAATTATCAACCTCCAAAAACTGGGCGGTTTGGTTGCCAGAGTATTTAAAAGACTTCCCTGAAAAACAGGATGTATTGAGGTATGTATTAACGGCAACGGCTCCCGAAACCAAAGACACGGATTTTACATGGAAAGAATTCCAAGCACGAAATAACAACGAACTCGTGGCTATTTTTGGAAACTTCATTAATAGAGTGCTTGTATTGACTCAAAAATATTATGAAGGAAGTGTGCCGAGTCCAAATGCATTTTTTGAGATTGATACTGAAACTTTAGAAAAAGTAAACGCTTTTCCTGAGAGTTTATCAAAATCGATTGAGCGCTACCGTTTTAGAGAAGCCAGTCAGGAACTGATGAACCTTGCTCGTTTAGGAAATAAATATTTAGCAGATGAAGAACCGTGGAAATTGATCAAAACAGATCCAGAAAGGGTACAAACCATTATGTATGTGGCCCTTCAGGTTTCAGCCGCTTTGGCAATTGTTTCTGAACCGTTTTTACCTACGACTTCTCAAAAACTAAAAACAATGCTTCAGTTGCCAACCCATTCTTGGGAGGCGGTAGAAAAGGGGGCGACTCTTTTAGAACCTGCACACCAAATTGGAACAGCTGCCTTGTTATTTGCTAAAATTGAAGATGCTGAGATTGAACACCAATTAGAAAAATTAACCCAAAGTAAATTGGAAAACACCCTTGCCAATAAAGTTGTAGAACCTCAAAAAGAGACCGTTTCTTTTGAAGATTTTTCCAAGTTAGATTTGCGAGTGGGAACCATTATTTCAGCCGAAAAAATGCCAAAAGCCAAAAAATTATTGGAACTTCAGGTAGATACAGGGATAGATGTTCGCACGATTATATCGGGGATTGCAGAGAGTTTTACAGCCGAATCTGTGGTTGGAAAACGCGTTACCGTTTTGGTGAATTTAGCCCCACGTGCTTTACGAGGTGTTGAAAGTCAAGGAATGATTTTAATGACCGAAACTCCCGAAGGAAAACTTGTTTTTGTGAACCCCGATGCGGCACATCCGGTGGCTAATGGATTAAAAATCAGCTAGATTGGTAATACTCAGCTTTTTTTTAAAACCCTAGTCCATTACACCTCATGCGTTTTCCCTACCCAAAGTAAGGGGTTATATCACTTAAATCAGATACTT
>JAURPF010000112.1 GCA_030835325.1 Flavobacteriaceae bacterium | reverse complement strand
CTAATTTTTAGATTTTACACTAATATAAACAACACTAGCAAAATTAATTGTAAATAAAAAGTCAAATATATATTATTTACTAACAAGAAAGTATACTTACAAGTACTAAAAAAAGAACACAAAAACTTATTATAAACCTTTAATTAATAAGCTCATGTGCCATTATTTTAAATGATTACGATACTACTTTGGTTAAATCCTCCCCAGAACAGTTCGACCTCACTCCCTTTGGATCCACTTTGAAGCACAGCAAGTCTGTGAACAACAACCAAAAAAGTACTGCAAATTTATTTGTAAAGAATTTATTGGTTTTGGGAATGTTTTTTTGTCCATAAACCAAAATACGAAGCACTAACAATTTTTTTTAGGCTACTATCTGAAACTTGAGATAAAGCAATATTGCTAAAAAACAGCTGAAACAATATAAAATTGATTATTTTGATCATGATATAAATTTTGTTAACCAAATTTAATAGTTTTTATAAGTGATACCATATGAATTTTGTTTCAAAAACTATCATAAATGAAGAAGTTTAAAACTTATTTTTAAGGGTATGTGAAAAAGTCGTAATTTTATTAAATAAATTAAGACTTTATGACAATTAACCCACTAATTAAACTTGCAGTGATTTTGTGCCTTGTTTTACAATCTTGTGAACACAACAAATCAAAAAAAACGACCACACCACAACCTAAAATAGACGGTATGGTTTGGATTCCTGGTGGACTTTATGAAATGGGTGCTTCTGATGAAGATCGAATGGCATTTCAACACGAAAAACCAAAACATTTTGTTCAAGTTGATGGCTTCTATATGGATGTTACAGAAGTTACTAATGCTCAATTTTCAAAATTCGTAGAAGCAACCAACTATATTACAACTGCTGAGCAGCCTGTAGATTGGGATTTGATCAAACTTCAGCTTCCAGCGGGCACTCCAAAACCTCATGACTCATTATTTCGACCAGGCTCTTTGTTGTTTAAAAAAACCGCCGAGTCGGTGCCTAATTTGTATGATTTTTCTCAATGGTGGAAATGGAGTGTTGGTGCAAATTGGAAAGAACCCGAAGGTAGAGGAAGTAATATTATAGGCAAAGAAAATCACCCTGTTGTTCATGTTTCTTATGAAGATGCTATATCTTATTGCAAATGGGCAGGCAGGCGTTTGCCCACAGAAGCTGAATGGGAGTATGCTGCTCGAGGAGGGAAAAAAGATAAAATTTATTTTTGGGGTAACCTTGAAAACTCACTTTCAAAATATGTAAATAGTTGGGAAGGCGAGTTTCCAGTAGTAAATACACTGGCGGATGGTTTTGAAAAAACTGCTCCTGTAAAAACATTTCCTCCTAATGATTATGGACTTTATGAAATTTCTGGAAATGTATGGGAATGGACAAGTGATTGGTATAATATCAATTATTACGATGACTGCTTAAAAAATGGAATTTCCAAAAACCCTGAAGGAGCAAAAAAAGCCTTCAATCCCAATAATCCCTACATCGATGAAAAGGTGATTCGTGGCGGTTCTTTTTTGTGCAATGCCTCCTATTGTGCTAGTTATAGAGTTTCATCTAGGATGGCAACGGATCCAAGCACTTCATTAGAGCATTTAGGGTTTAGAACTGTATTGTCTAATTAAATTTTGTCATCATAATTTTGAAAAATATATGTTTAAAATCAAAAACACACGAAATTATTGATACATTAAATAAAATGTTTGCACATTTTGAGGCTGGATAAATATCAGAATTGGCTTCTTACTTTAAAGAATACGCAGATTTGTATCGACTGGGCGTAGATGGAAAATTAAATCCAGAAGAACGGACTGCTACTTGGCATGAAGCAGTAGCAGCAAGCAGTAAGCGTGATCTCTAACAGTTTGGATACCCAGATTCAATTTATTACTCAAGAGACGAGGGTCAATGGGTAGTTCTATCTTGGTGGTTGCTAAACAACACCAATGCATAAAGTATGAGAAAAAATCTGCGAATATTTACACATGAGCCATAATTTTAATATCAATAACAAATTGTCAGTAATTACTCTAGTTTGTTTAAATTATTTTAATTTAATTGAATTGTTTGAATCATGATAAAAAATACATTAGCTGTAGCTTTTATTTTTCTATTAAATACTTATGTGATTGCTCAAGGAGAAGCCAATAATTGGTTTTTTGGTGATGGAGCTGGTCTTGTTTTTGATAATATCAATGGAACCGTTACTCCAACTGCAGCAGCATCTCAAACAATAAATACATTAGAGGGGTGTTCTTCTATTTCTGATCCTAATGGGAATTTAAAATTTTATACCGATGGCCGTGATGTCTGGGATGCGAACCACAACATCATGCCTAATGCAAATTACTTTGCAGGTACAGGACTTTTGGGTGATCCTTCGAGCACAAGTTCTGGAGTGATTATTCCTAAACCCGGAGATTTAGATAAATATTATATTTTCACAGTAGATGAACCACATCATCAAAATGCATGGGCATTCCCTAATCAAGGTCCTGCAGAAATAAATGGAAATCCTACTGAAGAATATTCAGATTCGTTAACCAGTGTACCTGGAGGTGATGACGGGTATAATAACGGGCTCAACTACTCGCTAGTTGATATGACCCTTAACAATGGTATGGGAGATATTGATAGCTCCAAAAAAAATATTCAACTCCAAACCTATGACCCTTTAATACAAGAACATTTAGAATATAAATGTTCTGAAAAGATAACTGCTGTCGAGCATACTGACGGGCAATCTTATTGGGTTTTAACTCATTTTGTAGATACGTTTTATGCATTCAGAATTGATAGCAATGGAGTGAACCATACTCCTGTAACTTCTACAGTCACACCATCTATAAATGTTTCTGGTTACAGAAGAAATAGTATAGGCTATTTAAAATCATCTCCGGATGGAACTAGATTAGCTATTTCACACAACCAAAACTCAAACAATGAAGGCTCCAATGTCGGAAATGGTTCTGCATGGCTTTATGATTTTGACAAAGAAACAGGACTGGTATCTAACCCTCTTCAATTAGCTTCAAATGCTAATTTTTATGGTGTAGCGTTTTCACAAAATTCCGAAAAAGTATATTTTTCAAGTTCAGTAAACGGAGTTCAACAATTTGATCTTACATCAGTCGACATTCCGAATTCTGCAACGACTATTTACCAACAACCCTTCGCCACTATGGGGGGTATGCAATTAGGTCCAGATGGTAAAATTTATGTCTGTAACCTATTTTATGGAAACTCATTAGATGTAATCAATGCTCCAAATGAATCCGGAGCATTAGCCGACTATGTTGAAGCTGGGCAACAGCTTTCATTGGGTACAAGAGCACAATTTGGACTTCCACCATTCATACAATCTTTCTTAGTTGCAAACATTAGCTACGTTAATGATTGTTTAGGATCCAATACTGAATTTTCACTATCTACTTCTGAAACTATAGTCAGTTTGGAATGGGATTTTGGAGATTCTAAAACTTCAACTGAATTAAAGCCAACGCATGTCTATACCCTTCCTGGAAAATATACAGTCAGTGTGACCATAACTACAACTACCAAAGTGCAAACTTTTTACACTTTAGTTAACATTTTTGATACGCCAACTGCCAATGCTGTCGAAGACATTAATGGTTGCGATGATGATAATGATGGAATTTATTCTTTTGATTTTAATTCAGAGGTTACTCCTGATGTATTAGGCACACAAGATGCTGCTGATTTTTCTATTTCCTACCATGCCTCTCAACAAGATGCAGAGGACAATGCAAATCCATATCCAAATCCGTACACCAATACACTAACTCAAGAAACGGTGTTTGTTAGAATTGAAAATGTGGATAATCCAGATTGTTTTGACACTACGAGTTTTGAGATTGAGGTCTTTGACACTCCAGTTATTGCTGCAATTAATGATTTACCAAATTGTGATGAACATGAAGATGGGTATGGTTTGTTTGATTTAACGGAGCTTGATGCCGAAATCACAGGGACTCTATCAAACCTAATTATAAGTTATCATGAAACAGAAGCTGAAGCACTCAATAATATGAATGCCATTGTAGGAGAATACTCTAATGTTGTACCCTATCAGCAAACCATCTACGTACGTGTTACTAATGATTTGACAGATTGTTATACCGTTTTGAATTTTGATTTAATTTTAAACCCAATACCAAATGCAGTTGCTATTGATGACTTTATTGCTTGTGAACTTAATACGGATGATGTTTTTGATTTTGATTTAGAGACTCAAAGTAGTCTAATTCTTGGTGGACAAGCCCCTACTTTATTTGAAGTTACCTATCATACAAGCTTAGCTGATGCGACTTTAGGAACTAACTTCTTAGAAAGTCCATATACAAATATTAGCGACCCTCAAACAATTTATGTGAGAGTGAAAAACACAAACACAGGCTGTATAAACACAACTGTACAGTTCAATTTAGCCGTTCATGAAGCAGCACTAGCGAGTTCGCCTTTAACTGCTTATTCCCTTTGTGATGACAACGTAGAAACGGATGGAGATTCAACAAATGACAGTGTTCAATTTGATTTATCAACTCAAAACGACTTTATTTTAAGTGGTCAAGATCCATTAAATTATACAGTTCGATATTATGCAAGTCAGTCCGATGCAGATCAAGCAATTAATGAGTTACCAACCTTATTTGAAAATAGCGTGAACCCCCAGCAAGTCATCGCTCGCGTAGATATCGACACACAAATTATAGACGCTTCGGGTGCCTTAATAGATAGCTCCATATGCTATGATACAGCAGAAGTTATCTTAGAAGTAAATCCTTTACCTATAGTAGAAATCAAAGAGGAATACATATTATGTTTTGATTTAAATGGTACAGATTTAGTAATAGATACTGCTTTATCAGATCAAGATTATACATTTGTTTGGACTGATGCTAGTGGTAAGATCGTGGGTACAAACTCAAGTTATGCACCTTTACAAGGAGGAACTTATACAATTAAAGTCAAAGATGACACCCTCTCAAAGAAATGCGCCGCACCAATTGAAACCTTTACGGTAATCGAAAGCTCATTACCTATCGTTACGGCACAAGTCACTACGGCTGCTTTTGCAAATAAACATATAATAGAAGCGGTTGCAACTGGACAAGGTCAATATGAATACAGACTAGACCAAGGACCTTGGGGAGACTCAGGGACGTTTATGGATGTGTCACCTGGGGAGCATCTTGTGACAGTTCGTGATATAAATGGTTGTGGAGAAGGCAAGGCCTTTGTTTATGTCATTGACTACCCAAAATACTTTACACCAAATGGTGATGACTACCACGACCGCTGGAATATCACTGCTATTTCCAATCAAGCAAATGCAAAAATTTATATCTTTGATCGTTTTGGAAAGCTGATAAAAGAAATCAGACCGTCAGGAACTGGCTGGGATGGCACCTATAATAGTGTGCCTCTACCAGCTAGTGATTATTGGTTTACATTACAATATATTGACCCTATAACAGCGAATCCAAAACAACTTAAATCTCATTTTACATTAAAGCGCTAGAATGATTTTTTTTCGGCTATTGTAAACACAAAATTATTCTCATTGTCTAGTATCAGAAATATTTACTAATTTAGCAATTTAAAGGCAAGAAATGTATCTAAAAAATCAACTTGGTAAAACTACAGCATCGGTATTGCTTTTATTAGCATTGATACTTCCGACTGCCATTCAGTTTAGCCATTTGATTGAAGGGCACGAAAACGATACTTGTAATATCCAGATTTCTCACATACACAAATCAGAAAAAAATTGTGAAACATGTGATTTCCAACTTACATCTATAAGTTATGATATTGCTGAATATCCAGACTTACTGCTCACGCAAATTTCTGTAAAACTTAGTACAGACTTTTCTCCGTTACAATTTTACTACCCTACATTAACCAATACACAACTACGCGCACCCCCTATGATGTCTTAACTAACAAACTCATTCGTTTAATGTTAATTAAGGATTTATGCGCGCGTATGCACTATTGGTTGTATTACTATTTATTGGCAATACAACAATGTCACAAAATTGTGACAACTCACTTTCAGGTAAGGTAACAGATCTTCACGATGGCCAATTGCTCATCGGGGTCACTCTGACTATTGCAAATACTGAACAAACTGTTCAGACTGGTTATGATGGAACATTTACGTTTCCAAACCTTTGTAATGACACTTATTACATTCAGGTTTCACACCCCTATTGTCTCACAAAAGAGTTTACTGTAAGAGTTAATGGTGATACCACTAAGTCATTTAAACTAGAACACCATTTAGAAGAACTCAATCAAATTACGATTGAAGGGAGTGCTTATAGCGATAAATCCAAAACAATTCTCGAAAACACGATTGATAACGAAGCATTAGAACGTTTTAGTAGTGGTTCTTTAGGAGATGCTTTAAACAGTATAAGTGGCGTATCGTCATTGAATACAGGAAAAACAGTTGTAAAACCATTAATTAATGGGCTTCACAGCAGTCGTGTGGTTATTATCAATAATGGAGTGCGTATGGAGGACCAAGAATGGGGTGCAGAACACGCCCCTAACATTGATATTAACGCGATCAGTAACCTTACGGTTATTAAAGGAGCTGGTGCACTTCAATACAGTGGTGATGCAATAGGTGGCGTCATTGTTGCTGAAGCCTCCAAAGTACCAGTAAAAGACAGTTTGTATGGAAAAAATTTAATGACTGCAGCCAGCAACGGTCGTGGCTCCTCCTTAAGCTCAAAATTAACTAAAAGTTATCAAAACGGATGGTATGCAACAATGCAAGGGTCCTTAAAACGTTTTGGAGACTTTGAAGCGCCTGACTATGTCCTTAGCAATACAGGGATGTTTGAAAGAAGTGCTTCTTTACAAGTTGGTTTTAACCGTTTTGATTATGGGATTGAGGGGTATTATTCAGTTTTTAAAAATGAAATCGGTATTTTAAAAGCTTCCCATTTGGGTGGTGCTCAAGATCAAATTAGAGCTATTGAAAGCACTATACCACTCACTATTGAGGATTTTACATATAAAATTGATAAACCCAAACAAGATGTATCCCATCATTTGGCAAGATTAAAAACCTTCAAAAGATTTGATGAGTTTGGAAAGCTGAGCTTCCAATATGATTTTCAGAGAAATAACCGTTTGGAGTTTGACTCTAGGCGTGGGGATGATAGAGAAAAACCCTCTGTTGATTTAGAGTTAGACACGCATACTGTTTTAATAGATTTAGAGTCAGATCTTATAGATGAAATGATGCTAAAATCTGGTCTAATGGCGCGATATCAAAACAACTTTGCAACAGATACTGGTGTGCGAAGATTAATTCCTGATTACCAAATGTATGACTTAGGAGTGTATTTTGTGGCAGATTACCAATTAAGTAAGCAACTCCTCTTGGAAGCTGGGGCACGATACGATTTCACATTTATGGATGTTTTTAAATTTTATAGAACTTCCTTTTGGGAATCACGTAATTATGACCAACTGTTTCCTGAGATTGTGGTTGAAGAATACCCAACTGAAATTTTAACCAATCCCCAACTAAATTTCAATAACGGATCGGCAACATTGGGAGCGACTTACACATTTGCTGAAAATTATAATCTATTTTTCAACTACTCGGTTGCATCTCGAGCGCCAAATCCCTCTGAACTGTTTAGCGAAGGTTTACACCATTCCGCTTCTCGAATCGAGATTGGCGATTTGAGGTTCAATTCTGAAATTAGTCATAAAGTCTCATTAACATTACGACATGATGATGATGATAACTTTAGTTTTTGTGTCACCCCTTACATCAATACTGTTTCCGACTTTATTATTATAGAACCCGTAGAGGTTCGGCAAACGATAAGAGGTAATTTTCAAGTGTGGGAATACCGACAAACAGATGCTCAATTATTGGGTATGGATGTGGACGCGTCCTATGCCTTTACTAACAATGTTTATTTAAAAAGTCAGTTCTCCTTAGTCAAAGGCTACGACCAAACCTTAGACGCACCTTTGATCGGAATGCCACCTATAAACATAGGTAACGAAATTGTGTATCAAAACCCTGATTTCAATAACATTCGTTTGTCTTTACAAAGCGCTTATCATTTTAAACAACATGACTTTCCAAATAACAATTTTGAAGTGTATATACCACAAACAGAAACATACGAAGAAGTTGATATAAGCTCAACTCCTAACGCATACCACTTACTTAATTTTAATTCGAATATCGATATTAACATCAATCAACAATCAAAATTAACTGTAGGATTCAGTATTACAAACCTAATGAATACTTCCTATCGAAACTACCTGAACCGTTTGCGCTATTATGCAGACGATTTGGGCAGAAACTTTTTACTAAATCTTAAAGTCAATTATTAATTAATTCAAAAACATGAAAAATTTAAAAAACATGAGAAATTTAAAATTTTTAACAGCAGCATTAATTGCTAGCTCATTATTTATCGGATGTTCAAAAGACGACGATCCACAACCTGTAAATGAAGAAGAAGTGATCACAACAATGACCGTTACGCTTCAGCCAGAAGGTGGTGGAACAGACGTGATTTTAGAGTTCCGTGACTTAGATGGTGATGGACCAGATGAACCAGAAATTACAAATGGTAATTTAACCGCAGGTGTTACATACAGTGGTAGCATTGTTTTACTTAACGAAGCTGAAGAGCCTGCTGAAAACATTACGGAAGAAGTTGAAGAAGAGAACTTAGAACACCAATTCTTTTTTACAATAGGAGGTGGTTTGGATGTCACAATTAGCGAGGAAAATTTAGATGACGAAAACAATATATTGGGAACGACGTTTAAATTAACAGCAGGAACTGTGAGTTCAGGAGAGTTGACATTTACATTGGTTCATGAACCTACTAAGCCAAATAATGGACTGGAGAGTGCTGGGGGAGAAACAGATATTTCTGTCACATTTGACGTATCTGTAGAGTAGATTAGAATTAGTAATTATTCATTTCATTTTGAAAAACCTACACAAGCAAGCTTGTGTAGGTTTTTTTTGTTTATTATTGGAACGACTTGATGACTCATAAAAGCTGCTATTAAAATACTAAAACATATAACAGCTTTTAAATAAGAGATTATAAATCCACTTTATTTACTTCTGTAGAACTCTCCACTAAAAATTTTAAAGAATCCTCAAGTAAAGGGTTTTCTATTTTAGCAGGTTCTATTTTTGGCGAGAACGATAGAAACGAAAAAATTGCGTTGACCTCCTGTCTCCATGACATTGATCTTTAGGAATTATATATCAAATTAAATAAGAATTAGTTCTTAATTATTTTCTTAACAACTGATTCGGAATTGGTTTGTATTTGTAGCAGATAAAGTCCATTTTCAAAACTACTCATATCCAATTCGAATTGTTGACTATTTAGATTATAAGTATCATATAATTTACCATTAACGCTCCACAGTTTGATCGACTTAATTTTGTTGTTGGCGCTTTTTATTCTTAATTTATCAGAAACTGGATTTGGAGAGAGACTGACAAGAGCTCCAAATTGGAGGGTGTTTACAGATAAATTCTCCGTCGTATCATCTTGAGCAATCCAACTGCTTGCCAAGCTGTTGTCCAAATCTAAACTGACAAGTTTTAGAAACGCACCATTTCCATCTGCCTCTTCTGGCCATGGCAACGAATCTTTGTACGTCACCTCGTCAATAATATTTCCATAGGCATCTCTGAGGACTAAATCTTCACTGTCATTAGATAGGTTTCTAGAAAACTCACCAAAAGGTTCAAAGCCGTAGCGCAACAAAAAAGACTCGCTTTTATTAGATAGAAAGATAGCACCTCCACCAGAAACAGTAGTACCCGCTTCAAACTGATATGCAAGCCCTAAGCCACCAAAATAAATACCTGTCAAATCAACTGATGATGTGCTGTTGTTTTTAATTTCGATAAACTCAAAGTCATCTGAGATTAATGCTGTATCAACCAAGGGGTGGTAATTGATTTTAGAAATGACCAATGGGGGTGTAGAGATGTTTGTACACAAACTTGTGTCTGTAAGTTCGTTTGACAACCACGTGATTCGCTCGGTAATAAATTCTTTTATATCAATTATTTGCTGATCAAATTCTCCTGTAGTTCCTGTGAGTGTTTCTTGACGTTCAACGGCTTCTGTGATTAGTGAAGTAGTTTCATCAATAAGATTGAAAATTTCGAGTGAATTTAATGGCTTGCCAGCTGCAGTAAGCGCTTGCCAACGCTTGGCTAGGTAACACTTAAATATGGCATCATCAAAAAGGTCTCTCCAAAATTTTGGACCATCATTTCCACCGTAATTAAATTGCCATACATCGGTTTGACTCCTGTCATATCCCCAAGAAAACAAATCATTACCAAATGTTAAATTAAAATCCCAAATAGGCCCTGCTCTTAGTTTTCCATTCCGATCTTTATGAAAAAATGTGCTAAACTCATACGCATCAGCATTGGAAGCCAGCTCGTTGAGTAGGATAAAATCTACAAAAGAAGGAAGGTCAATCACTGATGGATATCCATTTATTATGGAGCTATCACTTGGAACTGTTACCTTATCTTGAAGTTTTTCAAACTCCCCTTTTATATACTCGTGTTGTTCTGGCTGTACTTCGGAGGATTTTGGATGTTCGTGTACAAAATTACTTTGATATCCTAAATGATTATCCATAGACCAAGCTGCCACATCTGAGCCTTCAATCTTATCTGTTTTAGTAATGTATCCGCCTGTAAGTTTAGGAAGGGTTAAGTGGGTGTCTTTAATTTTATTAATATTAATTCGACTGTCATCAGCTTTAAGTTTTTCTTGCAACACATAAATTCCTTGAAATTCTCCATTTAAAACCACTTCACAATAACGGCCTCTAGACGCATAATTGCCTGTTAAGTTTGAAAGTTTATTGCTGATAAAATCTCTTATATAGGAAGGGTCATAAGCAAGTCCATTTAAAATCCAGTCATTTTCTTTTGGCATATCTAGAAGTGATACATTTATTTTTTCTCCCAGATCATCATAAGGTGTAAAAGCAAATTGTTTTTTTTCCAATAGAGCCGACGAAGAGCCGCGAACTTCAATTTTAATAGCACCATCATAGTTTAGAGTTGAGGCGTCACTAACATCCGTCAAAAAATTACGAGCGCCTTCATCTCTGTAAATAATTTTCATAGTGGCGTCAATTTTAGGTTCATTAGGAATCTCTTGTCCTTGATAAGTATCAATCACAACAATTGGCAAATTTGACGACTGAAAATTAACCGTTACTGGAATATAAGGTTCAACAAACCACCAAGGTGGAGTATTGTAGTCATAAGTTGTATTAGTAATTCCTAAAGATAATACAGGGAGTGCACTCAAATCAGAGGAATCAGTGGAATAGTTATGCACTTGTACAGCAATGGTATTTGTTCCTGAAGTAAGGAGGGATTCATCTACTAGAAAACGTTCAGGTGCATACCCTTGATACAATAAAGCTTCGTGATACCCCTCACTTGGCTGATCAAATGCAGGAACATCCCCTGACACAAGATTTCTTGCAATCTCCTGTCCATTCAAATAAGCCACAAAACCATCATCATAGTCAATATCTAACACCAAATAACCCACCGCCGAAACATCTGTAATATAAAATGTTTTTCGAATATAAACAGACTTTGTAGTGGGAATAACTGATGTATCGTCATCGTCTCCAAAACCAAAACCAGAAGGTCCTGAACTCCAACCTGAAACGTTAAACCCTGGTTGATTCCAATTGGCATTGGGTTGTGATGTTGGTATGAGGTAATTCCAGTTATCTCCAGGAAGTACCACACTTTCCCAATGGTCTATTTGAGAAAAAGTAACTAATGGAAAAAAAATACACAATAAAAGTGAAAAACGCATAAGAAGTTTATTAGCTAATTTGATTCCTGTAAAAATAGATAAAATATTCATTCGAAAATAATCCTTCCTAATTAAGTGTTTTCAAAGAAACTGAAGTTGCTTTTGTCGTTCATTTTTAAATTTTCGCTACATTTATACCAAATATTAAACTGATGACTTCAAATTCTATATCTAGAGAAATTTTAAAGACGATTGCTATCATCATCGGAATTAGTTTACTTCTATTTTTTTTGTACAAAATTCAATCGGTATTGGTTTATATCGCCATTGCTTCTGTCCTTGCACTGGTTGGAAGGCCTGTAAAATTAGTTTTGAAACAGAAATTTAAATTCCCAAATACCTTGGCAGTAGTGGCTACCATGGTGCTTTTTCTTTTAATATTCGTGGGGCTCGTCAGTCTTTTTGTTCCATTGCTTGTGAAACAAGGAGAAAATCTTTCCTTATTGGATTTGGAGCAACTTGAAGAAACGGTTCAGGATTTATTAAATCAAAGTAATGATTTCTTTTTATCAAACGGGATAAACGTCATTGAAGAAATTAAACACTACGATTTACTAGATAGTATTAACATCATCCCTAACTTTTTAAATACTATTGTGGGAACCATAGGAACATTGAGTATCGGCTTGTTTTCGGTAGCATTTATCACATTTTTTTTGATGAGAGATACTCAAATCATGGAAAATTCGATCTATATACTCACTGATAATAAAACCGAAACCAAATTGAGAAAATCCTTAGGAACCATTAAACATTTGTTATCGCGATATTTTATTGGACTGGTACTTCAAATCACCATCCTTTTTATTATCTATTCCATTATATTAATGGTTTTTGGAATCGAAAACAGTATTGTGATTGCCTTTTTATGCGCACTCCTGAATCTAATCCCATACATCGGCCCAATAATCGGTTGTTTTTTAATGCTATTTTTAACAATGAGCAGCAATCTGGGCTTGGACTTTCAATCTGAAATTTTACCAAAATCTATTTATGTAATGGTTGGCTATGTTTTTGCCCAACTCATCGATAATTTTGTAAGCCAACCCGTCATTTTCTCAAAAAGTGTGAAGTCTCATCCTCTTGAAATATTTTTAACCATCATCATTGGAGGTATTCTATTTGGTGTAAGTGGAATGATTCTGGCAGTACCAACTTACACAGCTATAAAAGTAATTTTAAAAGCCTTTTTGGCCGATAACAAAATTGTCAAATCACTTACTAAGGAGTTGTAATCTTTCAAAAAACAAAGCTCTCCTACAAAGGAAATTTAGCACATATCGCTTCCAACGCCAAATTATGAATACTCCCTAAATGTGTATGTGGGATGCTTGTATCTGATTTATAAGTTCCATCCTGCACCTGTGCTCCAATAGTCTGATAAGCCTCCCTAAACGAGGCACCTTGCATCACTAAAGAGTTGATGCTGTCCACCGTAAACAAATAAAGGTATTTTGGATCCTTCAAATTAATTGTTTTGACTTGGATTTGCTGAATGGCATAATTGAAAATCTCCAAAATTGATTCCAATTCTTCAAACCCTTGAATCATGTGTTCTTTTAATAACTGAAAATCGCGATGGTATCCACTAGGCAAATTATTAGTAATCAAAAGCATCTCCGTTTCTAAACTTTGAAGCTTATTGCATTTCCCACGAATCAACTCAAAAACATCCGGATTTTTTTTATGAGGCATGATACTACTCCCTGTTGTCAATGCCTCTGGAAACCCAATAAAATCAAAATTTTGACTCATATATAAACAAATGTCCATTGCCATTTTTCCAAGTGTATTGGCTAAATTCCCTAAACCAGATGCAATAATACGTTCATTTTTTCCACGACTCATTTGTGCAGCCACTACATTGTATTTTAAACAACCAAACCCAAGAGCTTTGGTCGTAAAGTCTCTATCAATTGGAAATGAACTTCCATAGCCTGCTGCCGATCCTAGAGGGTTTTGATCTACTACTTTTTGAGCCGCTTGTAAAACATACACATCGTCAATAAGCGATTCCGCATAGGCAGAAAACCACAAACCAAAAGAAGAAGGCATTGCTACTTGCAAATGCGTGTACCCGGGTAGTAAGGCCGATTTGTGCGTATCTGCTAAGGCTATCAACGTTTCAAAAAAGGTTTTAATTTTATGTTGTATCGTGCCTAAATTATCTTTATAAAATAACTGTAAAGCCACTAAAACTTGATCGTTTCTGGAACGTGCCGTATGAATTTTTTTTCCTGTATCTCCTAAGGTCTTAGTGAGTTCGTACTCCAGTTTGGAGTGGATATCTTCAAACTGGGCATCAATCACAAAAGTGCCTTCGCTAAGTTGCGATTGAAGGGTATCAAACACGGATTCTATAGTGCTAAGTTCCTCAGAAGTAAGAAGCCCAATTTTAACCAACATTTGGGCATGCGCTAAAGAAGCTTGAATATCATATCTCGCAATTTTAAGATCAATCTCTCTATCGTTTCCGACAGTAAATTTTTCGATTATTTCATCAATTGAAATCCCTTTATCCCAAAGTTTCATAATTAGAGTATTTTAGTTAATAATTGAATATATAAAGTGATGCCTTCTTCAATTTCATTGACATAAATGAATTCATCGGCAGTATGAGAACGCGTACTATCACCAGGACCTAGTTTTAATGACGGACAACTCAACACTGATTGATCTGAAAGTGTTGGTGATCCATAGGTTTCACGTCCCAATGCAATCCCCGCCTGGACCAATGGGTGATCCAAAGGAATTGAGGATGAATTTAATTTTAAACCTCTAGGAATTATCGAATCGCAAGGGGCTTGTTTTTGAAGAATTTCAACAATTTCATTATTGCTATATTGGTCATTAACACGCACATCCACAACGAGTTCAACGGCTGCCGGAATGGCATTGTGTTGCTTTCCCGCATTGATTTGGGTGACTGTCATTTTCACAGGACCTAAGGAATCTGAGTCTTTTTCGAAACGAAAATCTTTGAACCATTGCAAGACCTCTATCACATTATAAATAGCATTGTCATCATTGGGGTGTGCAGCATGACCAGGTGTTCCTTTGACCAACGCATCAAAAACCACCAAGCCCTTTTCAGATATTGCCAACTGCATTAAAGTCGGCTCTCCTATTATGGCAACATCTATTTTTGGAATGATAGACAACATACTATTCAAACCTGCATCTCCACTACTCTCTTCTTCTGCTGAAGCAACAATAACCAAGTTATAATTTAGATTTTTATGAGTATAAAAATAAGTGAATGTCGCCATTAACGAAACTAAACAACCACCGGCGTCATTACTTCCCAATCCAAACAACTTCCCATCTTCAATCTGTGCTTTGAGAGGATCTTTTGTATATCCATTATTTGGTTTCACGGTATCGTGATGCGAGTTTAAAAGCAGTGTTGGTTTGGACGGATCAAAATCGGCATTGGTAGCCCAAATATTATTTTGAGAGCGTTGAAATGGAATCTTATAATTAGTGAACCAAGCTTCGATACGTGCAGCAGTCAGCTGTTCTTCAGATGAAAACGAAGGAATTTCAATTAAATCTTTTAATAATTGAATAGCAGATGTTGTTAAATTTTCTAAGGTCATTGGATGGTTAGTGTTGTGAAAATTGCTTCAGAATTAAGCAACATTTCTGGTCTTCCGATGCATACTTTAGATACTTTATGATCTAAAGCATGAAAACAGTTATTTAATTTTGGGAGCATTCCAGAGAAAATTAATTGAGCGTCTAATAATTCTTTATAAGACGATTGTGTTATGGCTTGAATAACAGAATCCTCGTCATTAATATCTTTTAAAACCCCCTTTTTTTCAAAACAATAGTACAACTCCACTTTATATTGTGAAGAAAAAGCGATGGCAAGTTCAGAAGCAATGGTATCTGCATTGGTATTTAAAAGTTGTCCATTTGCATCGTGGGTAATTGCACAAAATACAGGAGAAAGCCCTTGTTCTAATAGCAATTCCAAAGTGGAGGTTTCTACGTGTTTTACATCCCCTACAAAGCCATAATCTATAGTTGAAATTGGGCGTTTTTCAGATATTATTGAATTACCATCCGCACCTGAAAATCCAAGTGCATTACAGTTCAAAGCTTGTAATTGAGCAACAATTGTTTTGTTAATTTTACCCGCATAGACCATCGTAATCAATTCTAAAGTCGCAGCATCTGTTATTCGTCTGCCCTCAATCATTTGTACCTCCAACCCCATTTGATTCGCTAAGGCTGTTGCCGATTTTCCACCGCCATGCACTAAGATTTTAGGCCCTTTAATCAATGAAAATACAGTTAGAAATGAAGTAAGTTCTTGGAAATCATCAATCACATTACCTCCTATTTTAACGATTTTAAGTGTTTTTAGCCTATCCATTTTCAAGAATTTTTTTCAAGACCACTTGTGCTGCATAAGTCCTGTTATTTGATTGTGCAATCACAATAGATTGCTCACTATCCATAACTGCATCTTCTACCACTACATTTCGTCGCACTGGGAGGCAGTGCATAAATTTAGCCGTTTTCAATTTTTCTTGGGTCATCATCCAACTTGAGTCTTCAGAAGATATTTTGCCGTAGTCTTTGTAATTACTCCAGTTTTTAACATACACAAAATCCGCATCTTTGAGTGCTGCTTCCTGATCATAAATAACTGGGGTCTCTTTTACAATATCTGGATTTAGCTCATAACCTTCGGGATGAGTGATTGTAAAATCAACATCAATTGTTTGCATAATTTCTATGAATGAATTGGCAACGGCATGAGGCAATGCTTTGGGGTGTGGCGCCCATGAAAGCACAACTTTGGGTCTTGATTTAGTTTTTAATTCTTCAATAGTAATCGCGTCGGCTAATGCCTGAAGCGGATGCCCAGTGGCACTTTCCATATTGACGATAGGTACGGTTGCATAGGTAACAAAACTATTAATAATCCATTCTGACAAATCTTTATTTTTATCTTTCAGAGACGGAAAGGCACGAACAGCTAAAATATCTGCGTATTGCGAAATCACTTGTGCAGCTTCTATGACATGCTCTGATTTATCGAGGTTCATTATAACACCAGAATCAAATTCTAATTGCCATGCGTCAGTTACATTCAACACAATCACATCCATCCCTAATTGTTTAGCTGCTTTTTCAGTGCTTAATCGTGTCCGAAGGCTTGCATTAAAAAACAACATCACTAAGGTTTTGCGTGTTCCCAAGCTTCGGTACTTATTGGGGGCAGATTTTAAAGAAATAGCTTCTTG
>JAURPF010000111.1 GCA_030835325.1 Flavobacteriaceae bacterium | reverse complement strand
TATTAATTATTATTTATAGAGTAATTGATCTGAGAAACATCTATATACAGAACTTGATTTTCAAGAAAATGATTGTATGGATTTAAAGTGTGACCGTTATAAAATCAATAAAATAAACACATGAAAGTAAAAACAATTTTGGTGTCTCAACCCGAACCAAAGGTTGAAAACTCTCCATACTTCGATTTGCAAGACCGACAAAAAGTGAAAATTGATTTTCGTCCTTTTATTCATGTGGAAGGTGTGACAGCTAAAGAAGTACGCTTACAAAAAGTTGATTTCTCAAGCTACACTGCAATTATTATGACCAGCAGAAATGCTGTTGATCATTTCTTTAGAGTTGCGGACGAAATGCGTTTTAAGGTACCAGATAGCATGAAATATTTTTGCCAATCGGAAGCGGTTGCATTTTATTTACAAAAATATGTGGTGTACCGCAAACGTAAAATTTATGTTGGGAAACGTAATTTTCAAGATCTTTCTCCACTCATAAAAAAATATAAAGACGAAAATTTTTTATTACCCTCTTCTGACAAACTAAAGCCTATTGTTCCATTAATATTAGACGAAATTGGTGTTAAATGGAAACAGGCGGTATTTTACAATACAGTCATCAGTGATTTATCTGATTTAGCAGATGTATATTATGACATCTTGGTGTTTTTCAGTCCTTCTGGAATTGAATCCTTATTTCACAACTTCCCGAACTTTAAACAAAACAATACGCGAATCGCTGTGTTTGGAAATACTACCGTAAAAGCGGTTGAAAATAAAGGGCTGCGTGTGGATATTTCTGCACCAACCAGTGAAATGCCTTCAATGACCATGGCATTGAACAAATACATTCAAAAGGTGAACAAAAAATAAGTTTATTGTCCTTACAATATTAAAAACCTGCTCAACGAGTGGGTTTTTTGTTTTTTAAGGAGATTGATTCAGAAAATGACAAAAAAAAACAACTGCTGATTTTTAAAACTCTGGTTTAATTTTTTTTATATTTGAATGAAAACCAATGCATTATGAACACTCTAAAACTTCTTTTATTCCTATTTGCATTAAGTATTGTCAGTTGTTCATACGAAACTTATGAAGAAGAAGAAGAAGAAGATATGGATGTAACAGATTTGGCAGGTCCTGAAAATTACGTTCCAAATAGACTGAGTGATTACTGGATTTATGATATTGAAACTACACAGTGCTTTGAACTAAGTGACTCAATCATTTTACAGTCCCAAAAGTCTGGCGGAACTGACTAGACCACCTCAACTCAAGCCGTTGGTGTAGAAGAATTAAATAGTTATTCGGTTAATTAGTTTTATCTTGAGCTTAAAAAAACACGGAATAGATAAAAACTCCGTACAAGAAAACCAATATAAGGCCTTCAAATTTTTTAATTTCATTTCGTTTAAAAATCAAAGTTAACGGCAACAAAAGTCCTGCAAATACCAGCATCCAAATGCTATCTCTTGAAAGAATTTCGGGGTCGTCAACAATAATCGGTTTGACCAACGATGTTAATCCAATTACTGATCCGATATTAAAAATATTAGACCCTATTAAATTTCCTAATGAGATGGCTTTTTCTTTTCGAATTATTGCAATTACAGAGGCAGCTAATTCTGGGATACTGGTCCCCACCGCAATTAAGGACACCGAAATAACAGCCTCACTTATACCCATTTTTTGAGCTACCACAACAGCACCATCAACCAGCCATTTGGCACCAAAATATAAGGCCACTCCTCCAATGATGAGCCAAATTACTATTTTAAAATTTGAAATAACTGTTAAGGAATCTATAGAATCATCTACTTCTGTTCCTTCAGACCGTTTGAGCGAATAACCAATAAACAATAGTAAACTTAAAAACAACACAGTTCCTTCAACGGCATCTAACTTTAGGTCGTTACTTAAAAAATAGTGAAAAACAAATGAGAAAATCATCAGCGCAGGCCAATTTAATTTATAAAATGTTTTATCTACATAAATTGTTCCTAGCAGGACTGTAATCCCAAGAACCAATCCAATGTTGGCTATATTGGATCCGATAACATTATTAATTGCAATGGATGGTGCCCCATTTAAAGCGGCATTTAAACTGACCAAAAGTTCAGGAAGTGAGGTTGCAAAAGAGACAACCGTGAGTCCAATGACCATTTTGGAAATATTAAGTTTTAATGATAACGCAACAGAAGCTCGTACCAAAAATTCACCCCCTACAACCAAAAACACAAATCCCAACAGCATCAAAACAATAACCATACTCTTATTTTTTTTACGAAGATAAATCTAAGTTATGAAATTTGTGTTGAATTAAAAGAAGAATTTCTATTTTTGATCTATGAATTCAAAACCACTTTTTAAAGCTTTAGCACGTATTAATAAATGGATCTTTCCAAGTTTGACAAAAAAACGGGTGGATCTTAGTAAAGCAACAAAATTACAAATGGCATTATTTGGTTGGCGACTGTATGTAACCAAAAAAGCGTTGGACTAATAGCTTATCGCAGCATAGATAGGGTAAGACTCAATTTTTTTGAACCCCTCTAGAAAATCAAGTTTCATAATGAAATTACATTGAACAATTTGACCCCCTAAAGATTCCACCATTTTGCAGACAGCTTCAACAGTTCCGCCAGTGGCTAAGACGTCGTCATGAATTAAAATCTTATCCCCTGGGTTTATGGCATCCTGATGCAATTCCAACACATCGGAGCCATATTCTAAATCAAAGGATTGTGTAATTATTTTTCGAGGTAATTTTCCAGGTTTTCGAACGGGTACAAATGGCACTTTAAGAGACTGAGCTAACAGCATTCCAAAGAAAAAACCTCGCGATTCAATACCCACAACTTTATCTATTTGTTTGTTTTTGAGTTCTGACAACAGCAGTTCTAAACACAAACTTGTGCCTTCTGGACTTTCGAGTAAAGGGGTAATGTCTTTAAATCCAATACCCTTTTTTGGAAAATCTGGAACGTCAGTGATGTATTGCTTTAGGTTTTGTGAATTGTGTTTCATTGTTCCAGTTGGTGTTGTAATTTCGAATATCTATCTATTTTCTGCGAGTTTCAAAAGTGCTTTTTGATCTTTTATTTTTATGCGTTTCCTATCGGTTGAAATCCATCCTTGTTTTTTGAAGCTCGTCAAGGCTCGAATACAGGTTTCTTTGGCAGTACCCAAAATATTTGCAATTTCTTCTCTAGTTAAAGTCATCGCAATAAAACCTTCAGCATCGATGCCAAAATTTTTATCGAAATGGAGTAATGCTTCGGCTAAACGCTGTTTAACCGTTTTTTGTGCAATGTTGACATTGACATTATCAGAAACTTTGAGGTTTTTTGCCATTTGAAGAAGTATTGCTTTAGCAAAATCAGGATTGTCATTAATACTTTCCAAAAGGTGAACTTTTGGTATATAGCAAACTTCCATATCATTTACAGCTACTGCACTTAAATTAGTTTTTTCTTTTATAATTACACAACGTTGGCCTAAGATCTCCCCTCGAGTGGCAATTTTTGTATTGGTATCTTTTCCATTATCACTCATTTTAGAAAGTTTAGAAACTCCATTTCGAACACAAAAAACTCCTTTTAACTTTTCACCTTCCTCAAAAATCGATTCTCCCTTTTTTATGGATTTAGAAACCTTACTATCAGAAATTCTTTTTAGTTGGTCTTTATTTAAAGACTTTAGTGCGTTTAATTGCCTGACTAGGCAATTCTCACATCGGTCGTCTTTATAGATTTCCATGTACTAAAAGTAATATTTTTAATATAATTTGAAAGAAAAAAGTGTTAAAACTTTAATGTAAAAGACTCAAATTCATAAGGATGACAAAAGTCATCGTTTTAAAAGATGCTCATCTTCATTTTTGTAGATGAAATAACGACCTAACTTTAACTATCCTATGGATTTGTGTTTCCATTGCGGCGATAAGTGTTCAACTTCAAGTATCCAACATCAAGACCATTATTTTGGTTGTCATGGCTGCAAAACTGTTTTTGATATTTTAAATGAAAATGACCTATCCTATTATTACGAATTAGAAACAGCTCCTGGAAGTATTCCTTCAAAATTTGTTGGAAAATTTGATTATCTAAAAAATGAAACGATTGCTAAAAAGTTGCTTGAATTTGATGAGCTCAATACAAAAATAGTGTCGTTTATCATCCCCACAATTCATCGTAGTTATTGCATATGGGTTGCTTGGCTTTGTCTTTAGATTTCTCGGTAAAAGATTGAATTTATTTGGGATTCAACAGCAATTATCCATAATTATTGGTGTTTGTATGATAGGGATGATTTTAATCCCCTCAAAAACATTCAATCGGTATAATTTTTCAAAACCAATTTATTTGCTGGTGGCAAAAGTGAAAGATTTACTGGGTGTGTTTCTGAAAAAAAGGAATTCTAACACCTTTTTTGTGTTGGGGGTTTTAAACGGCTTGTTACCTTGTGGACTTGTGTATATGGCGGTATTTGGTGCTATGGCAAGTGGGGGTGCGACTTATGGAGCCTTATATCTCGTTCTGTTTGGATTGGGCACCATTCCGCTGATGACGGTTGCCATTTATCTGGGTAATTTTTTAAAAGGAAAAGCAAGACAAACTATCTTAAAAGCCATTCCTATTTTTGTCGTATTCATTGGCTTGTTATTTGTTCTGCGCGGAATGGGACTTGGAATAAAATACATCTCTCCTTCCAAAATGGTCAAAGAAAAACAGGTTGATTCTAAATACAACTGTCATTAATTGGGTAATTATTTCCCAAAAACTTTATTCACATTTTAAAAAAAAATAAAAAAAATAATCCAACGTATTCATTTTTAACTTTTCTTTGTTGAACAATTGATGAATCATACATCATTTGGCTGAACACTTTGAGATCTGTTTCTACGTTCGGTGCTCTGGGAATTAGGAAGTCAAACTCAGATATGGTTTATAGATTAAACCCCCGAAATTTAAAGCTAACTTCCGATTTTATGTATTTCTTCAATAAGGAAGTTTGCTTTTTAATATTGCAAATCTGAATTTCATTGTAATAAACTTACTAGATAAAAATTAGCCAATTCCGGCAAACAATTACTTTTTTTTTCTTAAATAATGCAATGAAAACAAAATATATTGATTTTATAAATCAAACTTTTGAATTCCCAAATGAAGAGTTCAATTTAAACGGGAATGACCTTAGATTTCACAACATAGATTTGATGGAATTAGTTCATCAATATGGAACTCCTTTGAGGTTTACTTATTTGCCAAAAATATCTGAAAACATAAACAAAACAAAGCGTTGGTTTTACAACTCAATGAAAAAAATCAATTACCAAGGGAAGTATCATTACTGCTATTGCACCAAAAGCTCGCACTTTAAGTATATTTTGGATGAAGCTCTCAAAAACGATGTACACATTGAAACCTCATCGGCGTTTGATATAGATATTGTTGAAGCTTTAAAAAATGAAGGTAAAATAGACCATAATACTTATGTAATTTGCAATGGTTTCAAAAGAAAATTATACATATCCAATATTGCAAAGCTCATAAATGAAGGGCATAAAAACTGCATTCCAATTATAGATAATTACGAAGAATTACCACTGCTGATGAATGAAATCAATCACAAATTCAAAGTCGGTATTCGAATTGCTTCTGAGGAAGATCCAAAATTTGCATTTTACACTTCACGATTGGGGATTGGATATAAAAATATTGTAGATTTTTACAATCAACAAATCAAAAACAAACCTCTTGTTGAATTAAAAATGTTACATTTTTTCATCAATACAGGGATTAGAGATACTTCATATTATTGGAATGAATTATTAAAATGCCTAAAGGTCTATGTCAACCTAAAAAAAGCATGTCCCACATTAGATAGCTTGAATATTGGTGGTGGATTTCCAATTAAAAACTCTCTTGCATTTGATTTTGATTATGAATATTTGATCGATGAGATTATCAATCAAATTCAACTTGCTTGTATCGAAGCCAATGTACCTGTCCCAGATATTTTTACAGAATTTGGAAGTTTTACTGTTGGCGAAAGTGGTGGCATTATTTACGAAATTTTATGTCAAAAACAACAAAACGATCGTGAAAAATGGAATATGATAAATTCATCATTCATTACCACATTACCAGATACTTGGGCCATCAATCAGCGTTTTATGATGCTCCCTCTAAACCGATGGAACGATTCGTATGAACGAGTTCTACTAGGGGGATTGACTTGCGATAGTGACGATTATTATAATAGCGAACAACATGTTAATGCTGTCTATTTACCAAAATATCATCCCGAAAAACCACTCTATATTGGATTTTTCAATACGGGAGCTTACCAAGAAAACATCGGAGGGTACGGCGGATTACAACATTGTTTAATTCCTGCGCCCCAACACATTTTAATTGATAAAAATGAAAATGAAACTCTTGAAATTACTCAAAACAAAGCACAACAATCTAATAAAGATTTTTTAAACATTTTAGGATATGAGCACGCATAAAAAATTTGGTGATATACCAGAAGAATTTGCAAAATACGAAAAATCAAAAATCGTATTACTGCCTGTACCATATGATGGTACAAGTACTTGGCAGAAAGGGGCAGATAAAGGATTTGAAGCCTTTCTTGAAGCCTCTGAAAACATGGAATTGTATGATATTGAAACAGATAGTGAAGTTTATAAAAATGGAATTTCAATCTTAGATGCCATTACAGAAAAGTCCTCCCCAGACGCCATGGTAGAGGCCGTTTATAAATCAGTTCAACATCAAATAAAACGCAACAAATTTGTAACTCTTTTTGGCGGAGAGCATTCCATTTCGATTGGTGCAATTAGAGCATTTTATGAAAATTATGAAAACCTAACCGTTCTTCATTTAGATGCACATGCAGATTTGCGAAAAGAATATGAAGGATCAAAATACAACCACGCTTGTGCTGTATATGAGGCCAGTCAACACACAAATCTAATACAAATTGGAATTCGATCAATGGACGTCTCTGAAAAGCTAACTATGGATTTCGAAAAGGTTTATTTTGCACATGAAATAGTGCTGGATGACTTTTGGATGGATAGTGCGTTGGAACAAATGACTGAGAACGTATTCATCACATTAGATCTGGATGTTTTTGACCCCTCAATTATGCCTAGTACAGGCACTCCTGAACCCGGTGGACTCCTTTGGAATGAAACCCTAGAATTTCTTAATAAAGTTTTTGGCGAAAAAAATGTAGTTGGATTTGATATTGTAGAATTATGCCCTAATTTAAATAATAAAGCGCCCGATTTTTTAGCTGCTAAATTATACTACAAAATGTTGAGTTATAAGTTTTCAAAAAATACAATGACTAAAGATTTTGAAGAAGACTTTGATGACAACTTTGATTCTCCATTCACTAAATTATCAAAATTCAAAGACAATGACAATGATGAATTCTAGAGGTACAATTTCCAAATTTATCGAGACCCATTTTTTACACTTTAATTCAGCAGTATTGGTAGACGCTGCTAAAGCATATAAACATCAACTGAATACTAATTCAAAAATGTTAGTGTCCATGGCTGGAGCCATGAGCACTGCTGAGATTGGAAAAACTTTCTCTGAAATGATTAGACAAAATAAAGTCCACATCATTTCTTGCACAGGTGCAAATTTGGAGGAAGATATCATGAATTTGGTTGCACATTCGCATTATAAACGCATTCCTAACTATAGAGATTTGACACCAAAGGACGAATGGGATTTGTTGTTGAAAGGACTCAATAGAGTGACAGACACCTGCATTCCGGAAGAAGAAGCATTTAGACGTCTTCAAAAACACATCTTCAAAATATGGAAAGATGCTGAAGATAATAATGAGCGCTACTTTCCCCACGAATTTATGTATAAATTATTATTATCTGGGGTTTTAGAAGCTTATTATGAGATCGATATTAAAGACTCATGGATGTACGCAGCAGCTCAAAAGAATCTGCCAATGGTTGTTCCAGGGTGGGAAGACAGTACAATGGGAAATATTTTCGCTTCTTATGTTTTGAAAGGAGCACTTAAAGCGAGCACCATGAAGTCTGGGATAGAATACATGACTTTTCTTGCCGATTGGTACTCTAAAAATTCAGAAAATGGTATTGGTTTCTTTCAAATAGGGGGTGGTATAGCAGGCGATTTCCCTATATGTGTTGTCCCAATGCTCTACCAAGATATGGGTCAAGACAACACACCTTTTTGGAGCTACTTTTGTCAGATTAGTGACTCTACAACTAGTTATGGTTCTTACTCTGGAGCTGATCCAAATGAAAAAATCACATGGGGAAAACTCGATATTGATACCCCAAAATTTATAATAGAAAGCGATGCAACGATTGTGGCACCCTTGGTTTTTGCTTATATTCTTAACTTATAAAACTATGAAAAAAATTATTGTTGGCTTTGAAAAACTAACCCCTAATATTCTAAATCTTTTTTTAGAAAGATATCCCGATGGTTATGGTGATGATGATGTAATAGAATTTAAAAATAGTACAGGAGAAACAATTCAAGCAGTGGAATTGAAAAGTGAAGACACCGTCTATTTAATCAAAATAGGTAAAAAAATGAGTCAAATTATTCAAGACTATGAAGATGAACAATCTGAACTCAATGAAGACG
>JAURPF010000110.1 GCA_030835325.1 Flavobacteriaceae bacterium | reverse complement strand
CCAATGCCAATGATTGGAATCTTTCACGTTCGCGTTATTGGGGTATTCCATTGCCTATCTGGCGTTCTGAAGACGGTAAAGAAGAAATTTGTATCGGATCTGTAAAAGAACTAAAGGGCGAAATGCAAAAATCTGTGGCGGCTGGATTAATGACTAAGGATATTTTTGATGATTTTATAGTCGATGACTATTCCGACAAAAATTATTCTAAAATAGATTTGCATAAAAATATTGTGGATCCTATCGTCTTAGTGTCCGCATCTGGACAGCCAATGTACCGGGAAAGTGATCTCATAGACGTTTGGTTTGACTCAGGGAGCATGCCTTACGCTCAGTGGCATTACCCATTTGAGAATAAAAATCTTATTGATGAAAACAAGACCTTCCCAGCGGATTTTATTGCTGAAGGAGTTGACCAAACACGTGGTTGGTTTTACACATTACATGCTATTGGCACTATGGTTTTTGACTCTGTGGCGTATAAAAATGTTGTCTCAAACGGATTAGTTTTAGATAAAAATGGTCAAAAAATGTCGAAACGTCTAGGCAATGCGACTGATCCTTTTGAAACCTTGGCCACCTATGGACCAGATGCTACTCGTTGGTACATGATTAGCAATGCTAATCCGTGGGATAACCTGAAGTTCGATATTGAAGGAATTGAGGAAGTAAAGCGAAAGTTTTTTGGCACCTTGTTCAATACCTATTCCTTTTTCACCCTCTACGCAAACATAGATCAATTTAAATATACGGAAACTGATATACCACTAGCTGAACGTCCTGAGATAGACCGCTGGATCTTATCTGAGCTTAACACCCTCATTACAAAAGTTGATGAATATTATTCAGATTATGAACCTACAAAAGCCGCAAGAATGATATCAGAATTTACACAGGAATACCTCAGTAATTGGTTTGTCAGACTCAGTAGGAGGCGTTTTTGGAAAGGAGATTATCAAAGGGACAAAATCTCTGCCTACCAGACGTTATTCACTTGCATGCTTACTATTTCAAAACTGGGTGCGCCAATTGCTCCTTTTTATATGGATCGTTTGTATTTGGATCTTATTCAGCATACCGGCAAAGAAGCCTTTAAGAGTGTTCATTTAGCAGAATTTCCTAAGGCCAATACTGTAATGATCGACAAAGCCCTTGAAAGTAAAATGGCCCAAGCTCAATTGATATCTTCATTAGTTTTATCCCTTAGGGCAAAAGAGAAAATAAAAGTACGTCAGCCCCTGCAAAAAATTATGATCCCTGTAGCGTCTGCTATACAAAAGGAAGAAATATTGGCAATTTCTGACCTCATTAAGCATGAGGTTAATATTAAAGAAATCGAACTTCTAGAAGATGCCTCAGATATTTTAGTTAAACAAATTAAACCCAATTTTAAAGTATTAGGGCCTAGATTTGGTAAGGACATGAGGTTTGTAGCAACTGTAGTACAGAACTTGGATGCAGATGCGATAAAAGAAATTGAAAAACAAGGCCATTTAGAGGTTGAAATTAACGGAAAATTTAGTACATTGGAACTCAGTGATGTTGAAATTACATCACAAGATATTGAAGGTTGGCTTGTGGCTAATCAAGGTGCAGTGACCGTAGCACTGGATGTCACTATCACTGAATCTTTAAGAGAGGAAGGTATAGCTCGTGAGCTGGTGAATCGAATTCAGAATTTAAGAAAAGATTCAGGGTTTGAACTCACAGACCACATAGATGTATTTTTAGTGCATGAAACGAGCATGCACAAAGCCATCCAAACCAATTTAGATTATATTAAGGCAGAAACACTAACACATACATTACACGAAGTTAATCAACTTGATGAGGGAATAGAGATAGATTTTGATGATATTTCCACCAAGTTATTTATTAAAAAACACAATTAAATACGCTGATTATGGAAAAAACTAACCGATATTCAGACAATGAACTTGAAGAATTCAAAGCCCTAATTCAAAAGAAAATTGAAAAGGCTCAGCATGATTTAGAACTTATTAAAAGCGCCTATATGAATGATTTAAATAATGGGACAGAGGATACCTCGCCAACATTTAAAGCATTTGATGAAGGAAGTCAAGTCATGAGTAAAGAATCTAATGCACAATTGGCTATTCGTCAGGAAAAATTCATTCGTGACTTAAGGAATGCACTTATAAGAATTCAAAATAAAACATACGGAGTTTGCCGGGTTACAGGTAAACTCATCAATAAAAAGCGTTTGGAACTAGTTCCTCATGCGACTTTAAGTATTGAAGCGAAGAATATGCAGCGATAGTATGCCAAAAAAGAATGCCCTTATTGTTATTCTTTTAGTTTTATTTGTAGACCAAGTCACGAAAATATACATCAAAACCCATTTTGAGCTTGCGCAGGAGTTTGTGGTTTTTGACTGGTTTAAAATTCTTTTTGTTGAAAATGACGGCATGGCATGGGGCGCTAAGCTCAGCGACTTTTCTGCTCATATTTCCGACAAAACAGCTAAATTAGTTCTCACATTATTTAGATTAGTTGCCGTTGTAGGAATTGGTTGTTGGCTGTATACAACTATTAAAAAAAAATCAGCTCATCACTTAATTTATGCTTTGGCATTGATTTTTTCGGGGGCACTTGGAAATATTATTGACTCTGTTTTTTATGGAGTTGTTTTTGATGATAGTTTAGGTCAAAAAGCCTCTCTTTTTAGCGAAAACCCTTACGGTTCTCTTTTTTATGGAAAAGTAGTTGATATGCTGCACTTTCCTGTGCTTAAAGGATATTTACCAAATTGGATGCCTTTCGTTGGTGGAGAATATTTTACATTTTTCAATCCTGTTTTTAATTTTGCTGATGTAGCTATTAGTACAGGAGTTGGTCTTTTGTTGGTGTACAATCACAGAAATTCAAGTTCAAAGCAAAACCCTAATCAAACTGATAAATCTGATTTGGCGTAATACAGTAGTCAAGTGGAATATCTTGTGTGCTTTTATCTTCAATTTCATCCACAGCATCAAAAAATGAAAGCCCAATCTTAATAGCTTCGGGACAAGACTTCAAAAACAAATCATAAAACCCTTTACCATATCCAACTCGTTGTCCTTTTTGATCGAAAGCCAAAAGGGGTACAAATATGACTTGAAGTTGTGAATGTTGGATTTGAATGCCATTCTGAGGCTCCGGAATATTCCAAATATTTGGCTTAATGATAGTATTGTCGCTTAGTAAAAAATGTGTCATTTCACAGCTTGAAATATCACTTTTTGAAACGACAATATGTTTGTCTTTGCCAAATAAAATACTCATGAGTGGCTCAGTTTCAACCTCTTTTAGTGGTTTGATTGTCAAAAATAGATGATAAAAAGAAGCTTCCCATATTGGTAATTTTAGGGTTTGATTGGCAATTTTCAAACTCAGGGTATCAATATCAGATTGGGTTAATGATTTTCGTTTGTGTTTGTAGGTTGTTCTTAGATCTTTCTTGTTCATAAACTAAATTTTGTGGAGTAATGAAAAAGAGCATCCCCTTTGTAAACAATTGGATCTTCGTTAATATTAATAATATAACCCTCACAGTCAGCTTTTATCGATTGATTGAATTTGCCGTAGGCATCTGTTATATATCCCAATACAGATTCTTTTTCAACTTTGGAATTTAGCTTAATTGTGGGACGGAACATCCCAGACGCTTTTGCTCTAATCCACTTACTGTCTTTGATGAAAACAATTTCTTTTTTAGGAGCTGAAACCTTAAATTTCGCACCTAACATACCATGGTGATGTAAGATGCGTTTAGCGCCATTTACTCCCGTATTGGTTACTCTAGAATCTATATGGTACGATTTTCCGCCTTCGAAAAGTAAAATTGGTATATTTAGCTTATCGCATGCACTCCTAAAAGATTTCGGTATTTTTTTTGAGTAAACAACAAAAGGAGCTCCATATGCTTTTGCCCATTTTTTAAGTTTAGGAACGCCTGCTACGATTCTGACTTGTGGGGCATTGAATCGTCCAGCGCCTCCAGTGTGATGATCTATAATAAAATCAACTTGTGGGACAATTTCGTTCATGAGTTTATAAGCGACTTGACTAGCAAGTGAGCCTGTCTTTGAACCAGGGAAAACACGATTCAAATCACGTCCATCCGGAAGTTCTCGTGTTTTGTTCAAAAACCCAAAAATATTTAGTACAGGAATACAGATGATTGTTCCTTTTTTTGGTTTATTGATGCCCTTTGCTATGAGTTGCCTTAAAATTTCAACTCCGTTAACTTCATCGCCATGTATCCCAGCAGTGAACAATACAACTGGACCAGGCTTTTTGGATCGATTAATAATGACGGGGACATCGACTCGAGTTCGCGTGTGCAATTTTGCTACATGGAAATTAATCTCTTTGGATTCACCAGCAGATACAGCCTCACCCAAAATATGCAGTACAGAGTTATGTTGATTCATCAGCGTCTATTTCGTTCAATAAATGTAATGATGGCTTTTGCAATATTTTTTTTTGAGGCGCCTTCTATACCCTCAAGACCAGGAGTAGAGTTGATTTCCATTATCAATGGTCCACGATTGGACTGCAAAAGATCAACACCACATATAGGAAGCTTTAGTTGCCGAGCAGATTTGATGGCAATTTTTAGTTCGGGCTCTGTCATTCGGTAATATTCAAAAGTCCCTCCGCGGTGTAAATTCGATCGAAATTCTCCGGGTTTACCTATTCTTTTCATCGCGCCTACAACTTGTCCATCAACAATAAGTGCTCGAATATCTACTCCTTTAGCTTCAGCTATATATTCTTGTACCAACGCTCTAGCTTGTAACCCATTAAAAGCCTCTAATACCGACTCAGCAGCATTTTTGCTTTCGGCCAAAACAACACCAAGACCTTGAGTGCCTTCAAGTAGTTTTATAACTACTGGAGTACCCCCAACATGTTCAATAACCTCCTCCACATCTTTAGAATAATTTGTAAAAACTGTCTTTGGCATATCAATGCCACCTTTGGAGAGGTGTTGAAAACTTCTGAGTTTATCTCTTGAACGAATAATAGCATCAGAAGAAACAGTAGAAAACACATTCATCATTTCAAATTGACGTACAACAGCACACCCATAAAAAGTGACCGATGCACCTATTCTTGGAATAATAGCGTCTACGTAATCTAAATACTTGTCTTTATAGTAAATTGTGGGTTTTTCTTTTTCAATAATCAAATCACAATTCAATGGATCAATCACCTCAACGACATGTCCTCTGTTTTCAGCTTCCTCAACTAATCGACTGGTGGAATATAAATTTTTATTTCTTGATAAAATGACAATATTCATGAACTAAATATTACTAATTTTTGGACAAGATACTAAAAATGTGGAATCGATTTTTACTATAATTAGAATTAGTATACCTTTGGAATAAT
>JAURPF010000109.1 GCA_030835325.1 Flavobacteriaceae bacterium | reverse complement strand
TAACATTTTTCTCTAAAGAATAAACTTCGAGTTTGCCCGCATTTTCGATGGCGGAGTTAATGTCAGCGAGTGGACGTCCTATACGAGAAATCCCTTTATCAATCAGTCGAGATACTGGTGAATTGACTTGAATACAGACGGCTTTGGCAGCTTCAATTTTTCCATTAACCACATGGTCTTTTATTTGATTCATAAAATTAGGATCGACTTTTGAAGCGGCTTTAATAGTGAACAAACGCTCAAAATAAATGTATAGAGCAACCACCAAAAGCACTGTTAAAAGAGCAATAATAAGCTGTCCTGCGAGGCCTCCACTTTTGATTAATTCGACTATAGATAATGTTTTTTCAACGGATTCAGAATCCAGTTGGATGTCCATTTCATCTTGAAAACTGGTGGTAATCATATATGTATAAGTGTTACATTGTTATTTTTAAAACGTAAAAACCTGAAATAAAGTATCTTTAAAAAAGTGTTCTTGTAAAGAAAAATGTAAGAGCTCCTGCTAAAAACCCTAATAAGGCCAACAAAGATATTTTTTTCAAGTACCAAAAAAAGTTAATTTTCTCCATTCCCATCGCAACAACACCGGCTGCAGATCCAATAATGAGCATACTACCTCCCGTTCCTGCAGAATAGGCGATAAAGTGCCAAAGTTCGTGATCCTGTGGCTCGGAGAACATTCCTAAAGAAGCGGCAACCAATGGAACATTGTCAATCACTGCAGAACCAACTCCCAATAGCAATACCACTAAATCAGAAATTCCAGTAGCATCAATTTCGGTCCCTAAAGCAGGTGTTGATTCTTTAAGCCAATCTGCAAATCCAAATAAAATTCCTAAAGATTCCAAAGCGGCGACCGCCATTAAAATTCCTAAGAAAAATAAGATGCTTGGCAATTCTATTTTTGTTAAGGATTGATGTACGGGGCTCACATGAGCGGAACCTTCGAGGTGCTCTTTATCTAAGCCGCTCAAACTAAAATTTGAAGAACTGTATAGTTCTGCAAAGATAGCGACCACTCCTAATGACAACATCATCCCTACATATGGAGGCAAATGAGTTGCCATTTTAAAAATAGGTACAAAAACAATGGCTGCTAATCCTAAATAAAGCATGGTTCCGCTATAACGGCCTGTGGGTTCTGAAACGCTTGTATCCATTTCTAAAGAGCCTTTAAAAACTGATAAGCGAGAAGCGATAAAGGTTGGCACGAGCATACACACAATGGATGGTAAAAGTAAGTATCCGAACAAATGTCCTGTGCTTACTTTATTTGCAATCCATAACATGGTGGTAGTCACATCTCCAATCGGAGAAAAAGCCCCACCCGCATTGGCTGCAACTACAATGAGTCCTGCAAACCAAAGGCGCATTTTTCGGTCTTGAATTATTTTTTGAAGCAATGAAATTAAGACAATTGTGGCTGTTAAATTATCGATAATAGCTGATAAAATAAATGCAAGCACGGTAAAAATCCAGAGTAACTTGGACTTCTTTTTTGTTTTTATAAAGTTTTTTATAGTCGAAAAGCCATTGAAGTATGCAATAATTTCAACAATAGTCATCGCACCTATTAAAAATATGAGTATTTCGGCTGTTTTTCCTAAATGGTGTAACAAGGTTTCTTCTAGAATATGCATTTTTTCGATATGCTCAAAGGCTTCAAAGTTGCTTAGAAGTGCATGCTTTCCCGAATCGAACCAGGTGGTGAAATCGTCAATCCCAAAAGAAATGAGCGCCCAACTAAAGGCCATCATCACTAAGGCGGGAATCAACTTATCCAATCTTAAACTGTGTTCAAGGGTGATGGCTAAGTATCCTATCACAAATACAAAAATAATTGCTGCTTCCATAAATTTAAGTCATTCAAGTTTTAGGCACACATCAGTTTCATTCTGATTGCCTAACAAATATAAAAACTAAATATGCTTTCTATATGTAATTATTGTTTTTTTTCGGGAAAAAAAATACAGCCACTACTATGGTTGTGTGTAGCCCCTGTTACAGATCTAAGACAATTTGGTTCATTTCTTAATTTTAAAACCCCTAGAAACCCAAATATCAACGCTTCTTTAAACTCGATAATCATAGGGTTCTCTGGTTGTAAATCACGCCCAAACAAGTTTGATACACGTTGCATAAGAAATGTATTAAAAACACCGCCACCTGTAATCAATCCTTTTTTTAAGTAGTTGTTTTTGAGTGTGTTTGAAAGCTGAATTGCACAGTGTTCAACAACTGTTCTAAGCAGATCAGGCACTTCCAAATTATAACTGTCTATGAGCGGAAAAATGTCTGTTTGCACCCACTCCAGTCCTAATGATTTTGGGGGTGGTTGTTTATAAAATTCCAATGCATTCAGCGCCTCTAATAAGGGTTCACAAACCCTTCCTTTAGTAGCAATTTGTCCTTCAGAATCATACGTCATTCCCAAAGATGCCACATAATGGTTTAATACAATATTGACTGGGCAGACATCAAAAGCTATGCGCTCGGAGTTTTGCTCAAAAGAAATATTGGCAAAACCTCCTAAGTTCAAACAAAAATCATACTCAGAAAACAAGAGTGCATCGCCAATTGGAACCAATGGAGCACCTTGTCCACCAAACGCAACATCCTGTGTTCGGAAGTCACACACAACTGTTTGGTTCAAATAGGTTGCCAAGCTGGGTAAATTTCCGATTTGAAGCGTTTTTCCAAGATTGGGTTCATGAAATACCGTATGTCCATGACTGCAAATAGCATCGAGGTTGGAAACAGAATGCGTGGTCATAAATGTATGAATGACTTCGGCTAAAAATTGAGTGTATTGTTTATTTAAGTTTTCTAATTCTGTGGCATTTAAATCGATGGCGGCTCTTAGGCGGTGTTTCCAGTTTTCAGAGTATTTCACCGTTTCAGCAGTTTGAATTTGAAATTTCCATGAGGTTTCAAATTCAAAACCAGACAAGCATAAATCAATTCCATCTAACGAAGTTCCCGACATCACTCCTAGAACCTTATAAGCTGTTTGATTTTTTAAATTTGAATGCGTCATTATTATTTCTATTTATTTACTATGCATGCATAGTAAATTTTTTATATATTTGAAAAACCAAATACAATTAATTATGAATTTCTCTTTATCTGAAGAGCATCTTATGGTGCGCAAAGCCGCCCGTGATTTTGCACAAACAGAATTACGTCCAGGCGTTATCGAACGTGATACAATCCAAGAATTTCCTGACAATTTAGTAAAAAAAATGGGAGC
>JAURPF010000108.1 GCA_030835325.1 Flavobacteriaceae bacterium | reverse complement strand
AGATTCGCATATAAATTAATTTTCTTGAAAAGAAGTTAAGTATTCGTTTTTTTTCAAAAATAGAGAATAGTTGGCTTTAATAAGTTCGCTGCTCACAAAGAGCTGTTGTCAAATCTACAAACTTTTAAATAATGATGGATTTCAGTTTTACACTCGCAAGGATTAAAAGACAAATAAATCATTTTTTTTAAAGCGTATTTTAGGCTTAAAACGGTTCAATTTTTTGTGAAAAATAGATTAAGGTCTATTTACTATATTTATCATATTTGAAAAAACACGCTCATTTTTACGCTTAGTATTTTTTGGCGATCTCCTGTAAAAGGACAATCCTTCGAGGCTTTAGGTCAGGCTGTTCAATAGTATAAAAGAGTTTAAGTAAAACGGGCCGTTTATTTTGGTCTAGATTCGGCAGATGGTTTGCGCGAGGTGGTTGTTTGTTTTCAGACTTGCCTTAGTTTGAAGAGGAGTAATTCGACTTAGTTATTTAAATCAAGGCCTTATTTTCTAAAATTTTGGTTCCTTTCTGCTCAGATTTTGATAGCTCTAACATTGCTTTAGCAAGCTTTTCTCCTCGAATAGGTTTAAGGTTTGCGGGGAATAAAAATGCAAAGAGCGGCATTACCAATTGAGCAATCCTCTCGCCAAAACGAAACTCTTTTCGCTTCCCTAATAAAAGGGATGGCCTAAAAATGAGGGTTGCACTTAAATTAAGTGCTGTAACGGCATCGTCAATTTCTCCTTTGAGTTGCAGATAGAAGTTAGCGCTTGCACTATTGGCACCAGCGGAAGACACATATAAAAAGCAGGCTACATTTTTTGCCTTACAACTTTTTGCGATGTCATAAGTAATAGCGTAATCTATTTTTCGATAGGCAACTTTATCCCCTTTAACTCTTGCTTGGGTGGTCCCTATACAGGAAAAAACGCGACTACTATTTTCAACAGCCTGTTCGATTTCTTTGGGATTTGAAAAGTCAATTTGAATGACTTTTACCTTTGGATGTTCCAATGTTAATGGGGTTCGACTAACCACAATGATTGTATTAATTGAAGCGTCGGCCAAAAGATAATGTAATAAAAATCCGCCAATCAAACCGCTGCTTCCAAAGAGGGTAACTTGCTTTTCGTTCATCCTTTTAATGGAAAGTTTAAGGGGTGTCTTTTTTTTTCATGGGACCACGCAAATGAATGATGAGTCCATTCAAGAAGTTGCGTAAAATTTGATCTCCACATTCCATGTATTTTTCATGTTTTTCGTTTCTAAAAAACGCACCAAGTTCCGATTTGGAAACATTAAAATCAACCAGTTTGCAGATGTCAACGATATCTTCGTCTCGTAGTTTGTGCGCTACACGAAGCTTTTTAAAAATGTCATTATTTGTTAAACCCATATGTAAAGATAGGGGTTTTAAGGAGATAATGCCTAAGCTGGCAAGCAGCACTTTAATTCAGCAACCTCTGTTTAGAAACACAGTGCTTTTAGTTCTTAAGAGCTTAGGAATGAGATAAATTATAAGCTTGCAAAAAACGGAGGGCGATTAATCGCCCTCCGTTTTGAATATCCATTTTAGCGAGCATGCGATTGGTGCGCATTAATTTTGTTCTGGCATTTTCGCCCAAATGCCAGCAAGAAATAGAACGGAAATTGTTCCATACATTACTATTGAGGGTACATCTGGACCAAAGCTTGCAGGACCGTCGGCGGCTGTTTGTCCCCATGTGACAATATATTGCTCGGCGATGGTTGAAATTTCTACCCCAGCTTCTTTTAATTCAGACAATTGAAAAGAAACGTTTTTCTGTTGTGTTGACAAGTAAGAAGCTACCTGTAGCCCAAAGAAAATGGGAAAAGAACAAAAGAGGGTTAAGATTACTTTCCCATAGAGCGGGGAATTAAGTTCTCGAGAGCGTCGGATCAAATAAAAAGATAAAGCAGTCATTAGAATCACAGCAACAGTGTAAATAGCATTGTTGATGAAAATTTGATTGGAAAGATGAAAAATTTCGAATTCAGTCATTGTTTTATGTTTTAATTAAGTAATAATTAAATAAAGTGCTTTTTTTCTTAGCTAAATGTGATTAAAGTCACATTCCGCTCATTATTAACGATGTAGTAACATAGTTTTCCTAATTTTAGGAAATAAATCTATTTTTTTATGAAATATACTGACATTAAAGATGAGTCTTTGAAAGCTTCATTTAAGGAAAACGCAACCTTATTGAAGGTGCCAAAAAACGCACAAATCATTTCAGTGGGTGATAAAATCATCGATATTCCCTTCTTGATCTCGGGGACAATTCGCGTATATTCAGAAAACTATGAATCAGGGAAAGAAGTCCTGCTTTATTACCTCAAAGGAGGGGAAACCTGCTTTATGTCTATAATTGCTGGTTTAGGCGATAAAATCAGCAAGGTGTCAGCCGTTACCGAAACGGATTGTGAACTATATGGCTTACCCAATTCAAAGGTAAAAGAATGGCAAATCGCTTATCCAGAGTGGAACAATTTTATTTTGGGTTTGATGGTCAAGAATTACACCAATTCGATCAAAACAATTGAAGAGTTATCTTTTTTAAATATTGAGTCAAGACTTATCAATTATTTGAAAAAACACCAGACAAATGATGGTGTGACAACGGTATTGAAATCACATCAACAAATAGCGAAAGACATAGGTACTTCCCGTGAAGTGGTTACTCGTGTCCTGAAAAAAATTAAATTTGACGAGAAAAGTGTAGTGAACTTTAAATAAAAGAGACTGCCTGAAAAAGTATAAAAAGCGATCATCCTGATTTATTTCAGCATCTAAAACGAGTTTAGCTTGAAAAATATGACTTTTCAGACAGCCTTTTTGTTTTTTACACCTTTGTCATCATTGCTGTGGCAACAAACACAACTCCCTGTGGTCCACTAATGGTATATTGGTAGTGAATTTTAGTAGGATCATTTGGCATAAGACTTATCTTCCAAGAGCTTACAAAGGCTTCTTTCTCAATAGACAAACCACTTCTTTGGGCATCAGTAATAAAGACGAATTCACCATTAGTGGTACTTTTTAAAACAGAAATAGGTTTGTTTTGTAACCCACAATAATGGGTAGACAATACTTCGTCATTTTGTGCATTGAAAATGGTCAACATTTCGACACCTCCAGTATCACTTTCTTCCAGAAGTGCACTTCCATTTGAGGTAATTCTATAGTTTAGTTCGAATGGATCAGAGGTTCCGTCGGTTCTTTCTAGTGTACCCTCCCATTTACCTTCCAAAGAGAGAAGTTGTTTAAAATCGTTTGAAACATCGTTTGCAAAAACAAGCGTATGGCTTAGGCATAGAGCAATTGAAAATAAAAATAGTTTTTTCATTATAATGGTCTTTAAGGATTAAGTTTAAAACTAATGATCTCGGAAAAAAATGCTGTGACTTTTGTCACAAAACCTACAGTATTCAAAACAAACGTTTGATTCAAACGAAATTTTTTGCTTTCCAAAGAGAAAAAATCAATTGCGCTTATAAAGCATGCCATAAAAAGAGAAGTAAATTATGTTGAAAATTGATTTATCCAGGAACTTTCGCCTAAATTTGAGTCATGTTAAGCGAAAAAATTCACGCACTTTGGCATCCAGAATGCTACCACGGTTGGGGAAGAACTAAGCGCTTTTTTGAGGGATGGTACTATAAATTGGTGAGCGAAGATCAAGCCCATGCGCTAGCAATTATTCCGGGTATTGCGATGGATGAAAATGGAAAAAAACAAGCCTTCATACAGGTCTTGGACGGGAAAAAGAAATTGGCCTACTATCATCGCTTTGAGGCTGATACTTTTCAGCCCCACCGCAAAAAACACGAGCTAATACTTGAAAACAATTACTTTAGTTCCAGTCGTATTGTGCTGGACTTACCGGATTTAAAAGGGGAAATTCAATGCAGTGATTTGCACCCTTGGTCTACAAGTATTTTATCTCCCGGTATTATGGGTCCTTTTTCTTTTGTTCCTTTTATGGAATGCTATCATGGAATCCTCAGTATGGATCACGAACTATCGGGCAAGTTAACATTTAAAGGAGAACAACTTTCGTTTGAAAAGGGGAGAGGCTATATGGAAAAGGATTGGGGACATTCGTTCCCAGAGGGCTATATATGGATGCAAAGCAATCACTTTTCACAAAAAGGAATTGCAATAAAAGCCTCGATTGCCAAAATCCCTTGGATGGGAACTTCTTTTGTTGGTCACATTGCCGGTGTATTAATAGGGGATCAACTTATTGAATTTACCACCTACAATGGTACACGTCTGTCAAGCTGTAAGGTAACGAAAGAAAGCGTTCATATTTGCATGGAAAACCGAAATTACCTGTTAGAAATAAAGGCGAAAAGAGAAAAGGCAACAAGTCTGGCAGCACCCATTGCTGGCTTTATGGACGCCCGTATTGAAGAAAGCATGAACAGTGAAATTCAAGTCCTTTTGACCGATATAAAAAGAAAAAAAGTAATCCTCAGCGATACTGGGACCTCTGCAGGAATAGAGGTTGCTGGAAATTATTCAGTGGTCTTAAAAGGGTAGTTCAGTATTAAAGGTCAAAATCATTGCATGATTTTAAAGTTTGGCATTTGGACTTCTTGTTTATTGGCCAAGATAAAAATGGGTTTAAAAATATTGGTGGCATCAGAGTTTTTGAAGGCCCGTTCAAAACGAACGCTAACAATAGAAACGGTATATCGATCGAGTATATGTTCTATGTATTGCCGACAAAGGGAGCTGTTTTTTTCATCCAATTGATCGGGATGTATAAACACTTTCATTAAGTCACGTTCAAAAACAACAACCGCTTGTTCAATTGCTTCGGCACGGTTATTTTGATCTTGCCCAAAGAGTAAGAAGGGAACTAAAAAAAACAAATAAGGCATAATATTCGGTTTGGAGAAAACCAAACTTACGAATGCTTTTTAAAATTCAAAAACCTTTTTACGTATATTGAAAGAATCAATTTATTGTTTATGGAGTTTAAAAATAAAGTCGTGCTGATTACTGGCGCAGCCTCGGGTATAGGAAAAGCTGCAGCCCTTGCCTTCGCAAAAGAAGGAGCTAAAATGGTTGTTTCAGATAGAAATATCCCAGCTGGAGAAGCTACTGTGGCCAATATTATTGAGCAAGGAGGTGAGGCTGTTTTCTTTTCTGCTGATGTTGCTGTTTTTGTCGAAGTAGAACAGTTAATACAACAAATACTTGAACTGCATGGACGCCTAGACATTGCCATAAATAACGCTGGAATTGCGGGCCTTAGCGCTAAAACAGCCGATTATCCCATTGCTGATTTTGAAAAAGTAATGCAAATCAATACCGCTGGAGTGTTTTATGGTATGAAAGCACAGCTTCCCCAAATGGTTAAACAAGGGAAAGGCGTCATCATTAATACAGCCTCCATTGCTGGTCTTAAAGGCCTACCGAACTCAATTGCTTACACAGCAAGTAAACACGCTGTGGTGGGAATGACGAAGACTGTAGCGATGGAATATGGAAAACAGAATATACGCGTAAATGCCCTGTGTCCCGTTTTTACGGTTACTCCTTTGTTTAATCCTGAGCAAATTGAAGCCGTCGCCCCTGGAATCCCCGATAAGTTAAAAGCCAATGTTCCCATGAAGCGTTTTGCTGAGGTACAAGAACAGGTTGACGCAATGCTTTGGCTCGCTTCAGACAAAGCCTCATTCGTTACGGGCGTTGCCTTTCCAGTCGATGGAGGCCTAAGCGCTTAATTTATAAACGCCTGAATGATAAGTCAATTCCATTGACTTTGTAATAAAGTTCATCGATTTCCCTTCTTATAGATCTAAGGTTGAAAAGCAACTTTTCATGGTGATAAAAGTCACATCTTTTTATATATAAGTCATTAATTTTAGTTATTTAAAAACAAATAAATCGAAACAAATGAAACAACTAAATTTATTTTTCGCATTATTAATGTGCGTTGGTTTTCTAAATGCTCAAAACAATAATCCATCTATTGTTGAGATCACCTATTTAGACATTCACCCATCAAAAATTAGCACCTTTGTAAAACTTCACAAAGAGGTTACTGATATGACAATGGGTGAAGGGAGAACAATTCAAGACTCTTGGGTTTATCGTCACTGGTATGGTTCGGGTGCGACCATAATTATTATGGATATTTTTGCCTCAGCCGAGGATGCCTTTAAGGATGATGCATTTGCAGTGATGAACAAGAACATGAAAGACAAAACGGACAAAGAAAAAGAAGCCTTTAGAGCTGTTTTCCAAGAATGGTGGTCTTTCTATGACGGACATTGGGACGAAATGAGAACCTACAACCCCATGGCTAACTTTGTGGCAAAAGAAAATGTAGACTGGGACATTCCCTTTGTTTTTGTGGTGGGAAGTTATAACACCAAAGGAAACATGAAAGAAATGGGCGACGCCTATATGAATTGGCAAACACGTCCTAATGTTGAAAAAGGACTCCAATTGGGAGGAGGATACACCTCGCACTTTAAGGGATCCGGTTCTGATTTACAGTTTTTCGGTGGCTTTAAAAACATAAAAGAATTTGCAGAAACGGTAAGCACTCAATCATCAGACAATCCTGAGGATGCAAAGAAATTTTGGAGCGCAGTATCGGGGCCTCATGAAGACCAAATTTATGTACATGTTGGTCATCTTGAAAATGGCATGTTTAATTTAGCCGGAAAGGACAACTAAAAATTAATCTATTATATAATCATTATGAAAAAATCAATTTTATTTTTAGCGTTTAGCTTTTTAGTGACAACGCTTAGCGCGCAAGTAGCCATGAGTCGTATATTGACCGTAAAAGAAGGTCAGAATGAAAAATTCATGAAACTAGCTGCAGAAAAAACACAAAAATTTAATTCAAAAAGTGGTCAACCAGCCTATTATACTTTTTCAATTGAAACTGGACCAGACGCAGGTAAGTTATGGCGTGTACAAGTTGAGGATGAAATGTCGGATTTTGACACCGTTGACACTGTTGGGAACGACTACTGGAAGACAACGGTTGGGAAAATGCATACATCAGCAAATACGCAACACTGGTGGCGTAACAAAGGTTCTTCCTATGAAGCTGAAAACGCCCCCTACGCTCCCTTGAAGCGGGCTATTTTTTATACCATTAAGGCAAATGGAGGAGACGACTTTTGGCGTTTTAGATCGCGAGTTGCAACTGCAATGAAAGCGAGTAAACTCCCCTTTACCATGGATGTATGGAGTTGTGGTTCTGGATGTAATGGAAATGTTGTTATGGTTGTGTTTTCACACAAAAATTATGGCGATCAGTATACATCAAATACAGAGCAGTTTCCAAAGTTAGTAGAAAAGTATAATGAAATGTTTGGTAACGATGCCTATGAGCAGGACAGTTCTCGACTTGATGATTCATTAGAAATGTTGTGGGGACGTCGCATTGTTCACATGAATTTCTTACCTGAATTAAGCTCTCCAGCAAATATGGACTAAATCCTATTTTAGTACCAAAAGGGGCTATCTGTAAAATTAGAAAAGCTGTCAAGTTGAAGTGTATTCAGCATGATAAAACACGACTTTTTAGATAGCCCCTTTTTATTTTAGCACTTATTGCTAATCAAACCAATTAACTTAATTTTCACCTTAAAAAACCGCTAAAATCCCCTTCTATTGATTAAAAGAAAGAATTAGGTGAAATGATCAGACATCAATTAATTTTCTCTAATTAGCTATTTTATATTGTCAAACTAGCGGATATTTTTTTGATTTCTTCAACTAAATCCTTTAATTCGATTAGAGAGGTT
>JAURPF010000107.1 GCA_030835325.1 Flavobacteriaceae bacterium | reverse complement strand
TAAAATTGAAAATTTAATTGCAAATCAACTCGTTGGTCAAGGATTTTATGAAATTCTAAACAACTCCTTGACTTCTAATAAATACACAGATTTTAGTTCCCAACTGAAAGAAGCATCCAATGTTAAAATATTAAATCCATTAAGTAAGGATTTATCAGTGATGCGTCAATCCTTAATTTTTTCTGGTTTAGAGTCTATTGCATTTAATATCAACAGACAACAAATTGATTTGAAGCTTTTTGAATTTGGTAAAACCTATCACAATTCTGAAACTAACAGAGAAGAATATAACCACCTTTCAATCTTTGTGACTGGAAATAAAACCGAAAAACGTTGGAATACTGAAGAAACAGCTGTTGATTACTTCTATTTAAAAGGGTTAGTTACAGCAGTATTTGAACGTTTAGGAATTAAAACACTTAAAAGTTCCCCTCTAAGTAATGATGTTTTTAGTGAAGGACAACAATTGAGTGTTGGAAAACATTCTATTGTAGAGTTTGGAAGTTTAAAACCCGTAATATTGAAACATTTTGGTATCTCTCAAAGTGTATTTTGCGCTAATTTTAATTGGGATAACTTACTAAAAGTCATTGATCAACAAACAATTAAATTTAAGACTATTTCTAAATACCCAGAAGTTAAACGCGATTTTTCATTGCTAATCGATGAAGATGTTACTTTTGAAAGTCTTTATAAGTTAGCAAAACAAACAGAAAACAACTTCTTGAAGGATGTGAACCTTTTTGATGTCTACACGGGTGATAAATTAGCTAAAGGTAAAAAAAGTTATGCCATAAGTTTTACTCTTCAGGATAAAAACAAAACGCTTACTGAGAATCAAATAGACAAAATAATGTCGAAAATCCAAAAACGTTTTGAATCCGAATTAAGTGCTGAACTACGCTAATTAACCCTCCTTAGAAGCCAAATATCGTTCTGCATCTAAGGCAGCCATACAACCTGTTCCTGCTGCTGTAACTGCTTGTCTGTAGACGTGGTCTGCGGCATCTCCACTCACAAAAACACCCTCAACATTTGTTTTTGAAGAGCCAGGAGTGTTTATAATATAGCCCGTTTCATCTAAGTTTAGGAACGCTTTAAAAATATCCGTATTTGGTGTATGACCAATCGCTACAAAAAATCCAGTTGCTGGAATTTCGCTAACGGCATTCGTTTGATTATTTTTTACTCGTACCCCAGTGACAACTTGACCATCTCCCAAGACTTCATCTGTTTCTGTATTAAATAATATTTCAATATTTTCGGTATTTTTCACACGATTTGCCATAATTTTAGACGCTCTAAATTCATCCCGACGAACCAACATCGTTACTTTCGTACAAAGCTTAGATAGATAATGTGCTTCTTCACAGGCAGAATCTCCTGCACCTACAATAACAACTTCCTGATTTTTGTAAAAGAACCCATCACAAACCGCACAAGCAGAAACACCTCCACCAAGTTTTAAATATTTCTGTTCTGATTCTATACCTAAATATTTAGCCGATGCCCCCGTAGAAATGATAACGGTTTCGCAATGAATTTCCTTAGTTCCATTAATCCAAACTTTATGAATTGGACCAGAAAAATCAACTTTAGTTACCCATCCATCTCTAACATCTGTACCAAAACGTTCTGCTTGGGCTTGCAATTCTAGCATCATAGCAGGGCCTGTAATGCCATCAGGATATCCAGGAAAATTCTCCACATCATTGGTGGTGGTTAATTGGCCACCAGGTTGAGTTCCCTGGTATAATACCGGAAACATATTAGCACGAGCAGCATAAATAGCTGCGGTGTATCCCGCAGGACCAGAACCAATAATCAAACATTTTACAGACTCTAGAGTTTCAGACATAGTTTAGAATTTAGGTTACAAAAGTAGGCGTTTTACATAAAATTATAACGGGAAGTTATTAACAGTTTTATACTACAATGTGGATTAATTAATATTAGTCATCAATAATAAAAAACCAGTAAAATAATATTAACTTTGTTAAAATTCATAAAACATATGTTATGTTGATTATTGGTATTGGTGGAGGAACAGGAAGCGGCAAAACGACCGTTGTAAATCAAATTTTATCTGAATTTCCAGAAGGAGAAGTTCAAGTCATTTCTCAAGACTCGTATTACAAAGAAACATCGCACTTAACTTTTGAAGAACGTTGTGAAATTAATTTTGACCATCCAAAATCAATCGATTTTGAACTCCTTGAATCCCACTTAAAAGACTTGAAAAATGGTAAACATGTCAACCAACCTGTGTATTCATTTAAAACCCATAACCGCACGGGTGAAACTACAATTACAGAACCAAAAAAGGTAGTAATTGTAGAAGGAATTTTAATCCTCTCTGATTCCGAACTACGATCGCTGTTTGATATAAAAATATTTGTTCATGCCGATAGCGACGAACGCTTAATGCGTCGTTTAAAAAGAGATATCGCCGAACGTGGTAGAGATTTAGACGAAGTTTTGGAGCGTTACCAAACAACTTTGAAGCCAATGCATCAACAGTTTATTGAACCAATGAAAGAGTTTGCAGACATTATCATTCCAAATAACCATTACAATACGGTCGCTGTCAATGTTGTGAAATCCATTATAAACGAACAACTCTAATGCTAAAAAATTCTAACCGTTTTATCAAACTTTTGAAACCTTTCAAAAATATTTATTTTCTTATATTAATTGTTTATATTGTATGGATGGTGTTATTTGATGCCAATTCGTGGCTAATTCATTCCGATTTAAATGATGAAATTAAAGTTTTGAATTCCAAAATTGAGTTTTACAATAGTGAGATTGAAAAAGATAAAAAAGAAATCAATACCCTAAACTCCATTGATGGAATTGAAAAATATGCACGGGAGCATTATAAAATGAAAAAAGAAAATGAAGTTGTTTATATTATAGAAAACGGCGATAGTATTAAGCTTAAAAAAAATGAGTAACTCGAATCTTTTTCAAAATTTTGAATCCGTTTCTGCAAAAGCGTGGAAACAAAAGATTCAATTTGAACTTAACGGAAAAGATTTTAACGACCACCTAGTTTGGAGCTCTATTGAGGGTATTGATGTAAAACCTTTCTATCATTCTGAAACATATTCCAAAGCACCAAGTATTCAACACAACGCTTCTGACTGGAAAATTGGACATTCAATTTATGTAAATTCCATAGAAAAAAGCAACATTCATGCACTTGAATTGATTCAAAATGGTGTTGAAAGTTTGCACTTTATACTGCCAAAAGAACCTATTTCAGTTGAAAATCTTCTTAAAAATATTGACACTTCTAACGTGCCTATTTATTTTGAACCTTTATTTCTTTCAGAAAAACTAATCAAAAAGTTTCAAACGTTTTCTCAAAAAAATAAAACTTTATTTTATGTCTTACAAGATCCTATTGGACACTTAGCTCGATCTGGAAATTGGCATAACGATATAAAAACCGATTTACATACATTAAAACAAGCAATTACTTTAGGAGAAAATTTAAAAGGGGTTATTTCTATTGATTTAGGACTTTTTCAAAATGCGGGTGGGAGTATGGTTCAACAACTGGCCTATTCCCTAGCCTACGCCAATGAATACCTTAATTTGCTTGATGGTGACGCTATAAAATCTGTGGTTTTTAAAGTTTCTGTAGGTAGTAATTACTTTTTTGAAATTGCCAAACTTCAGGTATTGCGAATCTTATGGCAAAGTCTCACTAAAGATTATGAGGTTTCGATTGACTGCCATATTCTTACACAACCCAGTCGTCGCAATAAAACAATTTATGACTATAATACAAACCTTTTGCGAACTACTACTGAATGCATGAGTGCTATCTTGGGAAGTAGCGATACTATTATCAATATGCCTTACGATCATTTATACCACAAGGATAATGAATTTGGAGATCGATTGTCAAGAAACCAATTATTGATACTCAAAAAAGAAAGTTATTTTGATGCTGTTTCCAATCCTACAGAAGGCAGCTATTATATTGAAACACTGACGCTGCAATTGGCACAAAAATCATTGGATTTATTTAAAGAAATTGAAAAACAAAACGGATTTTTAAAGCTTCTCAAAGAAGGAGTAGTTCAACGCAAACTGAAAGAACATGCACAAAAAGAACAGCGTTTGTACGACGAAGGAATTGAAGGGCTTTTGGGAACTCATTTTCAACAAAACCCAATGGATAAAATGAAATCCGATTTAGAACTCTATCCGTTTGTTAAACAGCAGGTTCGAAAAACAGTATTGGAACCCATCATCCCTCGTAGAATTTCTGAAGAAATTGAACAAAAACGGTTGAAAGATGAGTAGAAAAAAAGTTCAACACATTGTTTTAGAAGGAATTCAAGCCAAATCAACGACCAAAAAATCATTGGATACTGCGGAAACCATTACAATAAAATCAAATTATTCTGAAAACGACATAAGTGGTTTAGAACATCTAAATTTTTCTGCAGGAACAGCTCCTTTTTTAAGAGGTCCATACAGCACAATGTACGTACAGCGTCCGTGGACCATAAGGCAATATGCTGGATTTTCAACTGCTGAAGACAGTAATGCCTTTTACAAGAGAAATTTAAAGGCAGGCCAAAAAGGTCTATCAGTCGCATTTGATTTACCCACACACCGAGGATATGACAGCGATCATGAACGTGTTGTAGGAGATGTTGGCAAAGCAGGTGTGGCTATTGATTCTGTTGAAGACATGAAGTTGTTGTTTGATACAATTTCTTTGGATCAAATGAGTGTCTCTATGACAATGAATGGAGCTGTGTTGCCTATCATGGCATTTTATATAGTAGCAGCTGAAGAACAAGGCCTTAAAATGGAACAATTAATTGGGACAATTCAAAACGATATTTTAAAAGAATTTATGGTGCGAAATACCTACATATATCCTCCTGAAGCCTCCATGAAAATTGTTTCTGACATCTTTGAATACACCAGTAAATTTATGCCTAAATTTAACAGTATTAGCATTTCTGGTTACCATATGCAAGAAGCTGGGGCAAGTGCCGATATTGAACTTGCCTATTCTTTAGCTAATGGACTGGAATACATTCGAAAAGGACTGGCTGCTGGTTTAGAAATAGATACTTTTGCTCCACGTTTGTCTTTTTTCTGGGGGATTGGAATGAATCACTTTATGGAAGTTGCCAAACTTCGAGCTGCACGAATGTTATGGGCGAAAATTGTTCAAAAATTCAACCCTAAAAATCCAAAATCTTTGGCATTAAGAACCCATTGTCAAACCAGCGGATGGAGTTTAACAGCACAAGACCCGTTCAACAATATCACACGGACCTGTATTGAAGCTTCAGCAGCAGTTTTTGGAGGAACCCAAAGTTTACATACAAATGCACTGGATGAAGCGATTGCGCTACCTACCGATTTTTCGGCTCGAATTGCGAGGAACACTCAACTATACCTTCAAAAAGAAACCAATATTACTAAAACAGTAGATCCTTGGGCAGGAAGTTATTATATTGAAAAACTAACCCATGAAATCGCTGAAAAAGCGTGGAGTCATATTGAAGAAGTAGAAGGTTTGGGCGGCATGACCAAAGCCATTAAATCTGGAATTCCAAAACTAAGAATTGAAGAAGCTGCGGCACGCAAACAAGCCCGAATTGATTCGGGTCAGGACACCATAGTCGGAGTCAATAAATATAAGCTAGAAAGTGATGATGCATTACATATTTTAGAAGTTGATAACGAACTTGTTAGAGCACAACAATTGGAGCGATTAAACCACACCAAATCCCAACGGGATTCTGAAAAAGTAGGCGTTATTTTAGAAAAATTAACAAAGGCAGCAGCCAGTGGAAGTGAAAATTTATTAGCTTTAGCGATAGAAGCGGCCAGAGTTCGTGCTACACTAGGAGAAATAAGCGACGCATTAGAACAAGAATTTGGAAGGTATAAAGCAGAAATAAAAACATTTACAGGGGTGTACAGCAAAGAAATAAAAAATGATTTATCTTTTGAAAAAGCCAAGCAATTGGCCAATGAATTTGCAAAATCAGAAGGACGTCGTCCTAGAATAATGATCTCAAAAATGGGACAAGATGGTCACGATCGTGGTGCAAAAGTAGTGGCTACTGGCTATGCCGATTTGGGGTTTGATGTTGATATAAGCCCTCTCTTTCAAACTGCCGAAGAAGTAGCCAAACAAGCGGTTGAAAACGATGTTCATATTTTAGGAATATCTTCTTTGGCTGGAGGTCACAAAACACTCGTCCCCAAAGTTATTGACAGTCTAAAATCATACGGGCGCGAAGACATTATGGTAATTGTAGGTGGTGTGATTCCAAAACAAGATTACCAATATTTGTTTGATGCTGGAACCGTTGCTGTATTTGGACCTGGCACAAAAATCAGTGAAACTGCAATAACTGTGTTGGAAATCTTAATAAATTAATTATATTTATAGGATTTTTAACCACATCAACTGATTAAGTAAGCTACAAATGAAACCTCAAATCTCATATGTCGCTTTCAAAAGTCATAGCAATTGCAAATCAAAAAGGAGGAGTTGGTAAAACAACAACTGCAATTAATCTTTCTAGTGCACTTGGTATTTTTGAGCAAAAAGTTTTGCTTATTGATGCCGACCCACAAGCAAATGCAACTTCAGGTTTAGGAATTCTACCAAAAAATTTGTCAAATTCTATTGTAAATTTATTTCGAGGAGACTCAGATATTGAGCTTTGCATTTTAGATACACAGAGTCCAAACTTAAAAATCATCCCAGGATCTATAAAGCTCGCAGAAATTGAAATCAATATTAAGACCCCCCATTTAAATCGTTTAAAATCAGCTGTTGAAACGCTGAGAAACCAATTTGATTATATAATTATTGATTGTTCTCCATCATTAGGTTATCTCACTTTAAATTCTTTTGTAGCTGCGGATTCTATTCTTATTCCTGTTCAATGTGAGTTTTATGCATTAGACGGGCTTAGAAAACTGCTCTCTACGATTAGAAATATTAAAAAATCGTATAATCCAAACTTAACTATTGAAGGCATTTTAATGACAATGTATAACGGTCAACTAATTCATAATAAACATGTTGTAAATGAATTAAAACTAACTTTTAAGGATTTAATCTTTAAAACAATTATCAAAAGAAACGTGAATTTAAGCGAAGCTCCAAGTTTTGGAACGAGCATTTTTAATTATAAAATAAGCAGTGAAGGCTCTACTAACTATCTCAATCTATCCCAAGAAATTATGAACAATCAAACTTCAAACAAACAAAAACATTTAGGAAAAAAAATATCTCAAATACTTAAAGATACTCAAGATGAAAATTTAATTACATCAACTGCAAAAGAAAGAAGTATAGATAATCTTAAAGAATTTTCATTAAAAAAAAGAATTACAATAAATTGATCGATTGCACAAAAAAGGAAGTAATTAACAATTTAGGTCTTGAATACAATGACATACACTCAAACAGATGGATGTATCATATCACAAATAAAGTAAGTCTATTTCAGAAAAATTATCTGTATATCTATTTTTACAAAAACAAAGTGATACAAACTAAATTAAGACGCTTTAAATTAAGTTGAAAACTTGATAAAATTCATGAACAATTTGATTTTTATTACTATTAAATAATTGTATTTTTACCTCACTAAAAGAAACCATTAATGGGAAAACTCATTGCTATAGCAAATCAAAAAGGAGGCGTTGGAAAAACCACCACAACGGTTAATCTCGCTGCTAGTTTAGGGGTTTTAGATAAAAAAGTATTGTTGATTGATGCCGACCCACAAGCAAATGCTTCCTCTGGCCTTGGAATTGATGTAGAAACGGTTTCTATGGGGACCTATCAGTTATTAGAACATAATTGTACTGCGGAAGAAGCCATACAAAAGACAACTGCCACAAACGTAGATATTATTCCTTCACATATTGACTTGGTTGCCATCGAAATTGAATTGGTTAATATTGAACAACGCGAGTATATGCTCAAGCAAGTTATAGAATCTGTGAAATCAAAATACGATTACATATTGATTGATTGTGCACCATCATTAGGTCTTCTAACGCTCAATGCATTAACCGCTGCAGACTCGGTAATCATCCCGATTCAATGTGAATACTTTGCTTTAGAGGGATTAGGTAAATTATTAAACACCATCAAAAGTGTGCAAAAAATTCATAATGAACATTTAGACATCGAAGGATTATTACTTACAATGTATGATTCTCGATTGCGACTTTCTAATCAAGTTGTAGAAGAAGTTCAAAACCACTTTTCAAACATGGTTTTTAAAACCATTATTCAACGTAACGTGCGACTTAGTGAGGCCCCAAGCCATGGTGAAAGTATAATTTATTATGACGTAAATAGTAAAGGTGCTACAAATTACTTAAGTTTGGCCAAAGAAATCATCAGTAAACAGTAAACATAATGGCCAAAGCTATTAAAAAACAAGCCTTAGGACGCGGACTCTCTGCCCTATTACAAGATCCTAGAAAGGATACTCAAACTCCTGTGAGTTCGAGCAGTAGCCCAGAGGTAGGGACTATTATTGAACTAGAATTATCTCTCATAGAAGTCAACCCGTTTCAGCCTAGGACTCAATTTAAAGAAGAAGCCATTCGTGAATTAGCAGCTTCTATTCAAGAGTTAGGTGTAATTCAACCCATAACTGTACGCAAAATAAAAGACGATACATTTCAATTGGTATCTGGTGAGCGTCGTTTAAGAGCCTCCAAATTATTAGATTTAAAAACAATTCCAGCGTACATAAGAGTTGCAAATGATCAAGAAGCTTTGGAAATGGCTTTGGTTGAAAATATTCAACGTCAAGATTTAGATCCTATCGAAATTGCTTTAAGTTACCAACGATTGATCGATGATATCCAATTGACTCAAGAACAGATGAGCCAACGTGTAGGAAAAAAACGATCTACTATTGCTAATTATTTACGTTTATTAAAACTAGATCCTTTGGTTCAAACAGGAATGCGTGATGGATTTATTAGTATGGGACACGGAAGAGCGATTGTAAACATTAGTTCTCATACAGATCAAATTGCTATTTATAAAGAAATTATTTCCAAAAAATTATCGGTTAGAGCCACCGAAACATTAGTCCAAAATTACAATTCTCCCAAAACTGTAAAAACAACAAAACCCAATGAATTACCTGATTACATTAAAAATGGTGCAAAAAAAATAGCCACTTATTTTGGTCACAAAATTGATGTTAAAATGGATAAAAAAGGGGCTGGAAAAATACTCATCCCATTCCATTCAAAAGAAGACTACGATCGCATCTTAAAATTATTGAAAAGTGATAACTAGGCATTGGTTCGTTATATTTTTTTGTGGATGTTCATTCATAAATTTTGCTCAAGACACAGAAAACACTCCTGAAGTGGTAGAAACCAAAGCGTTTTCTACTATAGCCATAGATCCATTAGCGCCATCTAAAGCCGCTTTCTACTCTGCAATACTTCCAGGACTTGGACAGGCAATTAATAAGAAGTATTGGAAAATACCTATTGTATATGGTGCCTTAGGAACAAGCATCTATTTTTATTTAGAAAATGACAAGAATTATAAGCGCTACAGAAATGCCTACAAAAGACGTTTATCAGGGTTTACCGATGATGAATTCTATGGAGAAGGTACTATTCCAATTCTCTCTAATGATGCCCTCATTCGAGCCCAACGAACATTAAGACGAAATAAAGAATTATCTTTATTAATCACCAGAGGGCTTTATGCCTTAAACATTATCGATGCAAATGTGGATTCGCATTTATTGCAATATAATGTAGATAAAAACTTAGCAGTCAATCCGTTTATTGACTTCGATACACCAGATATATCCGCTCAACTTGGATTGTCAATCAACTTTAATTTTTAGAATGAAAATAGCACTTTTAGGATACGGAAAAATGGGGAAAGTAATTGAAAAAATTGCTGTGAATCGCGGACATGAAGTTGTCTTAAAAATCGATAAAGACAGTGCGCCTTATGATATTACTACTGTGGATGTTGCAATTAATTTTAGCACCCCAGATTCTGCAGTAGAAAACATTCTTATGGCACTCGAAAATAGAGTTCCTGTAATTTCAGGGACAACAGGTTGGTTGTCCGAAATGGAGCGTATAAAAAAAGTATGTGCGGACCACAATGGAGCATTTATATATGCTTCAAATTTTAGTTTAGGGGTGAACATTTTTTTTGAGCTTAATAAGCATTTAGCTAAGATGATGAAAAACCTAACCGACTATCAAATTGATCTTGAGGAAATTCATCACACTCAAAAAGAAGATGCACCTTCTGGTACTGCCATCACACTCGCCGAAGGAATTCTTGAGCATAGTATGCACAATTCTTGGGGACTTACTCCTCTAAAGGATACTGACAAATTGCCTATAACAGCCAAACGCATTGACACTGTTCCAGGAACTCATACGATAAATTATAGTTCTGAAGTGGACCGTATTTCGTTGATACATACAGCTCACAACAGAGAAGGTTTTGGATTGGGAGCCGTTGTTGCTGCAGAATGGATCGTTGGAAAAACAGGAATTTTCACGATGAATGACGTGTTAAACATTGGTTAAACTCATAAAAAAAACTCGTATTAACCTATAAATTTGATTTTTAAATAATTATCACATATTATGACTTTATCTCAATGGTTTATTTTTTTCATAGCAATTCAGTTGATTCATGGATTAGGTACTTGGAAACTTTACATTAAAGCAGAACGAAAGGCATGGGAAGCATTCGTACCAATTTATAATGGCATCATTTTAATGAAAATACTCAACCGACCAACTTGGTGGGTAGCGTTGTTATTTTTACCTGTGATTAGTTTAATTATGTTGATAATTATATGGGTGGATACTGCCCGAAGTTTTGGAAAAAACTCTACAATAGACACTATTTTATCAATCCTCACATTAGGGTTTTACAATTATTATTTAAACTACTTTACAGATGTAAAACATATTAAAGATCGAAGCTTAAAACCCAAATCTGGTTTGGGAGAATGGGTTAGCTCCATTCTATTTGCAGTAGTTGCTGCAACTATTGTTCATACGTATTTTCTTCAGCCCTATGTGATCCCTTCATCATCTTTAGAAAAATCATTATTAGTTG
>JAURPF010000106.1 GCA_030835325.1 Flavobacteriaceae bacterium | reverse complement strand
TTGAAATCCAACAGTGTCTAAATTTTTTAAAACAGCTTTAACTTCAGATAATTTCATAAATCTATTTTTTGGGTTCTTAGTATAGAAGTTTAATTCGTAATAAATATAATATAAATTAAGCGTTTTCGACTTATCAATTATAAATAGTATCAATTCAAACGACTCATCTTTAATTTTTTGCAGCGATTGGATCAATTAGAATAAATCTCAAATATTAAATTGCTCTTAAAAAAATTCTGTGTTTCTATTAAAAATAGTAATTTGGTATTGAATTTAACAGGTGCTTTTTTTTAAACTATCTATGCGTCATTTTTTTGCAGTCTTTTGTTTCATTTTTCCAATCTCACTTTTAGCTCAAGAGTCGAGTTCGCCATTAGATACGTCAGATTTTGAGCTTCAAAAAATATGGGTGGACAGCACTTATACTTCGCTGAGTCTCAAAGAAAAAATTGGACAGTTGTATATGATTCAAGTGTTTTCTAATCAAGATCAAGCCACAAAAAAATCGATTTTAAATCAAATTAATACCAATCATATTGGAGGTGTTATATATTCAAATGGTGGACCCGTTCGACAAGCACAACTAAATAATGAATTACAAGCGGCCTCAAAAATTCCTTTACTAGTAGGAATGGATGCGGAGTGGGGATTGAACATGCGTTTAGACTCTACCTATGCGTTTCCATGGAATATGACTTTAGGAGCTGTGAAAAACATGAACCTCATTCGTCAAACAGGGATTCAAATAGGCGAACATTGTAAACGGATTGGAGTCCATTTTAATTTTGCACCTGTTGTTGACATCAATACCAACCCCAAAAACCCAATCATTGGAAATCGTTCATTTGGAGAAGACAAAAACGAAGTTTCCAAACGAGCTTTGGCGTTTATGGAAGGGATGCAAAGTGTAGGCGTATTGGCAAATGCCAAACATTTTCCTGGGCATGGCGATACCAGTTCCGATTCGCATTTGACCCTTCCAACAATTAATTTTTTAGCCAAACGTATTGATTCTATAGAACTCTATCCCTACAAAAAACTTATTTCAAAAAACCTGTCTTCAGTGATGGTAGCACATCTTAACGTGCCCAACCTCGATTCAAGACCCAATTACCCATCTTCCTTATCCTATCCAATTGTGACGAATTTACTAAAAGAAAAATTAGGGTTTAAGGGATTGATTTTTACGGATGCACTTAGCATGAAAGGTGCCTCAAATTTTAGCAGTCCTGGAGAAATCGATTTACAAGCATTTTTGGCTGGGAATGATGTCATGCTCATGTCAAATGATGTCTCTCAAGGCATTGCTGCTTTGGAAAAAGCTGTTGAAACGGGACTTATTTCTGAGGAGCGATTGGCACATTCGGTCAAAAAAATATTAAAAGCCAAATACAAGGTAGGGCTGCATCAATTTAAACCTATTGAAACCACAAATTTAGTAGCAGATTTGAACCGTCAAAAAGACGATTTGTTATATGGGGAATTGATGGAAAATGCAATCACACTGATTAAAAATAAAAAAAATAATTTACCCCTAAAAAATTTAGAATTACACAAGATCGCCTATGTCAAAATGGGCGATGCCGATGCCTCTCCGTTTATTAAATCGCTTAACAAATACACAAAAATTGATGTGGTAAATTCAAAAAACTTAGATGGATTGAATGCCTCTTTAAAGAACTACAATACCGTGATAGTTGGATTTCATAAATCCCATGAAAACCCTTGGAAGTCGTTTCAATTTACGGATAAGGAACTCGTATGGCTTTATGAAATTTCCCGAACCAACAACGTTATTTTAACATTGTTCGCAAAACCGTATGCGTTAGATGATTTTAAAACGTTTGAGAACTTTGAAAGTATTTTGATGGCGTATCAAAACAACCCCATTGCGCAACAAAAAGCGGCTCAAATTATTTTTGGAGCCCTACCTGCTAAAGGAATTCTTCCTGTATCTTGTGGTGTAAATTTTAAAACTGGTGATGGACTTCAGACTACTCCATTAAATCGGTTGACTTACGGATTGCCAGAATATGTTGGGATGGATTCAAGTCATTTGAAAAAAATTGACTCAATCGCTACCTATGCCATTTCAGAACAAATGACACCTGGTATTCAACTATTGGTAGCACGTAAAGGAAAAGTAATTTATGAAAAATCATTTGGACACCACACTTATAATAAAGCCTCTGAAGTTAAGTTTGATAACCTTTATGACCTCGCATCATTGTCTAAAATATTGGCAACACTTCCTTTGCTTATAGAACTTGTAGATTCAGGAGTGATTGCTCTCGATTCTACTTTGGGAGACTTACTACCTTCTTATAAAAACACCAATAAAGAAGCCATTACTATTCAAGAAATGTTGTCTCACTTTGCACAACTAAAACCATGGATTCCATTTTATGTATCCACATTAGATTCGATCACTGAAAAGCCAAACCCTGAGTTTTACAAATCGAAACCCTCTAAGAAGTTTCCAATTCAAGTGAATGAACATATGTATTTAAGAACTGATTTTAGTGACAGCATTCAAAATCAAATTATCAATTCAGAACTGCTCGAAGAAAAAGAGTATCGATACAGTGATTTACCTTACTATATTTTAAAATTAATTATTGAAAAACACTACGATCTACCATTAGAAGACTTGGTACAACAACATTTTTATAAACCATTAGGAGCTAATTACACCACCTTTAATCCCTTAGAGAAATTTAATAAATTAGATATTATTCCCACAGAAATAGATGACTATTTTCGTTATGATACCGTGCATGGTTATGTACATGATATGGGAGCTGCGATGCAAGATGGTGTTGGTGGACACGCAGGTCTTTTTAGCAATGCCAATGATGTTGCAAAGTTGATGCAGATGTATCTTCAGGAGGGACTTTACGGCGGCAAGCGTTATTTTTCATCAGACACTTTCAAAACTTTTAATACCTGTCATTATTGTGATAAAGAAAACCGTCGTGGGATAGGATTTGACAAACCACAACTAGAAGAGGAAGGTCCTACTTGTGGCTGCTTGTCAATGACCAGTTTTGGACATTCAGGATTTACGGGAACTTATGCATGGGCAGACCCAGAAGAAGAAATAGTTTATGTATTTTTGGCCAACAGAACATATCCAAAATCCGATAAGAATCGACTATCAGAAGAAAATATCCGAACAAAAATACAACGTTTAATCTACGAATCAATTTTAGAGTAATATGAATATAGGTATTGTGTGTTATCCTACATTTGGAGGAAGTGGCGTTTTGGCTACAGAGTTAGGGCTGGAGCTGTCTCGCAAAGGACATGAAGTACATTTTATTACTTACAGTCAACCCGTTCGATTAGAACTATTGAATTCTAAAGTACATTTTCACGAAGTAAATGTTCCTGAATATCCCTTATTTCATTATCAACCTTATGAGTTGGCATTGTCTAGTAAGCTTGTGGATATGGTTAAAATTCATAAAATTGATGTCTTACATGTGCATTATGCCATTCCGCATGCCTATGCAGCCTATATGGCAAAAAAAATGCTTCATGAAGAAGGATTCGATGTTCCAATTGTGACCACCTTACATGGTACAGATATCACCCTAGTAGGAAGTCACCCTTTTTATAAAACGGCAGTGACGTTTAGCATCAACAAATCAGATGCTGTGACCTCTGTTTCTCAAAACTTAAAAGAAGATACCCAACGTTTATTTCGTACAAAAAAAGAAATAAAAGTCGTTCCGAATTTTATTGATATTGATAAATATAAAATCACATATAAAGATTGTGATCGTGATCTTTTGGCACTTCCCGAGGAACGTGTGATTACACATGTGAGTAATTTTAGACCTGTCAAACGCATTGGTGATGTAATTGAAATTTTTTATAGAATTCAAAAAGAACTCCCAGCTAAACTAATAATGGTAGGTGAGGGGCCTGAACGTAAAGAAGCGGAGCAACTTTGCAACACTCTCAAAATTGAAGACAAAGTTGTGTTTTTGGGAAACAGCAGTGAAGTTGATAAAATTTTATCTTTTAGTGATTTGTTCTTATTGCCCTCTAAAACTGAGAGTTTTGGACTGGCTGCCTTAGAAGCCATGGCATCTGGAGTTCCTGTAATTTCGAGTGACTCTGGAGGCATTCCTGAAGTTAATATTCAAGGTGTTTCTGGGTTTTTAAGCCCTGTTGGTGCAGTTGATGAAATGGCTCAAAATGCTATTAACATCCTTAGAGATAGCAAAACTTTAAAGGTATTTAAAAAAGGAGCACAAACTACGGCAACAAAATTTGATATTCATAAAATAGTTCCTTATTACGAAGCTATTTATGAAGAAGTTCTCAAAAAATGCATTTCAATTTAATTCTTAAGAAGATTTTCCACTTAATAGTGCTGGAATTTTTGTTTTTATAATAATACGATTACTTTTACACTCTAAAGACTTAAGTACTCGTAATATGGCAGGAAATGCATTTGGATCGATTTTTAAACTGACAACTTTTGGAGAATCTCATGGTACCGCTATCGGAGGCGTCATAGATGGATGTCCTGCTGGAATAACAATTGATTTTGAAGCCATTCAGCTCGAAATGGATCGTCGTAAACCAGGGCAATCAAAGATTGTTACACAGCGAAAAGAACCTGATACAGTTAAGTTTCTCTCTGGAATCTTTGAAGGAATCACCACAGGAACACCTATCGGTTTTGTGATTGAAAATGCCAATCAAAAATCTAAGGACTATACCCATATAAAAGACGTTTTTCGTCCTAGCCATGCCGATTTTACCTATAGCGAAAAATATGGTCAACGTGACTACAGAGGTGGTGGTCGCAGTTCGGCACGTGAAACGGCTTGTCGGGTGGTTGCTGGTGCCATTGCAAAACAATTTTTAAAAACAATTGAAATAAACGCTTATACTTCCTCCGT
>JAURPF010000105.1 GCA_030835325.1 Flavobacteriaceae bacterium | reverse complement strand
TGATCTTCTCCAATTTTACTTGTAGTTGCTTCGTGCTCAATTTGAGCTGATTTATTTTTGGCCTCTATGTATGGGAATGTGTGTGCACCACACGCGTTACCCATTAATAGACTGTCACATTGAGAAAAGTTTCGAGCATTTTCTGCTCTCGAACTTATTTGAACCAATCCTCTGTAACTATTTTGTGAGTTCCCTGCAGAAATTCCCTTACTAATAATCGTTGATTTGGTATTTTTCCCTAAATGTATCATTTTGGTGCCGGTATCTGCTTGCTGAAAGTTATTGGTCACTGCTATGGAGTAAAATTCCCCCACAGAGTTATCTCCTTTCAAGATACATGATGGATATTTCCATGTCACAGCACTTCCAGTTTCAACTTGCGTCCAAGAAATTTTGGCGTCTTTTTCACAGATTCCTCGTTTGGTCACAAAATTATAAACACCTCCAACTCCTTTAGAATCACCTGGATACCAGTTTTGAACGGTGGAGTATTTAATTTCAGCGGCATCCATAGCAATCAGTTCTACAACGGCAGCGTGCAATTGATTTTCATCTCTACTTGGAGCCGTACAGCCTTCAAGGTAACTCACATAGCTGCCTTCATCTGCAATCAGAAGGGTGCGTTCAAATTGACCCGTTCCTCCTTGATTGATTCTAAAATAAGTAGAGAGTTCCATTGGACATTTTACACCTTTTGGGATGTAACAAAAACTACCATCACTAAATACAGCACTGTTTAGGGCGGCATAATAATTGTCGGTTGTTGGAACCACGGTTCCTATGTATTTTTTAACGAGTTCAGGATGTTCTTTGATGGCTTCAGAAATACTCATAAAAATGATGCCTTTTTCACCAAGTGTTTCTTTAAACGTGGTAGCAACAGATACAGAATCAACGACTATGTCCATAGCGATGTTATTCATTTTTTTCTGTTCATCAATCGAAATCCCTAATTTTTTATACATCGCCAATAAGTCTGGATCGACATCGTCCAAGGTTTTATTAGGATCTACAGATGCGGGAGCGGAGTAATAGGCAATCGCCTGAAAATCGGGTTTTTTATATTTTACATTCGCCCAGTCTGGCTCTTCCATTCCCTTCCATACCTTGAAAGCTTCCAAACGCCATTCGGTCATCCATTCCGGTTCCTCTTTCTTTTTTGAGATGGCTCTTACAATGGATTCATCCAAGCCAATTGGGAATGTTTCTGAATCTATATCGGTATAAAAACCATATTCATATTCTTTGGTTTTTAACTCTTCTCTTAAATCATCTTCGGTGTACTTACTCATACCACTGTTAAAATTATATTATAAAGAGAAAGATTCTCCACACCCACAAGTACGATTTGCATTGGGGTTATTAAACACAAATCCAGCTCCGTTTAGACCACCAGAATACTCTAGTGTGGTTCCGATAAGGTACAAAAAACTCTTCGTATCAACCACGATTTTCACACCGTTGTCTTCAAATAATTTATCGCCTTCACCTTGAGATTTGTCAAATTTTAAGTCATAAGATAGCCCTGAGCATCCTCCGCTTTTAACTCCAACTCTTACAAAGTCATTGGCGGGATCAAATCCATCTTCATACATTAATTGCACGACTTTATTTTTTGCTGTTTCAGATACTTTTATCATAATGCTTATATAGATACTTTCTAAATAGTCCACAAATATACAACATACAGAGGGGATTTCCATACATCCTAACATTATATTAATAGATCGGTTTATAGGATTTGCCTATAGGTTAGAAAAGTCTGGATTTTTTATAAAATCAGGATCCGATAAACTTAAAAGAAAGGCCTTCAAATCGGCTTTTTCTTGAGAGCTGAGCTGTACGCCTCTTTGATCTACTTTTTTCATTAAGGGATCAATAGTTTCAGAGTTTTGTAAACCTTCGCTGTAATGATTGATAACGTCTTCAATTGTCTCAAATCGACCATCATGCATATAGGGAGCTGTGAAGGCAAGGTTTCTTAGAGAAGGCGTTTTGAATTTTCCGTTGTCAGCGGGGTCCCCAGTTACATTCCCTAATCCGAGATCAGAAAACGTAGTATCTAAGCCGTTATTGTGAAATTTATTATCAGTCCAAAGCGGATTGTTGTCACTTCCATGACAATGGAAACAATCGCCTTTTGATTCGTCCATAAAAATATTAAAACCATTTGCTTCTTCTGGTGTTAATGTAGCGTTACCTAAGAGGAATTTGTCAAATTTTGAATTTGCCGAAATAAGGGTTCTTTCAAACTGAGCAATGGCTTTAGAAACCAATACGGAGTCAATAGTCCGCGTTCCAAATGCCGCATTAAAAAGTTCTGGGTATTCTGGATGTTTTTGGAGTTTATCAGTTACCGCTTCCCAAGTGGAGTGCATTTCTATTGGGTTGGTTATGGGTTCAAATACTTGATTTGCAAGCCCAAAATCGCGTCCATCCCAAAAAAACTTGTTGTCATAATTCCATGCTAGGTTGAATAGAGGCATTGAGTTTCGGTTTCCAAATAAGCCGTCAATTCCGTCACTAAAGCGAGTGTCATCTGTAAATGCGTTTGGAGTTTTGTGACAACTAGCACAAGCTAAAGTGTTATTGGCCGATAAAATAGGGTCAAAAAACAGTTTTTTTCCTAAGGAGATGCCTTCCTCTGTTTGGGGGTTGTTTGAGGGAATAACGGGGTCTAGGATGAGGTCTTGAAACAATTTGGGTATTTGGAGTGGACTTGGAGTAGGGGTGTTTATATAAGACTCTGCGGATTCGTTGTTACAGGATGCAGTACCTAAAGCAAATACGGTTACAAGAAAAGAGAATCTTTTAAACGTCATATCTAGTTAATTCTATCAATAGAAAATACATTTTGTCCATTTTGATACATCAAAATTTGAGCCTCAGAATTGGGCATAAGCATTTGATTATATACATTAAGATCCCATGAGTATGGGTTTTTAAACCATTCTTCAATATGCATCGCAACACTAATTTCTGTATCAGCTGCAATCGTAATCGCTCCTAAGTTCACTCTAAAAAATGTATCTTGTGGAAACGTTGGATTGGGTCCTGGATTGTCAGCTGCTCGGATGGCATGGTAATTATATCCTTGTGATTCATTATTGGAGTTTAAAAATTTGCCATCTAATTGCATGTAATGATAACCGCCTCCAAGCATTAAGGGAACATTCCAAGATACTGCATTAAGGTCGTTGTATGCGCCATCAATATTTTTTTCATTAACAAAACCGAATACAAAAGAAACATTGCTGTAAGTGCCTGTTAAAATTTTTTGATATGGCGTGAAAGACAGGTTTGTTTGATTGGTAACATCCACTAAATTATAGCCTTCTAACAATATGGTTTCGCCATTTGTTTTTGTGAATTCAATGTCTGAAATTAAGTAGCGCAAGCGTTCAATACTCAAAAGGTTTCCTTTATCATTTGTGTAATTGAGCGTGTTAAAATCAGAATTTGTTACTTGCATATCTTCCCAATAGTGAGAAAATGCCATTGTAACATTTACGGAGGAAATAGTGTCATCAGAATCGGAATTGCATCCAAATAAAATTACTAAGCTGAGTATTAATAAAGTATGAAAATGTTTCATTTTAATTTGAGTATTAATAGGTCAGCAAACCCGTTGTTATTAAAAATATCTTCATTGGAGCTGTTGGAATCTCCAACAGCAATAATTGTTTGGTCCTTGAGTTCAACCGCATCATAAAAAAAATCAACGTTACTACCCCCAATGGTTTTTTGCCATACTAAGTTGCCACTGCTATTTATTTTTATGATCCAGGCGTCATTCTGTCCTTTGTTTGAAGTAAGACTGCCATCCGTACTCCGTGAACTTCCAGCAATTAAAAAACCATTATCTTGTGTTTTTGAAACGGATCTTCCGACATCAAAACTACTACCGCCAAAGGTTTTTTCCCAGAGCAAGGTGCCTTCAGGAGTTATTTTTATAATCCATAAATCTGCTGCACCATTGTTTTGAGAGATGTCCAAATCATTACTTCTTGTGTCTCCTACAATTAAATAGTTTCCGTCTGCTGCTTGACTGATTCCATAGGCTTCATCAATTTCACTACCCCCAAAGGATTTTTCCCAAACCAAGGTTCCCGTTGCTGAAATTTTAAGGATCCAAAAATCGTAGCTTCCAAGGTTGTTTGTGATATCCACATCATCACTATCTGAAGAGCCAATAATAATGTAGCCATCATCTTCTGTTTGAATGGCGTCATATGCCGTGTCTGTAAAGCTACCACCATAGTAGTTGCTCCACTGTTTGACTCCACTGGCGTTTAATTTAATTACCCAAAAATCGCCACCAGCATGCCGACTCAAAATTAATTTTCGGTCACCCTGTCCATTTGAAGCAGAGACGTCTAAAACGCCCGATAATAAGTACCCGTTATCATTGGTTTGAATGATAGAATAGGGGGTGTCACTTCCTGCAAATCCAAAAGAATATTCCCAAATAATGGCGCCACTACTGTCTAGTTTTGAAACCCAAAAATCATCAAAACCTGCGTTTTCAGAGACTTCAAGATCACTGCTTTTGCTTTTTCCAATTACAGCAAAACCATTGTCTGAAGTTTGAATTAAATCAACCCCTCGATCGTCGTCACTACCACCATATGTTTTTTGCCATTGTAATTGATTGTTTGCGTCAAATTTCAGCAACCAATAATCGTAAGATTCGTTTGATTTATTTAGGACATCTCCGTCCATACTTTGGGTATGGCCTAAAACGGCATAGCCTCCGTCTGTTGTATTAACAACAGCTTGTGCGCTTTCATTTTTTGAGCCTCCTAAAGTTGTTATAAAATCGATTTCTATATCTTGCTCTCTAGGATTAGAGTTGTCATTGTCTTCTGAGCAGTTTACAAAAAATAAAGCTACCAAAAACACTCCAAACAAATGGTATAAAAATAATTTATGCATAACAAATTATTCGCTTTTTCGAATGATAAACAAGCCGCGTTCGATATCACTAATCACAATATTTCCGCTTGTAAAAAATGGATAGACATTCCATACACCGTTAAACCCAGCATTATCATTTTCGGGGTAGGTATCAAAAAATCCAATTTCAGTTAGTGAGCCACTCCCAATTTGAGACATGTCAAGAACACGAACCCCTGCCCGATAATTCGCCAAAAAATAATCATTTCCATTCGTATAGCCGTTATGATCGATAGAAGCTGTAGGGCCAAAATATTCAAAGTCATAAAAAGGATTGTCTAAATCTCTCAGGTCAAATATTAATGTTCGAGTGTTGTTTCCAAAATCTCTTTCATCAAGTTCGTCACCTACGATAAAATAGTTCAAATTTTCTGTAAACCATCCTTGATGCGTGTAGGAAGTATTGGGGTATGTAATGGTTGAAATAATTGTTGGATTTGTTTTGTCTGAAACATCTGCAATTACAATTTCATTTTCGTTACTACCTACTAATATTTCCTTTCCAGTATGATCGTTGTCTGGCCCTGTGTAGTTAATTACTTGAACATCGTGAGAATAACCACCAGCAGCAAATCCTCCTTCGAATACAGGCGAAGTTGGGTTTTGGATGTTTATAAATAATGCTCCGCCAGAAAAAGTACCGCTACGACTTGTGCCCACTACATAGGCATATCCAGAAGTTTCGTTGATAAAAATATTATGAGCACTTCCAAATTCTGTAAAGTGGAAGTCTGCAGTAAAGGTTTCTGGTGGACTTGCAACGGATCTTAAGCGTGTCAAATCAAAAACTTGCATGCCGTGATTGTTCGCTTCACTCACAATAAAGGCATGGTTTTGATAGACTTTGATATCTCTCCACGAGCTGTTTACGGTTGCTGTTGGGAGAATTCCTAAAAGAACAGGCGCAACAGCGTTGCTTATATCCACAAAAGCGGTATGAGAATTAAGCCCTACGAGTGCATATTCTTTATTAGTTGTTGGGTCGGTCCAACCCCATGAATCATTTCCAGAAAGATCTCCTGTACCCGTATTAGGAGTCAAATCATCTAATGACATATAACTCACAAGGTCATAGTTGTCACAAGGATATATACCCGCCATTCCATTAATGCAAGGCGTTGACTGGTCACAAACATCACCAATACCATCTCCATCGGAATCTTCTTGATTTGGATTGGCAATTTCAGGACAGTTGTCTTCTGAGTCAATTATGCCATCTCCATCCGTATCT
>JAURPF010000104.1 GCA_030835325.1 Flavobacteriaceae bacterium | reverse complement strand
TTTTGTGATTATTTTGCTGAGAAATTAGAGCTTTTTAAGAAGTAAATCACCACTCATTTAATCGGTTGGAGTCCAACTTTAAAAAGATAAAAATCAAGATTGTAAAGCCCCATAGTCCTGAACCTCCATAGCTAAAAAAAGGCAAAGGAATCCCAATGGTTGGGATGAGTCCCATCACCATTCCAATATTAATTAGAAAGTGAGCAAACAATATACTTGCCACGCCGTAGCCATAAACTCTGCTAAACTGTGATTTTTGTTGTTCTGCTAAATATAGAATTCTTAAAATCAATGATAAAAACAGGATTATAACAATGCTGCTTCCAAAGAACCCCCATTCTTCCCCCACTGTGCTAAAGATATAATCTGTGTGTTGTTCTGGTACAAAATTACCCTTGGTCCGCGTGCCATCCCTAAAACCTTTCCCAAAAGTACCACCAGATCGAATTGCCTTTTCAGATTCATTAAGATTATAAGAGACACTGCGCTTCATAGATTCCAATTTCACTGGGTCTTTTTCCAAGCGAAGCCAAAGTCCGATACGATCTTGTTGGTGTTTTTGTAATACATTATTATGGGTCCATTGCACTCCAAAACTAAGTCCAATACCTAAGATTAATATTATCAAAACACCTCCGATTTTTTTCTTTTTACGTTTAAAAAACAGTTGATAAATTAAAAGTATTCCAGCCAGAGTAAAACAGATGGACAGGGCAGAATATTTCAAAGTGCCAATTCCTAAAAAGGCTACAAACACAGCAAATAACAGGTAGTTTTGTGGAATACCCTCTCGGTAAAACACAAAAAACAAACTTGCAAATACAAGGGTGCTCCCTGCATCATTTTGTAATAGAATTAAACCTGCTGGTAAGCCCACCAAAATAGCTGCTTTTATCTGGTCTTTTTGTTCTTTAATATTAGTTTGTAAATCACTAATATATTTTGCAAGTGCCAAGGCTGTAGCGAATTTGGCAAATTCACTCGGTTGTATGGTCATTCCTACAAAATCATACCATGAAATTGCTCCATTTACTTGCTTTCCAAAAATAAACAACCCTGCTAAAGATAAGATAGAGCCCAAGTAAATAATACTTGCAAAGCGTTCATAAAACTTCACATCAACAGCTAATGTCAGGATAATTAATACAAACGAGCTAAGGATAAAAAAGAGCTGTTTCCCATAGGGCTTAGAAATGTCTAAGTATGATGTAAATTCTCCTGCTACTGAGGCTGACAAAATATTGAAATACCCAAAAACAACAAGTGCTGTAAAAACAATCACAGTGAGCCAATCTAATTGAAAACTAGTAGTACGGTTCAGGTTCATTGATCATTTATTTTAAAAGGTTTACCACTGTAGGGTTTGAGGTATTCATTTTCCAAACTCTTTTCGATGACCAGTTTTTCCATTCGTTTTAAAGTGACCTCTCCTTTTATATATTTTTCAATCATTAAACTGGCTATGCGTCCCGCCCATCGAGATCCGTAATAGCCATTTTCAACCAGTATAGCGATTGCAATTTTAGGATCATCTTTTGGTGCAAAAGCCACAAATATAGAGTGGTCTGTAAGTTGTTGTTTTACGCCATCAATTTTGGTGAAATTTTCGGCGGTTCCTGTTTTACCACAAATTTCTATTCCAGGAACTTTCAGAAAATTGGCGGTTCCTTTGTTATATACATTATGCATTCCTTCAATAATGGGGTCATAATATTTAGGTTCGATGGATGTTTGTTTTGGGATTGTAAAGTTAGGATCCATGCTCTCACCCTCAATAGACTTTATTATATGGGGAGTATAATAATAGCCTTTATTCGCAATCGCAGCTGTCATATTTGCCAATTGAATGGGTGTCACTAAAATTTCTCCCTGCCCAATAGCGTTTGAAATAATGGTGGTCGCACCCCATTGAAATTCTGGATACCATTTGTCGTAGTAGTTCCCATCTGGAATGTTTCCTTTTTTCCCAACGGATAAATCATTGCCTAAAAAATTACCTAAACCAAAACTTTTTATATGACTACTCCAGATGTTCATAGACTCGGAAGCATTGCTGTATTTTTCAATAGTTGATCTGAAAGCCATCGAAAAATAGGAATTACAGGAATAGCTAATTCCAGAATCTAGATTTCTAAAACCCCCACCACAATGACATTTCATAACCCGTTTATTTTTTCCATAGACATATCTTTCTGAACAAATGATATTTGTTTTTGGGGTGATGACATTTTCTTGTAAGGCAGTCAATGCGACTAATAATTTAAAAGGAGATCCTGGAACATGCATTCTAGTGAGTCCCTTGTCAATTAAGGGTCTGTGAATGGTGTCTAAATATAATTTGGTGTAGTTTTTGGAACGTTGGCGACCCACTAATAAGTTTGGATTGTATGAAGGCGCTGAGACAAGACTCAAAATTTCACCTGTGCTTGGTTCAAGAGCAACAATACCACCAATTTTGTTTTGCATCAGCAATTCTCCATAGGCCTGAAGCTCGGAGTCAATGGTGATTTTTATATCCTTTCCTGGAACTGGAAGGGTGTCAAATGCTCCCTGTTTATAGGCTCCAATATCTCTGTTGTAAATATCTTTTTGGATGTATTTTACGCCTTTGACTCCTCTTAGTTTTTTTTCATATGAGACTTCGACCCCTTGTTTGCCAATCATATCCCCCAAACGGTAGTAAGAATCTTTTGCAATTTCTTTATTATTTACCTCTGCGATGTAACCTAATACATTGGCGCCAATGGAAGTTTGATAATCTCTTAACGATCGTTTTTGAATATAAAACCCTTTAAATTTTCTTAATTTTTCAGAAAGAAAAGCATAATCTTCTTTAGAGAGGTGACGTAAGAATGGAAAGGGAAGTCTTGGTGAATAGTTTTTAGCCCGTTCGTAAGATTTTAAAAATTCATCCTTATCAATTTTCAATAAATTACAAAATAGTAGGGTATCTAAAGGCTCAACTTCTCTGGGAATTACCATCACATCATAACTCGGTTGATTGGCTACCAAAAGGCTGTCATTTCTATCGTAGATATAGCCGCGTTTTGGGTAATGAAATACTTTTCGAATGGCATTATCATTATCAATATCGAATTCATTGGCGGTGTATATTTGTAAATAATACAAACGTCCGATAAAACAAATCCCTGTTAGAATGACCAATCCAAAAAGAAGTATTTTTCTCATGTTTCTTTTCTGCTAAATAATGAACTAAAAAGTAAACACAATATAAGCGTAAAAACACTTGAATACAAAGTTTGTTGGAGAATTAGAACTGATTTTGTTTCATCAAAAATAACAAGAGAAAACAATATTAAGTGGTGAATGACGATGAGTAACAAAAAGTAAACTAAACGTCGAGAAAATTCTAAAGTGCTAAATTTTATTGATTGATAGTCGTAGGCCGATCCAAACGAAAATTTAAGAATAAGTGGACGGATATAAGCAATGGCAACACTTGCAGCGGCATGAACACCACCAGAATCTAAAAATATATCGACTGTATATCCGATTAAAAAACTAGAAAAAATAAACAACAATCGGTTGTTGATGACGGGGTATAGCAATACAAAAAAAACATACACATAGGGGTTGATTTCCCCCATAAAATTTATGTTGCTGCAAATCAGAACCTGAAGTAAAACAAGCCCTATAAAACTCAAAATAATTTTCAATACACTATTGTTCATTGGAACTCTTTAAGGCTTTAAGCTCGTTAATATGGGTATTTTTTATAATGTAAACATGCTCTAGGTTTATCATATTATTGAATAATTTAACTTCAATAATATAAAGATTTTTTGTGTCATTAAGGCGATAAGATTCAATACTTCCAACAGGGATGTCTGGAGGAAACGTAGAGGAGTATCCGCTAGTGACAATCGTATCTCCTACGGATAATTTCACAAGGTCTTGTATGTCTATTAACTGTGTGATTTCAGGAGATTCACCATTCCAACTTAAGGTTCCAAAATAATTAGTTTTCTTTAACTTTA
>JAURPF010000103.1 GCA_030835325.1 Flavobacteriaceae bacterium | reverse complement strand
TAGGTAAAGGGAAAGCCCAGGGATGAAAAGCCCAACAAAAGTTGCCACAGCATTGATCAAAAGCACATTTATACTTGGTGAAATGGTGATCAAGACACTACAAGCAACTACAGCGATTGCACCAATTATAAGTGGGGTAAATCGAATAAGAAGCGCAGTGATAAGTAAAATAACACCAAGAAGAAATAAAATTTCTTCTACTGGATTTTGCTTTTTAAATATAGACAAAACTATGATTACAAGCCAGGCGATATTAAATACTCCCCAAACAAGTTTTAGGGCACGTCCAATGTGTGTTTCAAATCCCAAACGCACACCAACTTTTATGTTGTAGATAATAGTAATAACCATTCCAATAATCGGAATTATAGTCCAAAACAAAATGGAAGAATATAATTTTTTTTGAATAAATTCTGGAAAAGAATAATGAATTAAACTCATAATCGAAATGAGCAACCCCCAAAAAATAAAATTCACTGATGTTGGTTTAAGTTGTTCCTTGGCCTTATTAATAGCGTCATTAATAAGGTTTAATTGTTCTGAATGGTTCCTAATATAATAGGTTTTAATTTTTCAAATATAAACTAGTTTATAAAATAAACTAAATAATTGATCAATTAATTATTTTAAAAAATATTTGTGCAACCAAAGTTTTGTTCTAAATTTGCATCCTCATTATGAAATTGGCCCATGGTGTAACTGGCAACACGTCTGGTTTTGGTCCAGAAGAGTCTAGGTTCGAGCCCTAGTGGGCCAACAAGAAAAGCTTTAACTTCTGTTAAAGCTTTTTATTTTTTAAAAAAAAACAATAAACCTTCACAAAAACTTGTAAAAACCGTCTGCAATCCCTTATATTTGCACCGTAGTAAGAAAAAATAAATTGTGAGGGGACGGGAAGTCCCCTCTTTTTATACCAAATGTTTAGAGATAGCGTAAAAGAATTATTGGAGGAAGGGCTTGAAAATAGACCCGATTTGTTTCTCATTGATTTCGAAATTCTAGATGGAAACAAGATCCGCATTGTTATTGATGGCGACAAGGGTGTTTTAGTAGAAGACTGTATATTTATAAGTCGTGCAATTGAACATAATCTTGATCGTGAGGAACAAGACTTTTCATTAGAGGTGTCCTCTGCAGGTGCGACAACTCCTTTAGTTCATCAGCGTCAATATCAAAAAAATATTGGTCGTACGCTTAAACTCAAAACAATTGAAAATGAAAAGTTTGAAGCAGTTTTGACCGCTGCTGACACAAATGAAATTGTTTTGGAATGGAAGGCTAGAGAGCCAAAGCCCATTGGAAAAGGAAAAGTTACTGTTCATAAAACAGCCACCATTCCTTATCAAAACATTGATAAAGCACAAATAAAATTAGTATTTTAAGATAAGAACCACATTATGGAAAATTTAGCATTAATCGATTCGTTTTCGGAGTTTAAGGATGACAAACTCATAGACCGTGTGACCCTTATGGCCATTCTTGAGGATGTATTTAGGAATGCCTTAAAAAAGAAATTTGGTGATGACGATAACTTCGACATTATTATCAACCCAGACAAGGGTGATTTAGAAATTTGGCGCAACAGGATTGTTGTGGCTGACGGCGAGGTTGAAAACGAAAACCAAGAAATTTCTTTATCCGAAGCTCAAAAAATTGAACCAGATTTTGAAGTAGGTGAAGATGTTTCAGAAGAAGTGAAGCTATTTGATTTGGGAAGACGATCTATTTTGGCGCTTCGTCAAAATCTAATTTCTAAGATCCAGGAACATGACAATACCAATATTTACAAGCAATTTAAAGACCTTGAAGGAGAAATTTACACTGCTGAAGTGCACCATATCCGTCACCGTGCAGTTATTCTCTTGGATGATGAGGGGAACGAGCTTATTTTACCAAAAGACAAGCAAATCCCATCTGATTTCTTTAGAAAAGGAGAGAATGTTCGTGGTATTATTGAAAGTGTAGAGTTGAAAGGCAATAAACCTAATATCGTATTGTCCAGAACAGCGCCAGCATTCTTGGAAAAATTATTTGAGCAAGAAATTCCAGAAGTATTCGACGGATTGATTTCTATTAAAAATGTTGTTAGAATACCAGGTGAAAAAGCTAAGGTTGCTGTTGACTCCTACGATGACAGAATTGACCCAGTTGGGGCATGTGTTGGGATGAAAGGTTCGCGTATCCATGGGATTGTTCGTGAGCTGGGTAATGAAAACATCGATGTTATCAATTATACTAACAATTTACAATTGTTTATAACAAGAGCTTTAAGTCCAGCACGTGTTACTTCGATCAAGTTAGACGAAGAAACTAAAAGAGCCGAAGTTATACTTAAGCCTGAAGAAGTTAGTAAGGCCATTGGCCGTGGAGGACACAATATCCGTCTTGCAGGACGTCTTACGGGCTACGAAATTGATGTTTTCAGAGAAGGAGTTGAAGAGGATGTAGAACTTTCTGAATTCTCTGACGAAATCGAATCTTGGATTATCGAAGAGTTTGCCAAAGCTGGTTTGGATACTGCTAAGAGTGTATTAGAACAAGACGTCAAAGACTTGGTAAAACGAACCGATTTGGAAGAAGAAACGATTGATGACGTAATGCGAATTTTAAAAGAAGAATTCGAAGATTAAAATTTTAATTATATTGGCACCCAGATTACATCATCTGCGCCAAATTTTATAGAAAAAAATAACGAAGGCAATTTATGGCTGATATCATTAGATTAAGTAAAGTATTGAGGGAGTTGAACATTTCAATGGATCGTGCTATTGACTTTTTGGAGTCAAAAAACATTGAAATTGAAAAACGACCAACAACTAAAATTTCTGCTGAAGTATACGAATTACTTTCAGGGGAGTTTCAAACTGATGCCAGCAAAAAAGTTGCCTCCAAAGAAGTTGGTCAAGCAAAGCAAAAAGAAAAAGAAGC
>JAURPF010000102.1 GCA_030835325.1 Flavobacteriaceae bacterium | reverse complement strand
GGAACTTCTTCAATTATATCTTCATCTTCAACTACTTCTTCAATATCTGTAATTTCAATTTCCACGGCCTCACTTTCGTCTGTTTCTGTAGATTCAATAACTGTTTCTTCAATTTCTTCTTCATCCTCAACAATTTCAATTACTTCTGGTGCAGCCGGTGGTGGGGGTGGCGGAGGTGGTGGAGTTAATTGATCTATTAAAGGAATTTCTTCATCGAGTTCTGCATCTAAATCTAATTTGCCGATATCAATTGCTGATTTGTCATAAGTTTTATGATTTAGTGCACTGTAGGATAAAAACAACATAAGTGCTAAACCAACTGCGAAATAGAGAGATGCATTCTTACTAACATCTGATTTTGGGTTTTTCTTTAATTCCATTTTTAGTGTTATTTTTTTCGAGGTTAAATTACTTAAAAAATTAATAAATACACAAGGGTTTAAAATTTTTTAACGATAACTTCTTTTTTTACCTTAATTATAAGGGACATTGCGAAAACTCCTAGACAATTTGCGAGAAGATCAAAGATATCAGTTGTTCTATGAATAGAGGCAACTCCTTGTAAGATTTCGAGGACAGCGCCAAAAACTATTGACAGCATAGATGCTAAAAGCAAGCTTGAGTTTACTTTTAGAGCATGGAAACTCATAAACCAAAACAAACAAAGTCCTGCATACAAAACAAAATGTGCTATTTTATCATCAAAACCGGTATTGAGTTTTGGCACTTCTGTAAGATGAACTAAACTTAAAACTCCTATTGAGATTGTATACAATAAAGAAATGGTATGTATCAAGTAGTTTTTAAGCACCTATGATAGCTTTATAATCATCTGCACTCAAAAGGTTTTCCAAATCTGAAGTGTCAGCTACCTTAATTTTGATCATCCAGCCTTCGCCATAGGGGTCGTCATTTACTTTTTCAGGCTCTTCTTCTAAAGATTCATTAAATTCAATGATTTCTCCAGCCAAAGGCAAGAACAAATCTGAAACGGTTTTGACAGCTTCCACAGTTCCAAAAACAGCATCAGCTTCTAATTCTTCGTCTAAAGTGTCAACTTCTACGTAAACAATATCTCCTAATTCTCCTTGTGCAAAATCGGTAATTCCAACGGTTACTATGTCGCCGTCAACTTTTACCCATTCGTGATCTTTTGTGTATTTTAAATCTGTAGGAACATTCATGATTTTATAATGTTAATGTGGTTTCTATTAATTTCCAAAGTTATAACGTAAGGTAAATCCTGAACGAATCGTCGTTTGAGGAAATGCCGTTGATATTGCATATTCTGAGAACGCATAGTCAAAATAAAAGATAGCTGTTAAGTTTTTACTAAACGCATAATCTGCAGCATAACGCATGCTCCAAATCGTTTGACCTGCACTCACTTGATTGTTGTCTAAATCTAAATACCGAATGATGGTTTTGTTGTTTCGCATTGAAATATCGGCTTTCATATTCAAATCACTTTTAATGATTCGACGTGGACCTGCTAATTTCGATCGGATTTTTAAATCTTTAATTCTATAGCCAAGTCCAAAAATATATTCATCCCCATGGATTTCAGTAAGAAGATTGTTATCGAAACTTAAAGACAGACTGCGGTCTTTTTTAATTTCGGCAGTGACCTTGACTGAGTTTTTCATTTCAAAATCGAGCTTTGCCAAAGGACTAAATTGTTCTACCAAATTAATGTTACTGTATAGGGTCTCGGCTTTGTAATTACCAGATTGATCTAAGGTGTTTTGATCCGCTTGCAATAAATAGTCTATGTTTGGATTCGCAGCCTTATAATCAAGGTTTGTTCTGAACTGATTGATGGTATAGGATGCATTATAGCCATGAGTTAAAGAGAATCTTCTAAAGTGCTTTTTAAACCATTTATTTTTCATAAACCCGGTATATTTCAACGTCCAATTAGGAAGTGGAATGTCTCTGATAGCGTCCAAACTAATTTTATTTGATTTTCCTCCAGAATAGGCCGCTAAAAACGCGGGTAATAATACGGCTTGACTGTTTTTTCCAAAGCCTTCAGGATAGCCATCTGCATCGGTGTTGTATCCATTAGCACCATAAAAGTTTTGAGCCAAACGGTTGGCAATTACCAAACGGTTGCTTTTAAATTCTTCAAATGGAACTGATTTATTTTCGTCACTTTGACTAAAAGCTGTTTTAATTAATACCGTCGATATATTGAAATTTCCAAACGTATTTTGGATTAAAGAGTTATACGTATTACCAACGGCATTGAAAGTTTCAGTAAAGTTAGTGGCATAGGTTTTCCCTCCATTTAAATCTATTTTCAAATCGGAGATTGGTTCCATATTAATAGAAAAATCAATATTTTGGGTATGGGTTTCTGTGTACTGCTGATTGAAATCTTTAAAGGTGGTAATCCAGCCATTTTCAGCAGAAATTCTTCTGATGTCACGTTGGCTTCCAAAGGTATATCCAGGAGTTGGCTGTAGTGTTCCTAGAAAACCAGGAGATGGAAGATAGCCCGGCAAAAAGGAGCTATTTCCTTCGGAGTAATTAACCTGCATTCGGTTGATACTGGTTAATAATCCAATTCCAAAATCTTTGAAGTTGATTTTTTTTGATTTGGAAGATCCTCTACCGCTTGGTGTTTTATCATCTGGTTTTTTAGCTCTACTACGACCGCTTCTAGATGATTTTTTAATCCCCAAATAACGATAGAGTTTACGCATATCAAACGATGTATTCAGGTTGTGTTGATTCGCATTAGAAATGGAGTTTCCTAGCGTAATATCGTCATCTCCTACCAATAGGTCAGAGCCTTTATTCCATTGAAAATCTCCAGTATAAGAGTAATTAGAAGTCACAAAACTTAATGCTGGAAATTTATTTAGAGGCAATTCATAATTGATCCCTAACTGTTGCGTGTGTCTGTTTGGATCTCCAAAATCAAAGAAGCGATCCCATACTCCAAGATCGGGGTCTTGGTCACCATTTAATTCATCGTCTATAAAATAATTTCTAACAATATTATTCGTAGAAGACGTAAAGTTCAGTCGTAACCCGTCGGTTAGGTTGTAATTGATGGTGTATTGAAAATCAAAGGTGTAATTTCTTCTAATCAATTCATCGACTGTAATATTGTTAGCGCCTAAGTCAGCATCTCTAAATTTTTGACTGTTAAATTGGCGCATAAAATCTGAACTCACTGAAAGACTCGATGGCAGTAAGTTTAAATTAAAGTCTTTTATGAGTTTCCAATATTTATTCATAAATAGAGAATCATTTTTCTTGAAGGGTTCTATTTTTATGGGGTTAAAACTATAATTATAGTTGGCTCCTACTCTCGCATTTTGATCTAAAGAGTTTTCAATTTCAAAATCGCGGTGATTAATTTGATTGAACGAATAGTTCATCGTTAAATTTTCGACGTCATACATTCTTGGTTTGGCATCACCAGTACGTTGTTTTCGAACCCCTATAAAATTAATACTTTGTCGTTTTGTATAATCTTCAGATTGCGTTTTAATGCGCTCACGTTCTTCCGAAGATGTGGCAGCATCCAATCGACTTTGAAGTTTTAAATCTTTGTACTGCTGGTCGTACTCGGGTGTGATAAGCTCTTCACTTTGTCCGTAATTAAAAGGAATTTCTAAGCCCCATTTTTTTGGTAACAATTGCCCCAGATTCATGTTGGTAACTACATCGTATTGTTTTAGGTCTTCACGACTTCGCTCATTTGGTCCTTGTTCTAAACTTCCAAAACCAGTCGTACTTCGTTTTGCGGTGGCATTGATATTCATAAAATCAGCGATGTTGGTATCCATACTCATAATGGCAGCCCAACCGCCTTCGTTATCCATGTCTGCAAGACGCAACTCATTGAACCATACTTCTGCGCATTGTGCATTTCTACTAATGTTTTTGACCCCAACCATTAAGGTTCGAATGTCTCCAAAATTTGGATTTCCTTTTACGGCAATCCGTTGTTCAACAGGGTCAGAGTTTGTGCCTAAAGAAAATGGCGTAAAATCTAAAACGGAATTTTCTTGTAATACCCCATCAATCACATTATAAAATGTTGGGACTTCATTGCCTAAGGTTCCTTGGCTAATGCCCAAGGCTTTTATTTTTTCTAGAAATTCTAAAGGAATATCAATTTCATTTTCTTCTGGCCAAACCTCGTTTGGAGTGGCTGCAGAAGCTCCTGAAGATTTGCGCAAAGGAATTTCTATTTGGTAATAATTTTGTGTAAAATCATTCCCCATTCTAATGAACCCCACTAAACTCCCTTCTTCAAAGCTGTCGGTTTCACCATCTTCGGCATGGATAAACATTTTCAGTTTTTTGTACTGACGCATGTCCACATTGATGTTTTTGAAAACACCTCTCGCATCTCTAGGTTCCAACTCACAAACATCCACTACTAAGGATTGTTCGTTTTGGCGCACAATGCTGTTATTATTGTTTAATTGTTCGCGTTGAACTCCTGGTGGAGATACATAACCTCCATCATTTTCTTGAATCCCTACAATCCCTACGCTAAAATCAGTGGGGTCGGACAGCGTTACCTCATTTGACTCTTCATCTAATGATAGCTGATAACGGCGCCAATCGCTTCGTACTAAATCCAAGGTTCCAAACCGAAGTACTGTTGATTCTGTGAACTCTTTTAAATAAATACGTGCAAATCGAATAGATCTAAAATCGGATATTCCTCCAATATCATTTGTGAATTCTGAAACTGGAATTCGAAACTGATACCAGTTGATTGTTCCTGAAGAGGACCCATTTGGCAAGGTGATATTTGAAACTGATTTTCTATCAACTATATATGAGTTGCTTGGGTTATTTAAATCTGAAGTAGAGATATCTATTTCATATTCGTAATAACTGTCTATGGTATTCATAGTGTTATCTCTATTAATATCTTCTACATCTGGCAGTGTTGTAGAACCGCGATCGGTGTCTGAAACCGTATCTGGTGAATTCCCTTCAAATCCATTATATCTTTTGTAACGTTCAAAAATATCCCCTTCTGTATTGAGGTAATATCTGTAATTATCATTTGCTGGATCTTCAAGTGCCGAAAAGGCAGAGAATCGTGCATCGGAAGTGTTCCTTTCTTCTGTATCATCATAGCCATCCAAACCAACATCCTGATTGTTTCTTTCGGAGCCTTGCGATGAAAATGCATATATTAACGATTGATTTTGAGGCGTTACAGTTCCCCATGTGGTCGGAGGTAAAAAACTAATGTCCCCATCTTCTGGAAGTCCATTTTCGTATTGTTTTTTTCCATCTTTAATGACATCTTCAGAAATGTTCCCTAAGTTAAAAACTAATTTTCCACCTGGGTTAGAGGGGTTGTCCAAAAAGGGATCCATCAACCAAAACTCAATGTATTCTACATTTGATTGTTCAAAATCTGTTGAGGTAAGTTGTCTTGTGATTCCTGCCCAACTGTTTTGTGGTGTTTCTAAAATTCCGTCTGCAGCATCGGGCTGGTAATTGTAGGGACCTCTTTCTGTAGGGTTATATACTAAATCTAACGTATTGATAACCGTGTATTGTCCTGTAACGATGTCAACTTGTGGAAACAGTTCATCAATAAAAACTCTGCGGGCATAGAGATCAGAAACATCATCGTCTGTAATACTTCCAGGGCGTTGGTTACTGTAAAAAATAGGATCGACGGTGTACCAGTTTAAATGTGCTCTATCAAATCCGTTCTGATACCCTGAATCATCTTCAGCACCTTCTGTATATACACGCCCAAGATTTTTAGGTCGGCTTGATAAAAACCAAGATTGTGGACTTAATAAGCTAATCCCATTTTGTGTACCTTCAAAGTCATCAACATAAGAAGTCACTTCACTGTCAAAATCGGTTCCTTTTGGAGCACCTGGTTTTAAATAGGCAAATTCCCCTCGTAGGGAGAGGTTGGATACTACATCGGTATCAATATTTGGTAATTTGTTTGCAAATCGGGTAAGGAACGGAACTTCTGTTGAGTAGTTTCCATTAAAGCCAAAAATAGTATTGTTGATTGATTCGTTTCCATAATTCGCTTTTTGTGTTATGGGGCGTTCATTTAAGTTTAAAACGGTTGCGCCCAACACAAAGTTTTCGTTGAATTGGTGTTCTACATTAATTCCTGTAAAACGTTTCGTTTGTTGTCCAAAGACCGCATTGTTTTCAACCGACACCTGAATAGGCGTATTTGAAGCTTGTAATGAGGGATCTAAAATTTGGACGGTTCCAATCTGATAATTCACGGTATAGTCAACACCTTCTACAAGGACACGTCCTCCAGCGGTTACTTTTACAGATCCTCTTGGGACATTAAAAGCGCCAATAGGAATGCCCGAACTTCCAGAAGATTTATAGCGACCCCGCATCAAAAATTTGTTTTTTTCACTGTCTTGTAAAGCGGCTGTTTTTGTGCTCTTATAGAGGGATCTATAAACGTATTTTGTTTGATTTGCATTAAACGTTGTTTGGTCACCATCATAGATTTCAGAACCATTGAGTCGCAGGGTTTCAAACAAATAACTTCCAAAAGGCTCTACTTTAGTGAATATAATTTTACCGTTTTGAGGAATGACAGTAACACCTGGAACAAAATCAAAAAAGCCATCTCCTTTGTTCTGAGGATCGTTGTTAAAGTTTAATCGATCAAAATTAAATAATCGAATTAGAGGGGTTTCTTCTATAGGGTCATTGTTTCCTGTGGGTGCTGGAAAAGAAGTCCCACTAACAGGTGTGATAAAATTTAGTGCTGAGGTTTCATTATAGAAGATATTTAATTTAAAATCATCTTGATCTAGTTGATAAGCCCCTGTATTATAAATGTTTTTCATCATCAAATCCCATATAGGAAGATTGACGTTGGTGACGGCACTCTTTAACATTTTTAGGACTAAACTTTGATTGGTTACCGTTTGGATGTTTGTATTCTGATCCACCTCAACATTTGTTGCTGCGAGTCCGTCATTTGCAAACTCCCCAACTTGGTACACTTGATCTCCAACCGTATATTGATAAGCAACGGCCAAAACCTCATCATTTTGAAGACGTTGATTTAAAGAAATATAGCCTAATTGGGTGTCAACTGTAAACTCATTTCCTTGCGATAATTTTCGAGCATTTTCGAGCTTTCCATAATCAAATCCTTCATTGACTCCGGGGATTAAAAATCCTGATTGTACAGTAGCAATATCTCGGACGGCTTCAGAAAGCAGAGAGCCAGCGCCAATATTTGTAGGATCAAACTTATTATTTCCATTATCTGGATAGGCATTGGGGGCTACATTTACAAAACCTGCTGGAATTGCTGTTAACCCAATTTTGGAAGATTCTCCTAAATCTTGGAGTGCAACAATATTGCGGACGTTTTCAGTACGGTTCGTTCGGTTGGTTATCCAAACTTCTACCCTTGTAATTTGAACTTGAGAGTTGATAAACGGATAATTTTTGAGTGCTTCATCATATCGATCTCTAAAGTAATGGCCTAGAAAAAAGTGTCTGTTTTCGTCATAATCTAAACCAAAAAACTCAAAGTCTTCTAATGTACCTCCGCCTTGTGCAGTCACTGAGCGTGTTTCTGATTGTTGCTCAGAAAACACGGCTGTAACTCTTGTTTTTCCAAACTGTAATTCTGTTTTAACACCAAATAAACTTTGTGCTCCTGAAATAAGGGAACTATTGAGAGGCATGCTTACATTACCGAGTTCGAGGTTTTGTAAAATTGAATCTTCATTATCAGAATTAAGTTTATTTAATTCTTTTTGAGCGAGGTTTTGTGCTCCTCCTTTGGGATCTGAAAGGAGCTGTCTTCCTTGATTTTCTAATTGTCTTCCTTTGTTAATCAAATTTCCTGCTTTTTCACCAAGTAGTTCTTCTGGATTATTAAGCGGTGTGTATTCAATTTTAAATAAATTCTGGAAATCAAAGGTGGACTGAGTGTCATAATTTGCGTTGACGATTAATCGGGTCCCTACTTTTCCTGTTAAACTTAAACTAATCCGTTGATCGAAATCAAATGTAAAATTACTTTGATTTCTTGGAGAAAATGCTGGGTTTTCTTGTTTTGTGTACATCACCCCAAGATCCATTTCGACAGATCCCTGTGGAACAACAGAAATTACATTACTCCCAAATATAGTTTCGAAAAACTTGGAGTTGATGTATAGATCTGGAATTAAATTTTTCTTAGCTTCTTCAGAGCCTTCTTTCTTTCCGTCTAGTGCATCTAATTTTTCTTTGTAATAGGCCTTCAAACTTTCTTTGATAATTAAATCTTGAAATTCTTTTGGAGTTAAGATAACAGGGTAATTAATGTTAAAATCCCCAACGGTTGAGGTGTAGAAATAGCGGTCTGTAAGTGGGTCGTAAGTATATTTACTTTCAATACTCGCTGGATCTGGTGTGTCCAGTTTTCCAAAAGAAAAAGTAGTGGATGTAGAATCTCTAACAGTGGTAGGCTCTTGTGCTAACAAAGCTGAACTACCATACAAAAATAAGATTGTAAAAAAGAGCCTTTTAAAATATGGTTTGTAGTTAGCGGTTTTCAAAAGAATTATAGGTTTTTAAGCGCTTCCTTAATAATAAATTCTACGGTAGCATCTGGGGAAGATCCTACGATCTTATCGACAATACGTTCAGATTGTTTTTTCATAAAGCCTAAAACTTCTAAAGCAGATAACGCTTCATCTTTGTTTGTATTGTCTTGGATCAAGGAAGTTTCGTCAATATCGTAAATTTTAAGAATTTTATCTTTTAAATCAATGATGACTCTTTGTGCAGTTTTAAGACCAATTCCTTTTACGGATTGTATCAAAGCTACGTCTCCGACAGCAATTCCTTCTCTTATTTGTTTGGGTGTAAGCGATGAAAGCATGGTGCGTGCAGTATTGGCCCCAATTCCACTAACAGATATTAACAGCCTAAAAATTTCTCTTTCCGAAGCACTACTAAACCCATAAAGCGTGTGAGAATCTTCTTTTACCTGAAGGTGTGTAAAGATTTTGATTGCTTCTTGATCTGGTATTTGAGAAAATGTATGGAGTGAGATGTTAATAAAATACCCAATACCATTACAGTCTATAATGACGTGTGTAGGAGTTTTTTCAACTAATTTACCCTCAATATGTGTAATCATACCTTCGCTTCCTTTGAACTTCAAATGTACTAAAATAATACAATATTTTAAGACGAAAAAAGAAAGGGATTTAAAGTCTTACTTTGCTGCTTTTCCTTTTTGTTGTGCATCTACGACCGCAACAGCAGACATATTGACTATTTCATCAACACTCGCCCCTAATTGTATGATGTGAACAGGCTTGCGTAATCCCATCACAATTGGACCAATTGATTCTGCTTTATTGAGTTCTTTCAACAATTTGTAGGTAATGTTTGCCGATTCTAAATTTGGAAAAATAAGTGTATTTACTTTTTTATTTGCAAGTCTAGAAAAAGGAAAGTTATCTTTTAACATCTCACTGTTCAACGCAAAATCTGTTTGTAATTCACCATCCACTAATAAATTTGGGTGTCTTCGATGCAGATACGATACCGCTTCTCTTACCTTAGTTGCAGTTTGGTCCTTAGAGGAACCAAAGTTAGAGTATGAAATCATCGCCATTACTGGTTCTATCCCAAACATTTTAACGACGCTTGATGTCATTTGTGCAATTTTTATCAAATCGTCTGCAGATGGATTTATATTGATTGCTGTATCACTCAAAAACATAGGGCCTCTTTGTGTAATCATTACATTAGTGGCCGCAATTCGAGTGGTCCCGGGGGCCATCCCAATTAAATTCAACATTGGTTTTAGCACGGATCCATAGTTACTAGAATAACCAGATATAAGGGCATCCGCATCGCCTTCATTTACCATCATTGCAGCAAAATAATTACGTTCGCGCATTAATTTTTGAGCTGCTAAAAGTGTAATGCCTTTTCGCTGTTGTTGTTTCCAATATATTTCAGCGTATTTATTTTTTTGAATACTACTTTCATCGGACTTTGGGTCGATAATCAGCACTTCATCATCAAATTCCAATTCTTCCATCAGACGCTCTATTTCATCTCGGCGTCCCAATAAAATAGGAGTTGCAACCCCCTCTTCTAAAACAATTTGTGCTGCTTTAAGAACGTTTAATTGATCGGCTTCTGCAAAAACAACACGTTTGGGATTTAGTTTGGCTCTGTTAAATAAAAGTCTTACTATTTTATTGTCGGATCCCATACGCTCTAAAAGGGTGTCTTTGTAATGTTCCCATTTCGTTATTGGAGCTAAAGCCACACCGCTTTCGATTGCTGCTTTTGCTACTGCGGGTGGAATTGCTGCAATCAAACGAGGGTCAAATGGTTTTGGAATAATGTAGTCTTTACCAAAGGTCAAGCGCGTTTCTCCGTAAGCAATATTTACTTGTTCTGGAACGGGTTCTTTTGCAAGATCGGCCAGTGCAACAACTGCTGCTTTTTTCATTTCTTCGTTAATAGAAGTCGCTCTCACGTCTAAGGCACCTCTAAATATAAACGGAAAACCAAGTACATTATTGACTTGATTAGGGGTGTCACTTCGTCCAGTTGCCATAATAATATCGTCTCGTGTTTTAACGGCGAGATGGTATTTGATTTCTGGATCTGGGTTTGCCATTGCGAACACAATTGGATTTTTGGCCATTGTGATGAGCATTTCTGGGCTCACAATATCAGAAGTTGAAAGCCCAATAAATACATCGGCATTTTTCATTGCTTCTTCCAACGTATCAATAGTCCGTTGGGTTGCAAATTCGGCTTTCTGAGATGATAAATTTTCACGATCTTTTCTAATGACTCCTTTACTGTCTAGCATTACAATGTTTTCGCGTTTCGCACCAAATGATTGGTACAAACGAGTACAGGAAATAGCAGCGGCACCAGCACCACTTACTACAATCCTTACATCTTGAATGTTTTTTTCAGCAATTTCTAAGGCATTCAATAAGGCAGCGGCTGAGATAATCGCAGTTCCATGCTGATCGTCATGCATCACAGGAATGTCGAGTTCTTCTTTCAAACGTTTTTCAATTTCAAAGGCTTCTGGCGCTTTGATGTCTTCTAAATTAATTCCTCCAAAAGTGGGAGCTATATTTTTAACTGTTTGAATAAATTCTTCTACATTTTCAGTATTTACTTCGATGTCAAACACATCAATATCGGCAAATATTTTAAAGAGCAAACCTTTTCCTTCCATCACTGGTTTGGAAGCTTCGGGACCAATATTCCCTAACCCCAAAACGGCGGTTCCGTTTGTAATTACAGCGACTAAATTTCCTTTCGCAGTATATTTATAGGCGTCAGATGGATTTTTTTCTATCGCCAAACAAGGTGCTGCGACTCCTGGAGAATAGGCCAATGCCAAGTCTCTTTGGGTTGCATATTTTTTGGTGGGAACCACTTGTATTTTTCCTGGAGATGGCTTTTGATGATAAGCGAGTGCTTCTAAATCGTGTTTACTCAATTTTGACATATACGTTGGGTTGATCCGCAAAGTTAGACACTTCAGTTTAATAAAGAAATTTTATGACTATTCTTTTAAAAAACTAAATTCAAACAGTATTAATAAATTCGTCGCAATTAGTCACTTAAAAATTCAATATTTCTTTTTAGTCCTGAAAATTTTGTGCGTTTTACAGCTGAATGTTGAAATACTTTACTGAACGTTTCCTGTGTAATCTCTTCCCAATCCTTTTTGGTCATGGACAACAATTCAGGTTTTGGGTTGAACAAGGGTTCGTTATGTGCTTTTGAAAATCGATTCCATGGACATACATCTTGACATACATCACAGCCAAACATCCAGTTGTCAAATTGTCCTTTCATTTCAGAGGGAATTTGTTCTTTGAGTTCGATGGTAAAATAGGAGATGCACTTACTCCCATCAACGCCATATTCTGAAGTAATTGCTTCAGTTGGGCAGGCATCTATACAAGCTGTACAACTGCCACAATGGTCTGTTACAGGGAAATCGTAATCCAATTCTAAATCAATAATAAGTTCCGCTATAAAATAGAATGATCCGACTTGCTGTGTCAGTAGATTGCTGTGTTTTCCGATCCATCCCAGTCCTGATTTTTTGGCCCATGCTTTTTCTAAAATTGGAGCGGAGTCCACAAATGCACGTCCATGCACCTCCCCTATTTCTGCCTTAATAAATTCAAGAAGTTGTTTGAGTTTATCTTTAATTACAAAATGATAATCTCTTCCGTAGGCATACTTACTTATTTTTGGGGCTTCTGGATCGTGTTGTGTATCTTCAGTGAAATAATTATAGATTAATGACACGACACTTTTGGAGTCTTCTACTAACAATGTAGGATCCAAGCGTTTGTCAAAATGATTTTCCATGTATTGCATTTTGCCATGGCTATTAGTATTAAGCCAAGACTCCAAACGAGGTGCTTCTTCTTCTAAAAAACCGGCCTTACTCACACCACAAGATAAAAACCCCAGGCGTTTGGCCTCAGTTTTTATTAAGCTTGTATAGTGGTTTTTTAAATTCATTGATATATCTGTATAATAAGATTCGTCAAAGCAATTAGGAATATATACGTAAAAATTTACGACACTAACTTTTTAGAGAATCTACTGCGCTCAGCCTGAATTTATTTAAACATTGGTTCTAAAACAATCCTCCTTGAATATCGCCTTTAATGCGTCCTAAATGTTTGTATGCAAGTTGGGTCACTTCACGACCTCTTGGGGTTCGCATAATAAATCCTTGTTGAATCAAAAAAGGTTCGTAAACTTCTTCAATCGTTTCTGGGCTTTCACTCACGGCGGTTGCAATGGTGGTGACCCCAACAGGGCCTCCTTTGAATTTATCAATAATGGTGGTCAAAATTTTATTGTCCATTTCATCCAATCCATGGGCATCAACATTCAGGGCTTTCAACCCAAATTTAGCGATGACAACATCTATTTTCCCGTTGCCCTTAATTTGTGCAAAATCTCTAACGCGACGTAACAGAGCATTGGCTATACGGGGCGTCCCTCGACTTCGACCTGCAATTTCTATAGCAGCCTCCATACTGATGGCAACTTTTAAGATCTCTGCACTTCTTTGAATGATTGTTGACAACAGTTCGGTTGAATAATATTGTAAGCGACTGCTAATTCCAAATCGAGCACGCATTGGAGCGGTTAATAGCCCAGACCTTGTTGTTGCTCCTATTAAAGTAAAGGGGTTTAAGTTGATTTGAACCGTGCGTGCATTGGGTCCAGATTCAATCATAATATCGATTTTATAATCCTCCATAGCGGAGTATAGATACTCTTCTACAATTGGGCTCAGACGGTGAATTTCGTCAATAAATAACACATCCCTTTCTTCCAAATTGGTAAGTAAGCCTGCAAGGTCTCCTGGTTTGTCCAATACAGGACCTGAGGTGACTTTGATTCCTACTCCAAGTTCATTGGCAAGGATATGGGCTAAGGTAGTTTTTCCAAGTCCTGGAGGGCCATGAAACAAGGTGTGGTCCAAGGCTTCGTCGCGTTTGACTGCCGCTTCTACAAAAATTTGTAAATTTTCAAGAACTTGGTCTTGGCCTGCAAAATCATCAAATGAAAGGGGTCTTAATACCTTTTCAATATCGTGTTCTTCAGCTGAGAAATGGTCGTCGGTTGGATCCAGATTTTCATTCATATACACAAATATAAAGAAAAAGCCTTTCTTGTTTTAAGAAAGGCTTTTAAATATAGTATTTAATTGCTTAATGTCTAGTGTTGCAGTTCTTCTTCACCTTCTTTTAAAGGGATGTGTTGTTGCACAAAGTCTTCATCATGACCTGGCTTGCTATAATCATAAGCCCAACGGTGTACGTGAGGGATTTCTCCTGGCCAGTTTCCATGCATATGTTCTACCGGTGTTGTCCATTCTAATGTATTGGACCTCCAAGGGTTTTGTTCTGTTTTTTTGCCATAGAACATACTGTGTATAAAGTTCCATAAGAATACGAGTTGGAATAAACCTCCAACGAGTGCAAACACGGTAATTAATATCTGAACATTTGAAGTGTCATCAAATAACGGGAAGTTACTGTTTGTGTAATAACGTCTTGGTAATCCTGCCATTCCAATAAAGTGCATTGGGAAAAATACGCCATAAGCACAGATAGCCGTTACCCAGAAGTGAATGTACCCTAAGTTTTTATTAAGCATTCGTCCAAACATTTTTGGAAACCAATGATATACTCCCGCAAACAGTCCGTACAATGCTGATATTCCCATTACTAAGTGGAAGTGTGCCACAACAAAATAGGTGTCATGAACATTAATATCCAAAGCACTGTCGCCAAGTATAATTCCTGTTAACCCTCCTGTAATAAAAGTAGACACCAAGCCAATTGAAAACAACATGGCTGGATTCAATTGTAAATTTCCTTTCCATAAGGTGGTAATATAGTTGAATGCTTTTACAGCAGATGGGATGGCAATAAGTAAAGTGGTGAATGTAAATACGGATCCTAAAAATGGATTCATTCCTGAGATAAACATATGGTGTCCCCATACGATTGTAGACAAGAATGCAATTGCCAAAATAGACGCAACCATCGCACGGTATCCAAAGATAGGTTTTCGTGAATTTGTTGCAATAACTTCGGATGTAATTCCTAGGGCTGGAAGTAATACGATGTATACTTCTGGGTGTCCTAAGAACCAGAATAAGTGCTCGAATAATACTGGAGATCCCCCTTGATAATGTAATACTTCGCCTTGAATAAAAATATCTGATAAAAAGAAAGACGTTCCAAAACTACGGTCCATAATGAGTAATAAGGCAGCCGATAGTAATACGGGGAAAGATACAACTCCAATCACAGCAGTGATAAAAAAAGCCCATATTGTTAGGGGAAGTCTTGTCATTGACATTCCTTTTGTTCTGAGGTTTAGAACTGTTACAATATAGTTTAGCGATCCTAATAATGAGGAGGCAATAAAAATGGCCATGGATACCAACCACAAAGTCATTCCAGCTCCAGATCCTCCTTGCGCTAATGGCAAGGCACTCAATGGAGGATAAATTGTCCAACCTGCTGCTGCTGGTCCTGCTTCAACAAATAAGGAAATAATCATGATTACACTTGACAAAAAGAATAACCAATAGGAAACCATATTAAGGAATCCTGATGCCATATCTCGTGCCCCAATCTGCAATGGAATTAATAAATTACTAAAAGTTCCACTCAAACCAGCCGTCAGTACAAAGAATACCATAATGGTTCCGTGAATGGTTACTAAGGCTAAATAGATATCAGCATCCATTACACCGCCTGGTGCCCACTTTCCTAGAAGGGCCTCAAAAATTACATTTGGTTCTGTTGGCCATGCAATTTGCATACGCATTAACAAGGACATTAAAATCCCGATCACTCCCATAATAATCCCAGTAATTAAATACTGCTTGGCAATCATTTTGTGATCCTGACAAAAAATGTATTTCGTTATGAAAGTTTCTTTGGGATGATGTCCATGATCGTCTTGGTGTGCGTGAGTATCTACCTGTGCTGACATAATCTTATGTTGTTTTAACTTTAATTTTTTTAATTTTGAACTAAAGAGTCCTTAAATAATTTTTGTTCTTGCAACCATGCTTTGTAGTCTTCTTCAGATTCTACAATAATTTTCATTTGCATGTTATAATGCGACTTTCCACATATTTTATTACAAAGCAATAAGTAATCGAATTCATAGCTGTCTAATGGCTCTTCGCCTTTGGCTTGTAATTCTTTACTTTTATTAACTCTGATTTTATTAATGTTTCTTACTTTTTCATAAATGTCTGGATTCAATCGCATTTCTTCAGTAGTGACTGTTGGTGTGAATGCAAATTGAGTAATCATTCCTGGTACACAATTCATTTGGGCTCTAAAGTGAGGCATGTATGCAGAGTGTAAGACGTCTTGTGATCGCATTTTAAATAATACTGGAACACCTACAGGGAGGTGTAATTCAGTGGTAATAATGTCATCTTGAGCGTTTGGATCTGATTCGTCTAAGCCTAAAATATTGGCATTATCAAGATTGATGAGTCGCACGTTGGCTTTTCCTAAAACATTGTCTTCACCAGCATAACGTGCTTTCCAGTTAAACTGTTGTGCATACAGTTCTACAACTATTGGATCTTCATCTTCGTTAATAGTCATGATGTCTGTCCAAGTAAATAACCCATACATGATAAGTCCTGCCAAAACAATCACAGGAATGATCGTCCAAATAAATTCTAGCTTATCATTATCTGCATAAAATAATGCTTTACGTCCTTTTTCTCCTTTGTATTTAAAGGCGAAGTAGTGTAATAGAAATTGTGTGATTGTTTGAACAATAAAAATTACCACCATAGAAATAATCATTAAACGATCAATTTCGGGGCCGTGTTCAGACGCTGAATTAGAGGTTAGAGGTAAATCTCCCCAAAGTGCAAATGACACAATTGTGATCCCATAAATAAAGCCTAAAAAGGCTAACATAAGGTATCCTTGAACTTTGTTGTCACCATCGTTGGCAACTTGAGATTGATCTTTATTTACTTGTGCTAAATCAAAGATTTTGACCATTTGCCAAATTGCAATTGTGATCCCTAATAAAATTAATATTGTTAATAAGCCAGTCATCGTTATATGTTGTCTTTTTAAATTTTAATTAATAATGAAAGTGTTCGCTTTCCTTGATAAATGGATTTCCTTTTGCTAATAATGGAGCTTTTGAAAGCGCATAAAAAACAATGAATAAGAACAATCCAAGGAATAATAAAATAGCACTAATTTCAGGTACGCCTATAAACCATTGATCCCCTACTGTTGCCGGCATAATCATG
>JAURPF010000101.1 GCA_030835325.1 Flavobacteriaceae bacterium | reverse complement strand
TGGGTTTTGCATATGTCCATGCTTATTTTCTTTAGCTACATTGTAGGACTGCTGATGAAAGAATGGAAAAATGTCAAAAAGGAAACCTACTTTATTTTACTCCTAGGCTTATTTATTTTAATAATATCGTTTTGTGTGACCAGCTATGGAGGCTATGTGTCTTGAAATAATTAATAAAGCCTTTTTAAGTAAACGAAATTTTAAATACATTCGTGCAATCGATTACGTAACCAAACTTAATGCGCAATAGCCATGAAAAAAAACCAATGTAATAACCTTCTTTTTAACAAAATGCTACCCAAAGGATTTGCCCTTTTATTGTCTTTAGGTAGCCTTTTAGGGTTTTCTCAAAGCCCTATTGTCAAAATAGATTTTGATCAATTTGGAAGGAGTGCTAATGAGGTCAACGATCCTGACTATACATCTTGGGTCATTAGCTCAGGAACAGCAGCATCCAAAACCTTGGATGGTGTAACGTTTACTGTTTCTAAAGCTGGATCTTATGGCGATGGTTTGGGGACAAGTTGGTATAAAACAGGGGTTCAATCACCACATTATGCAAGATTGGTTTGTGATGGAGTAACCGTCAAAAATGGTACGGCTAGTCAAGGAGGACAAATACAGTTAACCTTGAGCGGCTTAGCAACAGGAGAACATAGCATTTTGGTATTTTTAAATGTTGTGGATAGTGATAGCTATACCTATAGTCCTATTGATATTTTTGTTGATGGAACACTCGTTGAAAACGATGTGATTCCTACTGTTCGAGCATTAAGCACACCTAGTGCAAAATCAGTTTACTTAAAATTTCAAGCTACATCCGGAAATGATGTTGTGATTTTGTTTGCCGCCGAAACTTCGGGGACTTATGATTATAAAAATGTCATCCTTAACGGTATTGAGTTAAATACCCCAAATATTTATAATCAAGCGAATAATCCTATTCCAGCGCATAACGATGAACATGTTGAGCTAGATGCAAATAGCTTTACTTTAGCTTGGACAGCTGCTCCAAATGCGGTTTCCCATAATGTTTATTTTGGAACCGATCAGGCGACTGTAGATACAGCAACTACTTCTTCAGTAGCATTTAAAGGCAATCAATCATTATCGAACACTTCCTATGAGGTAAATGATCTTTATTCAGGTGACACTTATTTTTGGCGAGTTGATCAAATATTATCTGACAACAGTATAGAGAAAGGAAATGTTTGGCGTTTCCGTCCTGCTCAATTGGCATTTCCAGGAGCAGAAGGCTATGGACGATATGCTCGAGGTGGAAGAGGCGGCAAAGTGGTCGTGGTGACAAACCTAAATGACAGCGGACCAGGAAGTTTTCGAGAGGCAGTTACCAATGATATCGGGCCCAGAACCATCGTGTTTCACGTTTCTGGCTTAATACAATTAAACTCACGTTTGGTTTCCAGTTCACCCTATGTTACCATTGCAGGACAAACGGCTCCTGGAAAAGGAATCACGATTCGATCAGCTCCACTGGGGATTACCGGAGATGATAATTTGGTGCAACACCTTAGAGTTCGTTTAGGTGGCGGAAAAACCTTTGATGGCATGGGACTAACTGGAGCAAATTACAGTATTATTGACCATTGTTCCATTAGTTGGACTATAGATGAAGCCTTTAGTTCTCGAGGAGCTCATAACATTACCCTTCAAAGAACGTTAATTTCTGAAGCTTTAAATGCAGCAGGCCACCAAAACTATCCTACAGGCACCGAGCATGGTTATGCAGCTTCTATTGGCGGTGATGTAGGAAGCTTTCATCACAACCTTTTGGCACACAACTATGGAAGAAACTGGAGTTTGGCAGGAGGCTTAGACGGTAGCGGTTATGCTTCGGGAAGATTAGATATTACCAACAACATTGTGTATAACTGGGGAAATAGAACCACAGACGGAGGTGCTATGGAGGTCAATTTTGTAGGCAACTATTACAAACCTGGACCAGGAATGCAACTTTCACGATATGCCTTAACAGCGGAACATGAAAACATTGGTTTAGGGACACAAAAAGTCTATTTTGCAGGAAACACTATGCCTGGTTTTTTTGATGAATCGAATCAGGAATACGGTAGAAGAGATCGATATACCAATGGGGCAACAAAGACCTATGAAACTTTTGTTGACACTCCATTTTTTGATTCACATGTCACGACCCAATCAGCCAAGTACGCCTACAAACTTGTATTATCTGATGTGGGTTGTACCCAGCCAGCTTTTGATGATCATGATCAAAGAATGATTGAAGAAACTTTGGCGGGCAATTACACGGTTAGAGGCAGTGTTACCAACAAAAAGGGTTTCCCAGACAATGAAACAGATTCAGGGGGGTATGAAAACTACCCCACTGTTTCAAGACCTAACGACTGGGACTCGGACCTTGATGGATTGCCAAACTGGTATGAGTCCATCATTGGCACCAATCCCAATTCAACAAGCGGTGATTTTTCAGATTCAAATGCCGACGACAATCGAGATGGCTACACAAACCTTGACTATTATTTACAATGGATGAGCTTACCGCATTTTACTTCTGATGCTGGAGAACAGATTCAAATTGACATTCAAAAACTTTCGCAAGGTTTTACAGATAGTGTAGCATATAATCTTACTGATGTGGTGAATGGTACCGCGCAATTGGAAGGCACTATCGTTCAATATACGCCGACAAGTTATGGCATAGGCTCTTTTACATTTACCGTAACAGACGCCGAAGGAGACAGTATGTCTAGGAAGGTAAATACTCTAAACGGCTATTCTTTCCTCTCTAATCCACTTCTTGATCTTGAAAAAATGAATGTTTATCCTGTTCCGAATAAAGGAACTTTCTATATCGATACTCAAGGCCTTAATATTAACACTCGATACAAAATAAACGACATTGTAGGAAAACAGATTCTAATGGGACACATTAAAGCCAATTCCTTACATGAGGTAAAAGTAAACACCAAAGGACTGATAATTCTTCAGATTATAGATCCAAAAAATAATTTAGTTATTCGTTCGCAAAAGCTAATCGTACATTAAATAACTAAGAAGAAGTAAAGGTTAAAATGTTTCCTCTTTTTTGTTTTCTATAATTTTTGACCAAGTGGCATAGGTGTAATGTATAGAGGAGTTTGATGTGTTAGGATAATAGGTTTTGGATACTTCTTTGGATAATTGAGGCAGGTCATTCATGTCTTTCCAATAATGAACACCTAAACCAGCAATCATTGCAGCTCCCCAAGCCGAAATATCTGTAATCCCCACCATGGTAATTGGTCTGTTTAGTAAGTCAGCAATAATTTGCATTAAAAAGCTATTGGCAGCAATTCCTCCGTTGACTTTTAAGCCTTTTAGTGAAGTGTTGGTTTTAGTTTCTAAAGATTGAATACCGTCTTTAATTTGGTAAGCAATAGATTCTAATCCAGCTCTAAGCAAATGTTCTTTGCTGGTACTAAATGTTAATCCATGTATGGAAGCTTTCCAGTTTTTTTGCCAATACGGGGCACCCATTCCACTAAAGGCAGGAATCAAATAAACACCTTCATTTGATTTTAAAGAAACGACCATAGGTTCTATTTCATCATAGGAATCAAATAGAGAAAGTTGATTTTTTAACCACTCAATTGTAGCACCACAGCTGACAATGATGCCTTCTAGGGCATAACTTAGTTGACCTTTCAAACTCCATCCTATGGTTGTTAGCATGTTATTATTGAGATCTGTAGATAATTTATCTGTATTCCACAAAATAGAACATCCAGTCCCTAAAGTTGCTTTGGCAGTTCCAATGCCAAAACATTCTTCACCAAAAAATGCCGCTTGAGAATCTCCAATTATTCCTGTTATCGGAATAGCTTGCTTTGCAGCACCGTCAAAGCTGGCAACACCAAAATCATCTGAGGAGTAGGTGACTTCTGGTAGATTTAGGTTTTTCAACCCATATTGTTCCAGTAATGCTTTATCCCAGTTTAATTCGTAAATGTTATAAAATAATGTTCTTGATGCATTTGTGTGGTCTGTTTTATAGCTTTTTCCCTCTGTTAGCTTATAGAGCAGCCAGGTATCTACAGTTCCAAAAAAAGCCTCCCCAGCATCGATTGCCCGTTTTACTGTTTTATTATTTTCATACAGCCAAATCACTTTTGTTGCAGAGAAATAAGGGTCAATAGTTAGACCAGTTTTGGCATGAATAACAGATTCAAGCTTTCTATCAATTAATGTTTCACAAATACTATTCGATCTTTTGCATTGCCATACTACCGCATTATGAAGTGGATTTCCATGCTTGTCCCAAAGAACAAAAGTTTCCCGTTGATTTGAAATACCACAAGCGATAATATTATTATTTTGATTTGGAAATTTTTGCTCAAAAGCAGCCAAACAATCTTTAACAGCCGTTAACACGGAATGGTAAATTTCCTCAGGGATTTGCTCGACATAGTTGGCTTTTGGGTAGTGAGATTTTAAGGGTGATGTACGTTTAATTTTGATTGATCCATGTGCATCAAATATGATGGCTTTGGTACCGCTAGTCCCTTGGTCTATAGCTAGAAAATACGATTTTTTTTTAGATGTCATAGCCCGTTAATTTTCATTAGGGTGATTAATTCTATCTAAAATAACAGCAAGTAAGATGACGGTTCCTTTTACAATTTGTTGCCAAAATGGCGATACGTTTAGTAGAACCAACCCACTATTGAGCACCCCAATAATTAGCGCACCTTGAACGGTTCCCAATATAGACCCTCTTCCACCAGACAACGAGGTACCACCAATAACTACTGCTGCAATTGAGTCTAACTCGTAGCTAAGGCCAGCGTTAGGTTGTGCAGAATCTAAGCGAGAGGTCAAAATAATGCCTCCAACAGCAGCGAGTGCTCCAGCTATTAAATATACCCATATTTTAATTTTTTCAATATTTATACCCGAAAGTCTAGCGGCACTTTCGTTGCCACCCACGGCATAAATATGTCTTCCAAAAACTGTTTTTTTTGTAACAAGAACTGCTGCTGCAACAATGATAGCCGTAATCCATACTGGCATGGGAATGCCTAAGAACCAACCTGTTCCTATAAACCCAAAAGACTTTCCTAAGCCAGTGATTGGAAAGCCTCCAGTCCACAGCATGGTGCCACCACGGGCAATAGTGAGCATGGCCAAAGTAGCTACAAAAGCCGGGACTCGAAAACGTGTAATCATCCACCCATTAAAGGCACCTAATGCCCCTCCCACAAATAGTCCAATAAGTAAGGCACCTAAAACCGTAAAACCAATATGGACATTAGCCATGGGCCATGACAAACCATACTTGAGCAAACCAGCAGTTACAGCACCGCTAAAGGCTAAAACAGAACCTACAGAAAGATCAATACCACGAGTTAGAATGACCATTGTCATGCCAACGGAAATGCACACATTTATTGAAATTTGCCGCATAATGTTCCAGCTATTTTCAACAGTTAAAAACTTATCAGACATAATTGTAAGTACAACGCATAATAGCATAAGTGCTATAATCGATTGAAACTTAATTAATATACTTTTTACACTAGTCATTTAATGATTTATTTAATATGAACAGTTTACTTATTATTGAATTGCTGCTTTTAAAATATCCTCTTCATGGGCATTTTCTTTGGAAAACTCGCCTGTTATTCGTCCCTGACCCAATACCAAAATTCTATCCGAAATACTCATGATTTCTGGAAGTTCTGAAGATACCACGACTACCCCTAAACCTTGCCGAGCTAAAGTTTGTATAAGGTTGTAAATTTCATTTTTGGCTTTTACGTCAATCCCTCGTGTTGGTTCATCAAGAAACAATATTTTTGGGGAGGTTGCCAGCCATTTTGCTAACACTACTTTTTGTTGATTACCTCCACTAAGATTTTTTGTTAAAACTTTTTCAGAAGGTGTTTTTATTTGGAGCTTATCAATATAATTTCTTGACAGTTGCCCTTCAAGAGTAGTATTCAATAAGCCATATTTTACAACCGAATCTATACGAGCCATGCTTGTGTTTTTATCAATTCCCATTTGTAAAACCAAGCCGTTTTCTTTACGATCTTCAGGAACCAAAGCGAGCCCATAATCAATAGCATCCATCACGGATTTAATGGTCACTTTTTTATTCTCTATAAAAACAGATCCACTTACCCGTTTTGGATGAAGACCAAAAATACTTTCTAAAAGTTCAGTTCTTCTAGCACCCATCAACCCAAACAAACCAAGCACTTCACCTTGTTTTAGGCTAAAATGAATGTTTTTTATAAAATAATTAGTGGAACGATTGTTTGTTTTAGCAAGTGAAAAATTTTCAATTCTCAACACCTCTTTTCCTTTCTTGACAAGGGTTTTGGGGTGTTCTTTTACATCCCTTCCAACCATTAATTTTATCAATTCATCTTTATTGACCTCATGGACATGTTCCAAAGAGCCTACCAAATGACCATCTCTTAGCGCCAAGAATCTGTCGGCTATTTCGAAAAGCTCATCTAGTTTGTGCGAGATATATAAGATAGTAACCTTGTCTTCTTTAAGGGATTTAATTATTTTAAAAAGGGATGAAACTTCCGCTTCAGAAATAGCAGAAGTGGGTTCATCCATAATAACAAGTTTAGCTTTTTCTAGTAAGGCTTTGGCAATTTCTACGAGCTGTTGTTCGCCAACTCTTAGGGATGACACCAACGTTTTAGGGTCCAGGTTACAGTCTAATCGTTTGAGTAATGCACTCGTTTTTTCATCCATGAGTTTGGTGTTCAAAAACCCAAACCTATCAAGAAGTTCTCTGCCTAAAAATATATTTTCTGAGATATTTAAATAAGGAATTAAATTTAGCTCCTGGTGTATAATTGCAACACCGGATTGCATTGCATCTTTGGGATTTTTAAATTTGACTTCTTTGCCACGATACAACAGGTTTCCTTCAAAATTTGAGTAAACACCGGATAAAATTTTCATTAAAGTAGATTTCCCAGCACCATTCTCTCCGACCAGAACATTTACTTTTCCTTGATGAACATCAAGGTTGATATCGTTTAGCGCCACCACACGGCCAAATGTTTTGGAGATATTCTTGGTTTGTAATAGTATTTTTGGTTGTTGCTTCAAGAGTTATGACTTAATTTTCAATAGAAGTGGAATTACTCTTAATTCTTGTTCATTTGGGTTTTCGGTATCAATTTGAATAGCACCTTTAAATTCAATAAGGTCGCCTAAGGCAACTTTAGATTGAAAAGGAGGAACAACATGCTCACGGACATAATTATTCAATAAAACAGAAATGTTATTAAAATCCATAGTATTTTGATAATCTCCGACTGAAGCGATTCCACTTCCGTCTCTTATGGCATTTCCAAAAATAAAATCAGCAGCTATTTTGATGGTTTGATTTGTCGCATTATTTACTTTGAGAACAATATTTTCTGTTTCAATGGCCATCACTTTTCCTTGCCCTTGAACAATAAAATTATATTTTGAGCTGATTCCAAGTTTCTTACCATGCTCTTGGGAATATGCAACCAAGTTTGATGAGGTTTTACTCAAAAATTCGATAATATTGATAGCAGCAATGTGCTCAATTTTATTTGAAACAAAGTCTTCGACCAAAGAGGGAACACCCAAATCTGATTTCGTTTTCTTTGAGGTGTATGCATCCAATGGTTCTATGTAACATGCATTGTAACATAAAATACCAACAACGAAAGCAACGATAAGTTTTTTACCTAACTTTTTCATGGTTGTTTTGTGGTGTTAATAGTCAATCGCTCAATGTTATCTTGTGTAATAAGTGTTACTGCCAAGGGGGTTTTCGGATTAAAGTCTCTTTTACCATTCATGTAAAGATCAGCAAGTTCAACAGCAGTTTGTGCTATTTTTTTTGGAGATTGTAACACAGTGGCTTTAATTTTTTTATCCTGAATTGAGTTCAAAACATCTTCAGCCCCGTCGAATCCAAAAACCATAACTTTGTTTGCTTTGTCCGCAGCCAATAAGGCTTGATAGGCTCCCATTGCCATAGCATCATTGCCACAAAAAACGGCATCGATATCGGGATTAGATTGTAATATTGACTCCATGACTTCTAGGGCTTTGCTTCGGTCAAAATCGGCACTTTGTTGCGCAACCATTTTTAATTTGGGGAAATGATCTACAACACTGTGAAAGCCCTTAGAACGATTCCAAGTGTTGTTGTCGCCAACCAACCCTAGCAATTCAACATAAGTCCCTTTTTTGTTAAGTTGCCGCACAAAGTATTCACCGAGTTCGACGCATCCTGTAAAACTATCTGATATTATCTGTGACGTAGCTGCGTCTAATGTGTTTACTTCTCTATCCATACAAAAGGTGGGTATTCCCGCATTTTTTGCCCTTTTTACATTAGAAATAGAACCTTCGGAGTCTGTAGGGTTAAACACAATTGCACTAAAACCAGCAGCAATTAAATTTTCAAAATGTTCAGATTCTTTAGAGGTGTTGTTTTGCGAATCAAAAATTGTAGCTTGATAGCCTAAAGCTCGTGCTCTTTCAGCAGCAGCTTCTGCCAAAACAACAAACCAAGGATTGTTGAGTGTCGATACAACAACTGCTATTTTTTCTTCTGCTTTATTGGTGCTGGTTCCACAGCCCAAAAATGATAAAAGAACTAGACCGATTAATATTTTTTTTAGCGGCAGAACTTTATGTAGATGAATCATAGATACTTGAATTTTTATTTATTGATTAAATCCAAACAATTTTGATAAATACCAACTTCAGAGAGTTGATAATGATTAAAAATGTCAACTTGTGAGCCTGTAACAGTATATTCGTCAGGAATGCCTAAAATCTTAAATGGATTTGAAAATCCGTTTTGTAATAAACAAGCAGCACAAGCTTCGCCCAAACCACCGTGAATCATGTGTTCTTCAACGGTTAAAATAGGCTTTCCGTTAGCGGCTAGTTCTTTGATTAATCTTTCATCAAGCGGTTTGATGGTGTGCATACTTACAACTGTAGCTTGAATATTTTTAAGTGCTTCTAATTTCTTGGCTGCTAATAGGGCAGGATGAACCGTTTCGCCACAAGCGATGATGGTAACATCATCACCAGACTGTACAACTCTACCTTTTCCAAAAGCAAATTTTTTATTGTTCTCGTTTAAGTAAGGCATAGGTTTTTTTCCTAAACGCAAATAAATAGGCGTTTGAGTTTGGCTTGCTAAGATCACCGCCTGTGCCGTTTCATAATTGTCTGCTGGTGCAACAATTGTAATGTTGTTTATGGCTCTTAGTGCTGCAAAATCGTGAAGGCTGTGATGGGTTGTTCCAAGTGCACCATAGCTTACACCAGCGCTAATGCCAACCAAAACTACTGGATTGTCCGAATAGCATACATCATTCTTAATTTGCTCTAATGCTCGCGCACTTAAAAAACATGCTGGAGAAACAGCAAAGGTCTTCTTTCCTGCTGATGCTAGTCCTGAAGCTACGCCAACCAAATTTTGTTCGGCAATCCCCACTTCAATAATTTGCTTAGGAAAATTGTTTGCAAAGGGTATTAATTTTCCAGATCCACGTGAATCACTAGTAACGACTAAAATATTTTTATCGGCTTTTGCTAATGTTTGTAAGGTCTCCGAGAAAATTTCCTGATTCGCATTACCCATTTTTGCGCCCATTATGTCAATTTTATCCATCTCCATTGTTTATTTTATTAGCGCCTGAGCATCGTTTAATTCTTTTATAGCCAATGCATATTGTTCATCATTAGGCACTCCATGATGCCACTTCAGTTGACCTTCCATAAAACTTACACCTTTTCCTTTTATGGTATGCGCAATGATAAAACTTGGCTTATTTTTTTCAAGATAACCACAATTAAGTGCAGTTTCTATTTCATTCAAATCGTGTCCATTTATTTCTTTGGTTGCCCATCCAAAAGATTCCAATTTTTGGCGCAAAGGAGCAGTATTCATTACCTCATGATTGCTTCCAGTTATCTGTTGTTTGTTATAATCTAGAATGACATACAAGTTATCAAGCTGGTAATGCGCTGCTGCCAGAAATGCCTCCCAATTTGACCCTTCTGCTAATTCTCCATCACCGAGAAGTGTAAAAACCCGATGCTTTTTATTATCTAATTTAGCGGCAATAGCTTCTCCGACACAAATAGGTAGTCCATGTCCTAGTGCCCCCGTATTTTGCTCAATGCCATTGATTTTTTTGGTTGGGTGCCCAATGTAATGTGATTGATATTGGCATAATGTTTCAAGATCAGATTCTGGAAAAAATCCCCTGTCAGCTAAGGTTACAAAAAGCGCTTCCACACAATGACCTTTACTTTGAACATAACGATCCCTATTGGGATCCTT
>JAURPF010000100.1 GCA_030835325.1 Flavobacteriaceae bacterium | reverse complement strand
GGTAAATTAACTTTTGAATTTAACGAAGAGGCCTCAAACCACAGCATCTCTTCCTTTCTTTCTAAAAAATTAAAAGCGGCAAAACAACAACCAAAACTCAAACCCAAAGATGTGGTACTCTATGGGTTTGGACGTATTGGACGCTTGGTAGCACGTGAACTGATGGGTAATTCTGGAAACGGAAGTCAATTACGGCTTCGGGCAATTGTAACCCGAGATAAAATAACTCCCACTCTACTCGAAAAAAGAGCCGCATTGTTAAGAAGTGATTCAATACATGGTGATTTTCATGGAATAGTTCGTGTAGATACAAAATTGCAAGCCTTAATTATTAATGGCATGACCGTTTACATTATTTCTGCTGCGAAACCAGAAGACATTGATTACACATCCTATAACATAAACGATGCTTTAATTATTGAAAACACTGGAGCCTTTAGAGACCAAGAAGCTCTACAAAAGCATTTATCAGCTAAAGGGGCAAAAAAAGTATTATTAACCGCACCTGGAAAAGGCATTCCAAATATTGTATATGGTGTAAACCATTTAGAACACACTCCAGAAAGTGTCGATATTTTTTCTGCAGCCTCTTGTACAACCAATGCTATTACTCCAATTTTAAAAGTTATTGAAGACTCCTTGGGAGTAGGTCATGGTCATATCGAAACAATTCATGCTTATACAAATGATCAAAATTTGGTTGACAATATGCATTCCAAATACAGAAGAGGACGCGCTGCGGCACTCAACATGGTCATTACTGAAACTGGAGCCGGAAAAGCAGTAAGCAAAGCCCTTCCTTCTCTAGAAAATAAACTCACTTCCAACGCCATTCGAGTACCAGTTCCAAATGGAAGTTTAGCCATTCTAAATCTTGAAATAAAAAAGACAACAACCCTAAAAAAAATCAATACACTTATTAAAACTGCTGCACTGTCAGGAGTATTGGTGGAACAAATCAAATATGAATTCAACGACGAACTTGTTTCTAGCGATATTGTAGGAAGTACCGCCCCCGCAATTTATGACAGTAAAGCAACTATTGTAAGTCCAAATAAAAAAAATATCATCTTATATATATGGTATGATAATGAGTTTGGGTACAGTCATCAAGTCATACGCTTGGCGAAATACATTGCTAAAGTTAGACGGTTCACTTACTATTAGAATTTTCAATTCATTATCTTTGCGCTTTAAATTTAGCAGATGCGAATAGACATCATCACAGTTTTACCCGAATTATTGAAAAGTCCTTTTGAAGCCTCCATTTTAAAACGTGCCATTGATGCGGGTCTGGTAAGTATTCATTTTCATAATTTAAGAGACTATACTTCCAACAAATATAAATCCATTGACGACACTCAATTTGGAGGAGGTGCTGGTATGGTTATGATGATAGAACCAATTGATAAATGTATTTCTAAGTTAAAATCAGAGCGAGATTATGACGAGCTCATTTATATGACACCCGATGGAGAAACACTCAATCAAGGTATTGCCAACCAACTGTCTATGAAAGGGAATTTAATAATACTTTGCGGACACTACAAAGGCGTTGATCAACGTGTACGGGATCAATTTATAACCAAAGAAATTTCTATTGGAGATTATGTACTTTCTGGCGGCGAATTGGGAGCCGCCGTACTTTGCGATTCAATTATACGCCTCATTCCGGGGGTTTTAGGAAACGAAACTTCAGCACTTACCGATTCTTTTCAAGATGGATTATTAGCACCTCCTATTTACACAAAACCAAGAGACTACAAAGGATGGAAAGTTCCAGATCTCTTAGTGAGTGGCGATTTTCCAAAAATAGAAAAATGGCGTGAAGAACAAGCCCTTGAACGAACAAAGAAGCGCCGACCTGATTTATTAAAAGACTAAAACACTATAATTTTTTAAAAATTCCTGTGATAAAGTTTTTAAGTTTCACTTTTTACTTATATTTGCAGCCAATTTCGAGTTAACCTCTGGCGATCATCGTGAATGTTGTTTCGAATGAATCTATAAAAAACCATAAACATGGAATCCTTAATTAAATTTGTACAAGACGAATTTGTAACAAAAAAAGACTTTCCAGAATTTGCAGCTGGTGATACCATCACTGTTTATTACGAAATTAGAGAAGGCGAAAAAGTACGTACACAGTTCTTCCGAGGCGTAGTTCTTCAAAGAAGAGGCTCAGGAAGCTCTGAAACTTTTACAATCAGAAAAATGTCTGGCACAATTGGTGTTGAACGTATTTTCCCTGTAAATTTACCAGCCTTACAGAAAATTGAAGTCAACAAACGTGGTAAAGTAAGAAGAGCACGTATCTTTTACTTTAGAGAACTTACTGGTAAAAAAGCTAGAATTAAAGAAAGAATACGTTAGTCAAACTTTCAATTCAAACACTCAAAAAAGCTCTATTTATTTAGAGCTTTTTTTTGTCTGATTTTTACTAAAAAATGACTTGTAAATTTCAAAACCATTAATATCAAATTTATCGATGATTTTTAGAGTTAAATTGCTCTATATAATCATAGCAATTTCATATATTTGCACGCTTTATTTTTTGTAAGGCAAGACGTATTTTTTTTTAGAAGATAAACTTAACTTTATTGCCCATTATGGCTAGCATCATTTATACTATCACTGACGAAGCACCTGCACTTGCAACGCGGTCGTTTTTACCCATTGTTAAATCATTTGTCGAAAGCTCCGGCATTGAAATCGAAACAAAGGACATTTCGTTAGCAGCTCGAATCCTTTCAACCTTTACAGAATTTTTATCCGAAGATCAACAGGTTGAAGATGGCCTAGCCGAACTTGGAAAACTCGTAACCAAACCTGAAGCTAACATCATAAAACTCCCAAATATTAGCGCGTCGATCCCTCAGTTAAAAGCCGCTATTAGCGAATTACAATCCAAAGGGTTTGCGATTCCAAACTATCCAGATACTCCTCAAAATGAGGATGAAAAATTGATTAAATCACGTTACGACAAAATCAAAGGAAGTGCGGTGAACCCAGTTTTAAGAGAAGGAAATTCAGACCGTCGCGCACCAAAAGCTGTGAAAAATTACGCAAAGAAAAACCCACACAGTATGGGACCATGGTCGGCAGAATCAAAAACACATGTTGCTACAATGACTTCTGGTGATTTTGCTCATAACGAAAAATCAATCACAGTAGCCAATGCTACAAACGTAAGCATTGTTCACACAGATCATAACAATAAAACCACCACCTTGAAATCAAACATTGCGCTTTTAGACGGCGAAATTATTGATGCAACAGTGATGAGTGTAAAAGCGTTAAAACAGTTTTTAATTGCTGAAATCAACGATGCTAAAGACAAAGATGTTTTGTTTTCCCTTCACATGAAAGCAACTATGATGAAGGTCAGTGACCCAATTATTTTTGGACACGCAGTACGTCTATTTTTTGCGGATGTATTTGAAAAACATCAACTAACTTTTGATAAAATTGGAGTAAATGCCAATAATGGGTATGGAAATATTTTAGAAAAAGTAGCAGGATTAACTCCCGACAAACGCAAGGAAATTGAAGCTGATTTTTTAAATGCGATCAATAATGGCCCCGATTTAGCGATGGTCAATTCTGATAAAGGAATTACCAATTTACATGTTCCCAGCGATGTAATCATCGATGCTTCAATGCCAGCTATGATTCGAAACTCAGGACAAATGTGGAATTCAAAAGGCAACGCACAGGACACAAAGGCTGTTATTCCAGATAGTAGTTACGCAGGAATTTATACTGCAACAATCGATTTCTGTAAAGAAAATGGAGCCTTTGATCCCACTACAATGGGAACGGTTCCTAATGTTGGACTTATGGCTCAAAAAGCAGAAGAATATGGATCACATGACAAAACTTTTGAAATTCAATCTAATGGACGTGTCGAGGTCATTGATGCAGACGGGAGGGTGTTAATTTCGCATCTCGTAGAAACGGGGGATATCTGGCGTATGTGTCAGGTTAAGGATGCGCCTGTGCAGGACTGGGTAAAGTTGGCCGTTACTCGAGCAAAAGCTTCACAGTTGCCGGCTATATTTTGGTTAGACGCTCAACGTGCTCATGATGCTGAGTTAATCAAAAAAGTAAATACTTACCTAAAAGATCACGATACGAACGGACTGGATATTAGAATTCTGTCTCCTATTGAAGCAACTTATCATACACTTTCGAGATTGAAACAAGGACTGGATACGATTTCAGTTTCTGGAAATGTTTTGAGAGATTATTTGACCGACTTATTTCCAATCCTTGAGGTTGGAACCAGTGCCAAAATGTTATCGATAGTTCCTTTAATGAATGGAGGTGGTTTATTTGAAACAGGTGCCGGTGGATCTGCTCCAAAACATGTAGAACAATTCAAACGTGAAAACCACTTACGTTGGGATTCTTTGGGAGAATTCTTAGCCTTAGCTGTTTCTTTAGAACATTTAAGTCAAGTCAGCGCGAACCCGAAAGCAGCAGTTCTTGGAGAAGCCTTGGACCTTGCTACCGAGAAATTTTTAGATAATAAAAAGTCTCCATCTAGACTTGTGAATGAACTTGACAACAGAGGAAGTCATTTTTACCTTAGCCTTTACTGGGCAGAAGCCTTGGCTGCGCAAACTAAGGATGCAGAATTGAAAGCAGAATTTACGACGATTGCTTCATCACTTTTAGAAAATGAAAAAACAATTGTAAATGAGTTAATAATCATT
>JAURPF010000099.1 GCA_030835325.1 Flavobacteriaceae bacterium | reverse complement strand
GTGGATTTGTATATTGGTGGAAGCGAGCATGCCACAGGGCATTTGCTCTATGCACGTTTTTGGCAAAAATTCTTATTTGATTTAGGGCTTGTCCCTGTAGATGAGTTTGCAAAAAAACTGATCAATCAAGGAATGATTTTGGGAACGAGTGCGTTTCTAGGTCGAGTTGAAGGAACCCAAACTTTTATGTCTGCGGATACAATTACCACGGAGTCTATTCAGTGGATTCATGCGGATGTTTCTTTTGTAAATGCTTCTGATGAGTTGGATGTTGAAGCCTTTAAATCTTGGAGAGAAGAGTTTAAAAATGCAGAATTTATTAACGACAACGAGGGTCTATTTAAAGTGAAACGAGAGGTCGAAAAAATGTCCAAATCCAAATACAACGTCGTAAACCCAGACGCAATTTGCGAACAGTATGGTGCCGATTCATTGCGTTTATACGAAATGTTCTTAGGGCCTTTAGAACAATACAAACCGTGGAATACCTCGGGAATTACAGGGGTTCATAATTTTCTTAAAAAACTATGGAAGTTATATATTGGACAAGACGGGCTTAAGGTTACAGATGATGTGCCTTCAAAAGACCAATTAAAAACGCTTCATAAAACCATCAAAAAAGTTACAGAAGACATCGAAAATTTTTCGTTTAACACCTCTGTATCCACCTTTATGATTGCTGTGAATGAATTGACTGCTCAAGCTTGTGTTTCTAAAACAATTTTGGAACCACTATTGGTATTGATTTCCCCGTACGCACCCCATATTGCAGAAGAATTATGGGAACAGCTAGGTAATAAAGATTCAATTACAACAGCTGAGTTTCCAGAATTTGATGCCAGTTACTTGATCGAAAGTACCAAAGCCTATCCAATATCTTTCAATGGTAAAATGCGATTTACGATTGAATTATCATTGGATTTAAGTAAAGAAGAAATCGAAGCAGCTGTGATGGGAGATGAGAAAACGGTTGCACAACTGGACGGACGTGTTCCAAAAAAAGTGATTGTTGTACCAGGTAAAATTGTAAACATTGTTGGATAATATAGATTCTACCGAAGTCTTAGGACTTATTGCGGCTTGCTTAACAACCTATGCGTTTTTACCCCAAGTATATAAAACTTGGAAAACAAAAGATGTGTCAGGGTTTTCATTGCCTACCTTTTCTTTGTTTTTTGTGGGAATTGTATTTTGGTTGGTCTATGGAATTTTAAAAGAAAGTTTGTCCATGATCTTGGCAAATACAATTACTATGGTGTCGTCGCTTACATTATTAGTATTTATCTTAAAATACAGAAAACGTTAAAATGTACTGTCATTTTTTCAGTTTTAAAAATTGGTGTTATTTTTGATAACATATAAAAATAAATCTTAAAACAATTCTTATGGGAACATATTATCTTATTCTAGGAGCCATCGCTTTAGTGAGCTGGCTTGTGAGCTCAACCTTAAAACGTAAATTTGCAACCTACTCAAAAATTCATTTGCGAAATGGAATGAGTGGAGCTGAAATTGCTGAAAAAATGCTATCAGATCATGGTATCAGAGATGTAAAAGTCGTATCAACAGCGGGTCGTCTTACAGACCATTACAATCCAAAAAATAAAACAGTAAACCTAAGTGAAGCGGTTTACAACCAGCGAAATGCCGCTGCTGCTGCAGTTGCTGCCCACGAATGTGGACATGCGGTGCAACATGCTCAAGCTTACAGTTGGTTGCAGTTACGCTCAACTCTTGTGCCAGCGGTGAATATTTCTTCAAAATTATCCATGTGGTTAATTATTAGTGGCTTAATTTTAGGAGTTGGAGCTGGTGTTGGCTTGGGTTATTGGGTGGTTGTTTTGGGATTTGTATTGATGGCGGTTGCTACTTCCTTTAGTTTTATCACTTTGCCTGTAGAGTACGATGCGAGTAACCGTGCATTAGCATGGTTAAAAAACAAGCATATGGTATCTCAAGAAGAATTTAAAGGCGCCGAAGATGCACTCAAGTGGGCGGCTCGAACGTATTTGGTAGCTGCACTCGGATCCTTAGCCACCTTAGTGTATTGGGGACTTCAAATTTTTGGGAGAGATTAATTAGATTTTAATTTGGCGATCAATTTGTTGATCCAAAGAAATAAATGTTTCAGTTCTTGAAACTCCTGAAATTGGTTGAATCTGTTTATTTAAAACAGACATCAAGTGTTCGTTGTCTTTACAAAGTATTTTGATTAAGACACTCCAGTTTCCAGTGGTGTAGTGACATTCCAAGACTTCGGGAATTCTTTTGAGCTGTTTGACAGCATCTGAATTATTTTTTGCTTTATCCAAATACACGCCTACAAATGCCATGGTTGTATATCCCAAAATCTTTGGATTTATGACAAACTTAGAACCCGCAATAAGTCCAGAGCTTTCTAATTTCCGAAGCCGTTGATGAATAGCAGCCCCAGAAATTCCGACAGTACGAGCAATTTCTAGTACTGGGGTTCTTGCATCTTTCATAAGAGCCCTAAGAATTGTCTTGTCAATACCGTCAATTTCCAAAGTTTTATTCATTTTTAACACAATATTCTAATTTACAAAGCAAAAGTATTCAAATTATTTTAATTTATAACTAAATTATTCATTTAAGGCATTATATCCTAAGTATTTAGTTTCTTTTTCGTTAAATATGATACCAAAATCTATTAATTCATTTAATACAGGTGAGTATAATTCTTTTTTAGTTGGAATTTGAACGCCATAGCTTTGTATTTTGTTGTTTAGTATAGCCAAAGTCGCAATTGCTACAGGTAATCCTACCGTTTTTGACATTGCAGTATAGGTTTGATCTTCACCGATACACACCATTGTGGCATCAATTTGATGTTTTTTGCCATTCAATTCATACCCAAACTTATGATACATCACAATCATGTCTTTATCCTCTGGACTTAAAGTCCAACTGTCTAACAATATTTTTTGAAGGATTTGTGCGGGCGTGGCATTTTTCAATTCCACCTTTTTATCATCGCTAAATATATCGAGTTCTTCCAGTTTCTCCCATACGATATCATCTTGATCAATCTTTAATTGGTATCTTAATTTTAATTCCACTGAATCTGTTGGACTGTAGGGTAAAAACGAATTTATAAAACTGCGATAGCTCATGTTTTCACTGTCTGTAATTGTATAGCTATCGTCGGTCATTCCAAGCAATACAAAAATTTGCCATGCTCTGCTGAACCCAACCCGTCGAATTGTTCCTCGGTACAGCGTTCGGACGTTTTCCAATCCATAGACCTTTTGATATTTAAGTGAATCTCTGTTCGCATACGCTTCAAATCGACCATAGCCATCAACTTCTAAAAACTCTGTACGTCTAAATATGCGGTGGTAAGGGATGTATTTAAATTTATTTTCTTGAAGGAACTTAGCAGCTCCACCTTGTCCGGCCAATACCACATTACGAGGATTCCAAGTAAATTTATAATTCCAAAGGTTTGTGTCGCTTTCGGGTGCCATCATTCCCCCGGTAAACGATTCAAAAAGTAATAGTTTTCCACCC
>JAURPF010000098.1 GCA_030835325.1 Flavobacteriaceae bacterium | reverse complement strand
CCATTTCTTACTGAAGAAATCTGGCAATTTTTGGAAAAAAGAACGCCAGAGAAGGCTCTAATTATTGCTTCTTGGCCAGAACAGAAGCCCTATAATCAAGCCCTGTTAGATGATTTTGAATTTGCATCAGATGTAGTATCGGGAATTCGTACAATTCGAAAAGAAAAAAATATTGCATTTAAAAATCCGATTGAACTGTTGGTATTGAACAAGGAATCTCAAACCAAAGATTTTGATGTGATCATTACTAAATTAGGAAATATTTCAAACCTGACCTATACTACTGAAACAGTTGAAAATGCATTGTCCTTCAGGGTAAAATCTAATGAATATTTTATTCCAGCAAATGACAGCATTGATGTTGCAGCCGAACTATTAAAATTAGAAGAAGAGCTGAAGTACACAGAAGGCTTTTTGAAATCGGTTCAAAAGAAATTGTCTAATGAGCGTTTTGTTTTGGGAGCTCCAGAACAAGTTGTGGCAAGTGAAAAGAAAAAAGAAGCGGATGCCGTCGCAAAAATTGACACTCTTAAAGCAAGTTTGAAAAATTTAAAATAATCTTATTTTCGGTAAATTAGGTACGTATTAGCCAAGTCGATGTAGCGTTTTTTTGCTTCGTCTTGAGTAATGTCTTCAACCTGAAACAGTGCGTTTGTTTTAAAAGCATTTATGATCGCTTTACTACTGCTTGGTCGGCTGTAATCGTTAGTAGCTTTTTTGTAATAGGCATAGAGTTTTAAGAGGATATCAGCAGGGAACGGCTGGTCATGATTATTGATACTCTTGACAGCTTCTCTAAATTCTATGTCTAAAACATCTGAGTTCATACTATGCACTTGCGATGATGCATTCTCCGCCTTTAACTTTTTGATTTAGTTTGACTTTTAGTTTGGTATCCAAAGGTAAAAATAAATCAACTCTAGAACCAAATTTTATAAAACCTGCATCGGTGCCTTGAACAACTGTTTGACCTTCTTTTGCATAATTTACAATACGTCGTGCCAACGCTCCTGCAATCTGTCTGTAGAGCACTTTTCCATAGGAATTATTCTCAACAACAATCGTAGTACGTTCATTATCAGTGCTTGCCTTTGGATGCCATGCAACCAAATATTTTCCTGGATGGTATTTACTAAAAAGTACAGATCCACTTATGGGGTAGCGTGTTACATGCACATTGATAGGTGACATGAAAATACTGACTTGAAGCCGCTTTTCTTTGAAATATTCTGTTTCTTCAACTTCTTCGATTACCACAACCTTTCCATCGACTGGAGCGATTACATGAAGGTCATTTTGATGGGTATGACGTTTAGGGTTTCTAAAAAATTGCAGCACAAGTACAAGAATTACCAATAAGCTGAGCTGAATGAGTTTCGCAAGCCAAGGTATTTGTAAATTGTCAATTAATAGCGAAGTAGCCACTACAAAAACAAGTGTAATAAAAATTATTTTTTGACCTTCTTTATGAAACATAATTTAATATTCTTAAAAATAAATAGATAAATGGTGCTGCAAATATAGCACTATCCAAGCGATCTAACAGACCTCCATGCCCAGGCATTATTTTACCACTGTCTTTAACTCCTGCTTGACGTTTGTATTTGGATTCTACCAAGTCACCCAGAGTTCCGAAAATACTCACAATAACACTGATAATTAACCAATGAGTAAAGCTTAATGAATCTGTAAAATTGGCAATGACATAACTTCCGATTGCCGCAAAAAATACGCCTGCTAAAAATCCTTCGACTGTTTTTTTAGGAGAAATGCTTTCAAAAAGTTTTTGTTTCCCAATATTTTTACCAACGATGTATGCAAAACTGTCGTTGATCCAAATCAAAATGAAAATATACATAATGATATCTGCACTGTAGTTTTTAGAATTTAGAGCTATCAATAATAAAAATACAAACCCACTACTCACATAGAAAGTGGTATTTATAAAATGATTTGTAAGCAAGGTTGGGAGGCTCTTATAAGAAAATAAATCCCGAATCAATAATAGGTTTACCAATAACGAAATAACGAGTAATATTTGTGAAATTTCAGAGAGGATCTCTTCAGATTTAAAGAGATTATTCCAGAACGCGGTCGTCAAAAACAACACTATAAAAATGAAGTAAGAGGCTGTATTTTTTTGGTGAATTAATTTATTGAATTCTGATAAGCAAGTCAATCCAAAAATAAAAAATAGAGCAATACAAGCGTATTTTAATTGGAGTGAACCAATTAAAATAGTCGCAAATAACAAGCCTGATAAAGCTCTTGTGGTAAGTTCTTTCAATGTTATATTATAAATCTTCTAATAGCAGCAAATATAGGTTTTTTGTGCTACTTCCATAACTTAAAAAATCATTGGGATGGTTGGCTTTAAAATGTTTAATGGTGGTAATATTTGAAGGTATTTTAGTTTTATTCTGTGCTTTAATTCCTTGAAGCCCTTCACTAATGGTGTTTACAAACTGACTTGTTGTTGCAAATACAATGAAATTTTCAGGCAATTCAACTAATTTTTTTTCAGCAATTTGATTGGAAGATATGAGCAAGGATCCGTCATTTGCAATTAGAAACTCACAGCTAGTAAATAGAAAATCTGCATCTTTTGCTTTTTGAGCGGTTCCTAGCTTAAAATATTTGAATTTTTCTTTTAATTGTTTATTGAGGATGAGTGCCTTTTTTTTATCCCAATTATTTTCTTCAATAATATTTTCAAGAAAACCTTGAACTTCATCGTTAGTTTCGCAATACAAAAATTTACCACCATTTTTATTAAAGTTGATGGTAAAGGCTTCATCTATAGGTAAGTTGCTTGTATCTAATAACTCACTCTGATCTTTTTCATCAGTTTTGCTTTTAGAAGCATCCGTATTTGAACCAAATATTTTACGAAATACGCTCATTTTTCATCTTAAATATAAGTTTTGAGCTTATATTATTCCAAAGATAAAAAATATAGGTCTAATAAAAAGTTATTTTGAACTTATTCTTCTTCCTCTTCTTTTTTAGGAGAAGATTTTACGGCTTCTTCTACTACAAAAGGACGTTTTCCAAAGATGGCTTCTAGGTTGTCTTTAAAGATTACCTCTTTTTTCAGAAGTACTTCAGCCAACTCTGTTAACTTATCTTTATTGTCTTCTAAGAGTTTTACAGCACGTTCATATTGTGTTTCAATGATGTTTGAGATTTCTTTGTCAATCAGTTCAGCAGTGCGTTCGCTGTAGGGTTTAGAAAACCCATATTCATTTCCTCCTGATGAATCATAATATGTCAGGTTACCAACTTTATCACTCAGACCATAAACAGTAACCATCGCTCTTGCTTGTTTGGTCACTTTTTCTAAATCACTCAAAGCACCTGTAGATATTTTATTAAAAATTACTTTTTCAGCGGCACGACCTCCCAAGGCAGCACACATTTCATCTAGCATCTGTTCTGGTCGTACAATCAGTCGTTCTTCAGGAAGGTACCAAGCGGCTCCTAAAGACCGTCCTCTTGGAACAATGGTTACTTTTACCAAGGGAGAAGCATGTTCTAGCATCCAGCTTACTGTGGCATGTCCCGCTTCATGAAATGCAACTGCTCTTTTTTCACTTGGTGTTATTATCTTATTTTTCTTTTCGAGACCTCCTATAATTCGATCGACTGCATCAAGGAAATCTTGTTTTTCTACTGCTTTTTTGTTGTTTCGTGCCGCAATAAGTGCCGCTTCATTACAGACATTCGCAATATCTGCTCCAGAAAAACCAGGAGTTTGTTTTGATAAAAAGTCGGTCTCTAAATCTTTTGATTTTTTTAAGGGCTTTAAGTGGACCTCAAAAATTTCTTTTCGTTCTCTGATGTCTGGTAAATCAACATAAATTTGACGGTCAAAACGCCCTGCTCGCATTAAGGCTTTATCAAGTACATCTGCACGGTTGGTCGCTGCCAAAACAATCACGTTTGTATTGGTTCCAAATCCATCCATTTCGGTTAATAACTGGTTTAGTGTATTTTCTCTTTCATCATTAGAACCAGAAAAATTATTCTTTCCACGCGCACGACCTATTGCATCAATCTCATCAATAAAAATAATTGATGGTGATTTGTCTTTCGCTTGTTTGAATAAATCTCTGACTCTTGAGGCCCCAACTCCAACAAACATTTCAACAAAATCAGATCCCGACAACGAGAAAAAGGGTGCTTTTGCTTCACCTGCCACTGCTTTTGCTAATAAAGTTTTTCCTGTTCCAGGAGGGCCTACCAACAAGGCACCTTTTGGAATTTTACCTCCCAAAGCGGTATATTTTTCAGGGTGTTTTAGAAAATCTACAATTTCTTGAACTTCTTCTTTTGCACCTTCTAGTCCTGCTACATCCTCAAAAGTTGTTTTGGTTTCTAGATTCTGATCAAATAATTTTGCTTTTGATTTTCCAATATTGAAAATTTGACCCCCACCACCAGGACCCCCACCACCTGACATACGTCGCATGATAAAAATCCAAATTCCAATGATTAAAATAAATGGAAGTAGAGAGGATAAAAGATCTCCCCAAGGATTGGTTTCTGTTTTAAAGTCTAAGACGGTTTCAAGTTCTTTTTCCTGAATAGTGTCTTCTAATTGTTTTTGAAACAATTGGACGTCTCCAAATTCAAATTGATAATTTGGACTTGAGGCAGCCAAAGGAAAAAAGGATTCCTTTTTGTTTTTTTTGTGAATTTCTTTGTTAGATGCTGTTGTAGTAAGATATACCAAAGCCTTTCGTTTGTTAACGATTTCAACTTTTTTCACATCTCCATTTCTCAGAAATTTAAAAAATTCAGATGGAGTAGTAGAACCCTCTAAAGAGCCTCCTAAACCCCCTGAAAAAATATTGAAGACTAGGAAAAGAGCAATTGCAATTCCATAAATCCAATAGGCGTTAAACTTTGTGTTTTTTGGTTTTTTATCGTTAGACATGTGTCGTTTTTTTAGTAACTAGTTTCTATTTCGGTAATTTTAGCATCACCCCAAAGGTTTTCGATATCGTAGTATTCACGAATGTGTTTTTGAAACACATGAACCACTACATTGATGTAATCCATCAGTACCCATTCGCCGTTTTCACTCCCTTCAATATGCCAAGGTTTATCTTTTGTATTTTTACTCACTTTTTTTTGTATCGAACTAACAATAGCATTTACTTGTGTATTAGACGTTCCATCACAAATGATGAAATAATCACAAACGGTATTTTCGATAGCTCTTAAGTCTAAAATAGTAATATTTTGACCTTTGACGTCTTCAATTCCATTAATTGTGAAAGTGATGAGTTCGTCTGCGCTAGGTGTTTTTTTTGTCATGAATTAATTTTACTGTGCAAATTTATTACTTTTTTGGCTCTAAACGTGTTATATTGTCTTAATTAAATTATAATTTAGAGCTACAAATAAAGCTATGCAAATAATCAAACTTAATGCCATTGATTCTACGAACAATTATTTAAAACAATTGTTAACGGATACTGCATTAGAAGATTTTTGTGTGGTAACCACCGAATTTCAAACCCAAGGGAAAGGACAAATAGGTGCTGAGTGGATTTCTGAAAAAGGTAAAAACTTAACTTTTAGTGTTTTAAAGAAGAAACCAACCGTTAAGTTACCACGTCAATTCCTTTTGAATATCCTTGTTTCTTTGTCTATTGTGAAAACACTAGAACACTATTCAATCCGAAAATTAGCGATCAAATGGCCTAACGACATTTTGTCAGACCGACATAAAATTTCGGGTATTTTAATTGAAAATCAAATCAAATCAAATCAAATTGATTTCTCTGTAATTGGAATTGGACTTAATGTCAACCAAGATTTATTTAAAGGATTACCAAAGGTAAGCTCTATGAAATCTATATTAGGAATGCCCATTAATAAGGATGAACTCCTTCATAAACTCATCAAGAATCTTCAAATCTATTTTAAGTTGTTTACCGAAAAGGGGGAGGACTTTGTAAACGCCGAATATGAATCGTATCTATTCCGAAAAGATAAACCTTCAACGTTTGAATTGCCTAATCAGACCTTATTTACAGGAATTATAAGAGGGGTGACAGACGCTGGTAAATTGCGTGTGCAAATGGAAGATGCGACAAAGGAATTTGACTTAAAAGAAGTGAAATTGTTGTACTAAATTTTATTGGGAAGATTAAGTGCTAAAGTTTCAATAAATTTAGAGATTGGGGCTTTGATCATCATAGCCATCATCGCATTAAAATCGCCTTCAAACGTCAATTGAACATCACTTTTAGTTTCGGAAACAGATTCAATTTTAGCGGTTAATGAAAAGTCTAATTTCCCACCTGCTGCTCCTAGTACAATTGTATGTGGAGATTCTAAAGATTTTTTCTTTAAAACTATTTCGGGCATTCCACTCAATGCAAACAAAAAAGTGTCGGCGTCTATGAGTTTGAACTTACTGATATTATCGGGCATCAATTGTTCAAAATTTTCAACATTCGTTAAAAAATTAAATACTTCTTGCGCTGATTTGTCAAGACTCACTTTTGTTGATTCTAATCTCATATCTAGATTTATTTACCAGTCCACTCAGACGGGTTTGAATTCCATTTTGATAAAATATCCAATTCGTTTTGGTTGATAAAGTTGGTGTCTAATGCTTGTTCTAGTAAGCTTTCGTAATTACTAAGTGTAAAAAGATTGACATTGTTAGACTTGAAATTCTCTTTTGAAACATCAAACCCATAGGTAAAAATTGCAACCATTCCTTTTACATTGACTTCAGCAGCTTTTAGTGCATCTACAGCCACCAAGCTACTTTTTCCTGTACTGATCAAATCTTCGACAACCACTACATTTTGTCCTTTTTCAATAAACCCTTCGATTTGATTTTGACGTCCATGCTTTTTTGCTTCTGGACGCACATAAACAAAGGGAAGTCCAAGATATTCTGCAACCAAAGCTCCAATACCAATAGCACCCGTAGCGACGCCAGCAATGACGTCTGGTTTACCAAACTCTATTTCTATGTTTTTTGCAATTTTTTCTTTTATGAAGCTTCTAACGACTGGAAACGACAACACCAAACGGTTGTCACAATAGATCGGAGACTTCCATCCCGAAGCCCAAGTAAAGGGGTTTTTTGGGTTTAATTTTATGGCGTTTATCTGAAGTAAGACTTCTGCGGTTTTTTTGGCGGTACTTTTATTAAAAATCATATGCCAAAATTACTAAAAATTACTACTTTTACTTTCTATTAATTTGTTTTTAATTAACAATGTATAAAATATTTGTTGGGAATAAACCAATTATTCTCACAACGGAGCTAGAGACTGAAACAGATTTCAAGAATTTTTTGATTGAATCAGTAGATATCAACAAAGTACTTTCGAAGCTTAACAAAGATAAATATAAGTCTGTTCGTCTAGTTGGAGCCGATAAAGAGATGCTTCTCAAAAAATTCCTTACCTTATTACCTAATGTGATTGCAGCCGGAGGGAAGGTTTATAATCAGAAAAATGAAATATTATTTATTTTTAGAAATGGTAAATGGGATTTACCAAAAGGCAAAGCAGCACCAAAAGAGACGATTAATTTTACTGCACTTCGTGAAGTAGAAGAAGAAACAGGTGTCACAGGGTTAAGCATTACCAAGCCTTTAGAAATTACCTACCACATATTTAAAAGAAATGATCGGAATTACATTAAGGTAACCTATTGGTTTGAGATGTACTCTGAATATGACGGAAAACTAATTCCAGAAGAAAAAGAAGGAATAACTAAAGTCAAATGGATTCCAGAAACCAAACTTCAAAAAGTATTTAAGAACTCTTATGCAAATATCAAATTGCTCATTTAAAGTGAGTTAATGTTTGTGTTTCTATAATAATCTTCAATTAAACCCACTTTACAGTTGTTATCATTGTCAATAAGTTTATTTTTGCCAGCAAAATTGACAGAAAATGATGGAGTTTATTAGAAAGCGTTCAAGTAATGCTAAAAATGATATTTTAAGTGGTCTTACCGTTGCTTTGGCCTTAGTGCCAGAAGCAGTAGCGTTTGCATTTGTAGCAGGTGTTGACCCTTTAGTTGGACTGTATGCAGCATTTATGATTGGGTTAATTACTTCTATATTTGGAGGCCGTCCCGGAATGATTAGTGGAGCTACGGGTGCTTTGGCAGTAGTAATGGTTACTCT
>JAURPF010000011.1 GCA_030835325.1 Flavobacteriaceae bacterium | reverse complement strand
TATGCAGGTGTTTTCAATTACACATTTGCCACAAATTGCTGCCAAAGGGCAGTCGCACTTCAAGGTATTTAAACAAGATACACAAAATACTACAGTCACGTCTCTTAAAAAACTAACAGCACAAGAGCGGGTTGAGGAACTTGCACAAATGCTCGGAGGAAAAAAATTATCTGATTCGGCAATCGCCCATGCAAATCAGTTATTGAATTAATGTTATATTTGCCCCAGAAATTAAATAAAAACCGACACTTAAATACATAATTATGTCTTACAATTTACTAAAAGGAAAACGCGGAATTATTTTTGGAGCCTTGGATCCTAATTCAATTGCATGGATTACAGCTGAGCGTGTGCATGAAGAAGGCGGTACCTTTGTATTGTCCAATGCACCTATCGCCATGCGTATGGGTCAAATAAATGAATTGGCTGAAAAAACAGGGTCTCAAGTAATTGCAGCTGACGCAACTTCTGAGGAAGATTTAGAAAATTTAATCAAACAATCTATGGAGATTTTAGGTGGCAAAATTGATTTTGTATTGCACTCTATTGGAATGTCCATTAATGTAAGAAAGGGACGTGCTTATACCGATCAAAAATATGACTGGACTCAAAAAGGAACCGATGTTTCTGCGATGTCTTTTCATAAAGTCATGCAAACGCTTTATAAAAACGATGCGATGAACGAATGGGGGAGTATTGTGGCCCTAACTTATATGGCAGCACAACGTGTATTTCCAGATTATAACGATATGGCTGATAACAAAGCCTATTTAGAAAGTATTGCCAGAAGTTTTGGCTATTTCTTTGGACGCGACAAAAACGTACGGGTTAATACCATTTCTCAATCACCAACCCCAACCACTGCTGGTAAAGGCGTGAAAGGATTTGATGGATTTATTGCCTATGCCGAAAAAATGTCGCCATTAGGAAATGCAACTGCTCTGGATTGTGCCAATTATACCGTTTCCCTGTTTAGCGATTTAACCAAACGCGTCACCCTCCAAAACTTATTTAACGATGGTGGTTTTAGCAATATGGGTGTCAGTGACGCCGTCATGGATGCCTTTACGGGTGATGAGTAAAATAAAATAGATACAACAAAAGCATGAATCCGATATTTTAGTGAGCCTTTTTTTATAACCTTACTTCTCACTTCAATTCAATCTCTTTATGTAACTTTGTGTCTATGATTGCAAGTGATTTTTCGTTTATCATACCTGTTTTTAACCGACCTGAAGAAATTAGAGAACTTCTAGAAAGTTTTTGTGCCTTAGAATCCCCTAAGACATTTGAAATTGTCATCGTTGAAGACGGCTCTACTTTAGACTCAAAACTGATTGTCGATCATTTTCAAGAGCTTCTTAAAATAAGCTATTACGCCAAAGAAAACTCCGGACCTGGTCATTCTAGAAACTATGGTATGGAACGTGCCAAAGGCCGTTATTTTATTATTTTAGATTCGGATTGTATTCTACCACCTAAGTATTTAGAAGCAGTAATTTCTAAACTAGATAGCCACTATGTCGATGGCTTTGGAGGACCCGATGCCGCCAAAGACAGCTTTACAGAATTCCAAAAAGCAATTAATTTTTCAATGACTTCGTATATGACTACGGCTGGGATTCGAGGGGGTAAAATTCCCATTGAAAATTACGAACCCCGAAGTTTTAATATGGGAATTTCAAAAGAAGCCTTTCAAGCCACAGGAGGGTTTGGACGTATACACCCTGGAGAAGACCCTGATTTATCCATTCGACTCAAAGAAATGGGTTACCGCTTGCACTTCATCCCCGAAGCATTTGTATTTCACAAACGCCGAATTACTTTAGAAAGTTTTTATACACAAGTCAATAAATTTGGGCAAGCACGCCCAATTCTTAATAAATGGCACCCACAATCCAAACGTTTGACCTATTGGTTTCCAGCCGTTTTTTCTCTAGGGTTAATGCTTAGCAGTGTCTTATCTATCCTAGGGTTTCACTGGTTTTTAGTTGTTTATGGTCTGTATTTTTTAGCCGCTATGATAGGAGCGTTTCGCACTACAAATAATATCATCGTCGCTTTTTTAGTCCTTCCTGCCATTGTCATTCAGTTTTTTGGATATGGATTTGGATTTCTCAAAGCAACCCTAAAATTGGGACTTTCCTCTAAAAATGAGATTCAATTGTTTCCCAAGTTATTTTTTAGAGCCAATGATTAAAAAAAATAAAAATATAAAACCCAATAGAGTACAAGGCAAGCGGTTGAATGTGTTAATGTTGTTTTTATTTTTGTCGTTTCTCATTTCACTTCTTGTTAAGTTGTCTAATACCTATACACAAACCCTCCAATTTGAGTTGCAACCCACACAGTTAGAGTCCAACGAAGTAATGGTCTCAAAGGAAGCAAAAACAATCAATGTAACAATTTCAGGAAAAGGGTTTGAACTCCTAAAGTATTATGTAGAAGCACGGATTATTGATGTTGATTTTTCGCAGCTAAACAAAGATAAATCCCATTATATTTGGGACGAACGAAGTCAACTCGAAAAAATAATCAATCATTTTGACTCAAAAATAGCTGTGAAGTCAATCAATCCCGACACTCTTTTGTTTCAATATGACCGTCAGTTTGTTAAAAAAATTCCGGTTCAGGTTTCTGTAAATTCGAGCTTTGCATTGGGATTTGATTTGGTCAATTCATTTCAATCTGTCCCTGATTCCATCACCCTTATTGGTCCAGAATCTCTCCTAAAAACAATCTCTGAAATACAAACCAAAACCTTATATTTAACAGATATTAACTCCAATGTTGAGAGGGTCGTTGCTTTGAATATTCCAAATACGTCCAAGCAGATTACCTATTCTGATCAAGTGGTTTCAATCAAAGGCGAGGTAGATAAATTTACGGAAGGCAGTGTCAATGTACCCGTCACTATTTTGAATGTGCCTGATAAGCTCACGCTTAATTTTTTCCCTAAAGAAATACCAGTCATTTTTTATGCGTCCCTAAAAGCTTATAGCAGTATTGATGCCAGTCATTTTTCTGTTGAATGTGATTTTAATACCTTGTCAACTGAAAACAGGTATTTAAATCCGGTATTGGTAAAACAACCTACAACAGTGAAATCTGCCAAATTAAAGCCCACCGATTTTGAATATGTAATCCTTCCAAAAAATGACTAAAATTGTTGGACTTACTGGGGGTATAGGCAGTGGAAAGACCACCGTAGCTAAGATTTTTAAATCGTTGGGTGTTCCAGTCTATAATTCTGATGAGGAAGCCAAATTATTGATGCAAAGTTCAGAAGTTATTAAACAAGAATTAATTCAACTGCTTGGAAAGGAGTGTTATACAGATGGTCAATTGAACCGTTCTTTTATTTCTTCTATAGTTTTTGAGGATGCGGTGTTGTTAGAAAAAATAAACGCCATTGTGCACCCAAAAGTAGCCACTCATTTTGAGCAGTGGTTTTCCCAACAAAATGCGCCTTATATAATCAAAGAAGTAGCGATTCTCTTTGAAACTAAATCTCAACACCTTTTTGATTTTATTATCACAATTACAGCGCCTTTAGAAATACGCATTCAGCGGGTGATGGAGAGGGATCAAAAAACAAAAAAAGAGGTACAGGCTATTATTGACAAACAATTGCCCGATTCGGAAAAAATAATTCAATCGAATTTTGTTATAAATAACACTACATTGTTAGAGATGGAGAGTAATTCAATATTAATTCACAACAAAATAATGAATTTAATAAATAATCATTAAAAATTTAACATTTATGTTAAGTTGAGGTTAAAAGCGATTTTAACAGTATTTAATACCTTAATTTTGATTGATGAATAAAAAACTGTTTACATTTTTGGTTATTCTGATGAGTTTGTCTCTTATCGGAATTATTTTTGTTCAAGCCTATTATATCAATAATTCACTTGAAACAAAAGAAGAACAGTTTGCTTTTAATGTAAAAAAAGCATTGACCTATACGACCAATCAAGTTGCTACGTTAGAATACAAAAAATATGTCAACGCACTCAATAAAATAATCTCGGAAGGAAAAGAACCCGATACCACCGCCATCCGTAACATTACCGTTTACAAACAAGACAATAATACAAATCAGATTATTGTTTACAATACAGGAATTTTAGAAGAGAATTTTAAAGTGCCATCACTTATAGATTTTAACATAGACAGCCTAGGATTGAGCAGCTTTAAAGGGAAAACCACTACCAAAATTTATGATAATAATAATTTTGGTGGCGATTTAGTTTCCAATACAGAGCAGTCTTTTGAAAAAATCCTGAATATGGATAAATTGCAAAAAGCTACTTTTGAAGCCCAATACAAAACAGAAATTAAAAACACCCCAATTCATCAACGTGTTTCATCTGTTGGAATCCAAAAATTACTGGTCAAAAAATTAAGAGAAGACAATATTGATATTGGTTTTGAGTTTGCGATTTTTCATAATGACATTGGCACCAAAATTCAATCTGAAAATTTCGATCAATCTCTGGTTCCTACCATGGGGGCTCCAATTTTTTTAGATGACAATGACGAGAGTGACTTTACACTTTATATTAATTTTCCAGAACGCAAAAAATTCATTATTTCTTCCATTATAGGCATTACATTGTTGTCGGTATTATTTACTCTAATTATTATTATCGCATATACAAGTGCTTTGTATCAATTGATCAAACAGCGAAAAATATCTCTTATGAAATCTGATTTCATTAATAATATGACACATGAGTTTAAAACACCGATTGCCACGATTAACTTGGCATTGGATGCTATTAAAAATCCAAAAATAATCAATGATCTAGAAAAGGTA
>JAURPF010000097.1 GCA_030835325.1 Flavobacteriaceae bacterium | reverse complement strand
GATTCATTTTCAACAGGAAATGTGATTAAAAATGGAATACCAATTTCAATAATTGGCGCACCCAATGTGGGAAAATCTACCCTGTTAAATGCGCTTTTAAATGAAGACAAAGCCATTGTAAGTGATATTGCTGGAACAACTCGTGATGCCATTGAAGATGAAATTACTATTGAGGGTATTAAGTTTCGATTTATAGATACAGCAGGCATTCGAACCACCGAGGATACCATTGAAAGTATTGGTATTAAAAAAACATTTGAAAAAATCACACAATCACAAGTGGTCTTGTATTTACTCGATGCGTCCAGGGTTACAACTGAAACTATTCAACTTTTTAATACAGAGATTCGAAAAATTCAAGAACAGTATCCAGATAAACAACTCGTTGTGATAGCTAATAAAATGGATGAATCGGATCAGGAATATATTGAAACCTCTTTTGTATATCCTCAGACGCTTTTTACTTCTGCCAAAAGCGGGTTGGGGATCGATGGTTTAAAAGCTAAGTTGTTAGAATTTGTAAATACAGGTGCTTTACGAAACAATGACACCATCATTACCAATTCTAGACATTACGATTCACTTTTAAAAGCACTTGCTGAAGTTCAAAAAGTACAGCAAGGGATGGACGCCAATCTTTCTGGCGATTTATTAGCAATAGACATCCGTCAGGCATTGTATCATTTTGGTGAAATTACTGGGGAAATTACTTCAGACGACCTGTTAGGGAATATCTTTGCAAATTTCTGTATTGGGAAGTAATTATAAATAACTTTTAAATATTAATCACCCTTTTGGTTTTTCTAATTCAACAGGTTTTGAGCCTGCCCATGACAATTCGAGCATAGAACCATAGGAATCAGGACTTTTTTCGCTGATGGAGTCATTTAGAAAAATTTGTAAAAACCATCAATGGTTTTTCTGAAGTAGTCGAGTGTCACAGAGTGTCAGGGAATTTTGATTATTTATTAAAATTAATATTGGTGGATATTGAAGATTACGAACAATTTATTTTAACAAAACTTTCAATAATTACAGATTTAAGCAACGTACAAAGTTATGTGGCACTGTATGAAATTAAATCTACTAATGAGGTGAATTTGAATCATTTGATGTAAATTCAAAAACTCTCTCTCAATACAATCAAGCTAGCTTTATGTCCTGTAGTCAACAACCATTCCCCAGAGCCGATTAGATTGTCACTTTCATTATAAACCTTTAATTGAGCGGTATTGGGACTGGAACTTCCCTCGTTAAGAGCGATAAACTCAATGGTATTTAAGCCTTCTTTCAACTCAATATCAATAATATAAGCTGAGTTTCTGAGTGTAATATTTGGGTGAATAATTGCTTTATTAAGCATTAATTTAATGCGATCTCCATCTTCATACTCATGATCTCTACATAAAATACGAATGTATTTAGATTTGGTTTTTATATCCCCCAAATAGTAATCGCGATCATACTTAGATGTGTTTTTCTGATTTTCATTAAACTGTTGTTTAATTTCCCATGTTGGATCTACTACATCACGTGTTTCGGTAATTCCATATTTTTTTTTCGCAAATCCATCAATGGGTTTGATACCCATGGTGATTTCAAATCCTTTATCAGTTAACCCCTTAACAGGTGAGAGGGTCAATGGAAATTGATCGGACAACGGATTTCGTTCTAATGCCAATGCTTTGATCCGAAACGTTTCTTGATTGGAATCCAATTGGGCAAATGCTATATGTTGCATTCCAATTAATAACACTAATATAATCAAACTCCGATTCATAAAACGTAAAGGCATTTCTTAAATTGTAAAGATATTGATTTGATTGTAATTTTTCCTAGATGTACAAAATATAAAATTCTATTTTCATACCTTTAAACTTTCTATATTTAATTTTATTGCAAACACAACTCACATCTTTAAAACAGCAACTTTCTGGAGAGCTTTACGATAGTGCTCTTGTAAAATCCTTGTACGCTACAGATGCCTCTGTTTACAGAGAATTGCCTTATGCAGTGGCACTTCCCAAAACAACAGCAGATATTAAATGCTTGATTGAATTTGCACATTCAAATGCATTGTCCATTATTCCTAGAGCTGCAGGAACATCTTTAGCAGGGCAATGTGTGGGCGATGGAATTGTGGTAGATGTCTCCAAATATATGAACGCGATCTTGGAAATTAATACGCAAGAACAATGGGTTCGTGTGCAACCTGGTGTAGTGCGCGATGAATTAAACACATTTTTAAAACCCTACGGTTTCTTTTTTGGACCCAATACATCAACAGCCAACCGTTGTACGATGGGAGGGATGGTTGGTAATAACTCTTGCGGTTCAACCTCCATTGAATATGGATCAACACGCGATCATACCCTAGCAATTAAAGCCGTTTTAAGTGACGGAAGTGCGGTTGAATTTGCAGCTCTTACCAAAGAAGAATTCAATTCAAAAACAAAAGGAAATTCCTTAGAATCTTCCTTATACAAACAGATTTATTCGGAGCTTGGTAATCCGATCATTCGAGAACAAATAACAGAAGGATATCCAAAAGCATCCATTACCCGACGAAATACAGGTTATGCCGTTGATGCATTGATGCATTCAACTGTGTTTGAGGATACTGAAGAAACATTTAATTTCTCAAAATTACTCTGTGGATCAGAAGGTACTTTGGCATTCACTACGGAACTAAAACTTCAAATTGTGCCTTTACCAAAACCATTTCAGGTAGTTTTAAATGCGCATTTTAATTCCATCACTGAAAGCCTTCAAGCCACGTTAGTGGCTATGAAACTGACGCCATCGGCATGTGAATTAATGGATAAAACGATTTTAGATTGTACCAAGAATAACATCACTCAACAAAAAAATCGATTTTTTGTGGAAGGCGATCCAGAAGCGATCCTTATGGTTGAGTTTAGAGGGGCTACCATAGAAGAAGCCAAACATCAGGCTGAAATTTTAGAAAAACAACTTAAAGCGTCTCAATTGGGCTATGCATATACTTTAGTGGAAGGCGATGATTGTAACAAAGTTTGGGACTTAAGAAAAGCAGGTTTAGGATTGTTGGCAAATATTCCAGGAGATGCAAAAGCCGTTGCCTGTATTGAAGACACTGCCGTTGATTTGGCGGACTTACCGCTGTATATCGAAGCATTTACGTCTCTTATGAAATCCTACCATCAAAAAGCGGTGTATTACGCACATGCTGGGGCAGGGGAATTGCATCTGAGACCAATTTTAAATTTAAAATCATCTTCTGATGTCACTTTGTTTCGATCCATTAGTGAAGCCTCTGCTAAATTGGTGAAATCATATAAAGGGGCCCTTAGTGGCGAGCACGGAGATGGGCGTGTTCGATCGGAATTTATTCCGTTGGTTTTGGGAGAAGATAATTATCAACTCCTCAAACGAATTAAATCAACTTGGGATCCTTTATCGCTTTTAAATCCAGGAAAAATTGTAGATGCTGTGCCCATGGATAAAGCTTTGCGCTACAAAGCAGACCAGCCCATTGCAAACCTAGAAACTCTTTATAATTATGAATCTACAGGGGGTATTTTAAATACGGTTGAAAAATGTAATGGTTCTGGAGATTGTCGGAAATTAAGTTTTGCTGGAGGTACTATGTGTCCTAGTTATAGAGCAACGCTTGATGAAAAAGATTCTACGCGGGGTCGTGCCAATGTATTACGTGAGTTTTTAACTCAAAATACTAAAGAAAATCCATTCGATCATCCAGAGATTAAAGAAGCTATGGATTTGTGTGTGTCTTGCAAAGCTTGTAAATCTGAATGTCCTTCCAATGTGGATATGGCTAGTTTGAAAGCTGAGTTTTTGTACCAATATCAAAAAGCAAACCCGGTTTCACTTCGAAGTAAACTCATTGCTCATAATGCCAGAATTAATGCCATTGCTCACAAGTTTGCAGGAATTTATAATTTTATTGGAACTCGATCTTGGTTTAAATCCCTCATTGGTGTCCATTCAAAACGTACGCTTCCAAATTTGCAGTCTAAAACGTTAAGACAGTGGTTCTCGAGTATTCAACAGAAGGGTCATTTAAAAAGCATCTATTTATTTTGTGATGAATATACCAATCATTTTGATGTGGAGCTCGGTAAAAAATCAATCTTACTATTAAATAAGTTAGGGTATAAGGTAATTATGCCAGCCCATTCAGAAAGCGCACGAGCCTATATTTCAAAAGGATTTTTAGAAGAGGCAAAAACCATTGCTACAAATAATGTAATTATTTTTAGTGCTTTGATTTCTAATGACAAACCGTTGATAGGGATTGAGCCTTCTGCTATTTTAGGTTTCAGAGATGAATACCCAAACCTTGTGGATGCAGACTTAAAATCGACTGCAGAAAATTTAGCTCAAAATGTATTCACCATTGAGGAATTCTTAGCCAATGAAATGAACGCCTATAAAATTGATATTTCAAAATTTACAACAAAAACAGAAACTATTTATTACCATGGACATTGCCATCAAAAAGCATTGTCATCAGATGTTTACGCAGAAACGATTTTAAACATACCACCAAATTTTAAAGTTGAAACCATAGATTCGGGTTGTTGCGGAATGGCAGGGTCTTTTGGTTATGAAAAAGAACATTATGATTTGAGTCAACAAATAGGTGAGGACCGTTTATTTCCTTTTTTAAGAGAATTAAACACAGAAGTGATCGTATCTGCTTCTGGCACAAGTTGTAGGCATCAAATTAGAGAAGGAGTAAATAAAACTTCACTACATCCTATTGAAATCCTATATAATGCACTAAATTAGCGCCAATGAATTATTTAGAAATTGTTGGTTTTTTTGGAGCCTTTTTAACGGGAATTGTTATCGGTCTTTTTGGAGGTGGTGGCTCTATTTTAGCAGTTCCTATATTCGTCTATTTTTTTAAATTAAACCCTGTTCTTGCAACTAGTTATTCCATGTTTGTTGTTGGCTCCTCGGCTGCTGTTGGAACAATTATCAATATCAAAAAGAAATTAATTGCCTACAAAACTGCTGTAATATTTACACTGCCTGCACTTGTATCTGTTTATATGACGCGACGTTTTTTAATTCCAAACATTCCAGACATTCTTTTCTCTTTTAAGGATTTTGACATCACTAAAAAGATGGTTCTTATGTTGTTATTTAGTCTTGTCATAATTATTTCATCTATTCCTATGATGAAACAACCGATTACAGAACCCAATACAACAACCTCCGAAAAAAATTATGGTCTGTTAATAGTTATTGGATTAGCTGTTGGAGTTTTGACGGGCTTAATAGGAGCTGGAGGTGGGTTTATCATTGTACCTGCATTGGTTTTGTTTGCAAGAATAACCATCAAACAAGCTGTTGCAACCTCTTTAATTATTATTGCATTCAATTCACTTGTTGGGTTTTGTTCTGATTTATCCTTGTTGAAAATAGAGTGGGATTTTCTAATTTTATTTACTGCTCTGTCCATTTTAGGAATTTTGATTGGCACTTATATTTCCAGTTTTGTACGTGAATCAACCTTAAAAACTAATTTTGCACGTTTTATGATTATTATGGCAGCGATTATCATTTTTAAGGAGTTAACTGCTTAAATTGTAACAATTTTAGTTGTTTTGCGTCATACCAATAAAACCCATATTTAATGAGACAAGACAACCAAACCATTGTGCTTATGCACCTTTCACAATTGGCAACGTTCATGTTTGCTTTTGGCAGTATTTTAATCCCTCTTATCATCTGGATTACTCAAAAAGAAAAAATTAAAGATTTAGATGCACATGGAAAATTGATTCTTAATTTTCAGTTTAGCTTATTGATTTACAGTTTTGTGTGTATTCCTTTTATTTTTATAGGGATCGGTCTTTTAGGGCTTCTTGTGATATTAGTACTGTCGATAGTTTATCCTATTAAAAACGCAATTAAAGCAAGTAAACAAGAAACCCCTATTTATCCATACAGCATCTCTTTTCTAAAGTAAAGTTGCATGCTATTTAGTCTTATGGTATTAAATGTATAAGCAGCGGAGTAGTTTCAATTTTTTAATTACCTTTGTGCCTCGAATACGTTGAACAACTATGAGTCCAAAAGTTTTACTTAACACTAAAGAAGTAAACATCATTCTACATCGATTGGCTTGTCAACTCATTGAAAAACATACCGATTTTTCTAACACTGTTTTAATTGGTTTACAACCAAGAGGTATCTTTTTAGCACGACGTCTTAAGGAACTTCTAATCGAAAACTACAACCTTACTGAAGTACATTTAGGATTGTTAGACATCACTTTTTATAGAGATGATTTTAGGCGTTCTGATAAAGTTCTCCAAGCAAACTCCACAGAAATTGATTTTTTGATCGAAAATAAACGCGTTGTTTTTATTGATGATGTATTATATACAGGGCGTAGTATTCGTGCTGCCTTAACCGCTATTCAGTCTTTTGGGAGACCGAGTGAGATTGAATTACTAACCCTAATAGACAGACGTTTTAGCAGGCATTTACCGATTCAGCCCGATTACAGAGGCCGACAAGTAGATGCTATTAATGATGAAAAAGTATTAGTAAATTGGAAAGAAACTAGCGGTGAAGATGCCGTTTATTTGATAAAAAATTAAACTATGAGCGAACTAAGTGTAGATCATTTATTAGGAATAAAGTATCTGAATAAATCCGATATTGACCTTATTTTTGAAACTGCCGATCATTTTAAGAAAGTGATCAATCGTCCCATAAAAAAAGTACCTTCTCTTAGAGATATTACAATTGCAAACTTATTTTTTGAAAATTCAACACGTACAAAACTTTCTTTTGAACTGGCTCAAAAACGACTCTCTGCAGATGTAATTAATTTTTCATCTGGAAACTCTTCTGTGAGTAAAGGGGAAACTTTGGTTGACACAGTCAAGAACATACTTTCTATGAAGGTCGACATGGTTGTCATGCGCCACCCTAATCCTGGCGCTGCTTCCTTTTTATCGAAACATATTGATGCTCAAATTATCAATGCTGGAGACGGCGCCCACGAACACCCTACACAAGCCCTTTTAGACACCTATTCAATTCGTGAAAAATATGGCGAAGTAAAAGGAAAAAAAGTAGTCATTGTAGGCGATATATTGCATAGTAGAGTCGCTTTATCAAACATCTTTGCGTTACAATTACAAGGAGCTGAAGTCATGGTTTGTGGACCAAAAACACTCATACCAAAGTATATAAATAAACTTGGAGTTCAGGTTGAAACCAACTTATTAAAAGCACTCAACTGGTGTGACATTGCCAATATGTTACGCGTTCAAAATGAGCGAATGGAAATCAGTTATTTTCCTTCCACAAGAGAATATACTCAACAATATGGAGTCACAAAATCAGTGTTAGAATCTTTAGATAAAGAAATTACAATTATGCACCCTGGTCCCATTAATAGAGGGGTTGAAATTACAAGTGAAGTCGCCGATTCAGGTCAAGCAATTATATTAAATCAAGTAGAAAATGGGGTTGCCATTCGAATGGCTGTGATGTATCTTTTAGCTTCAAAAATAAAACAATAAGATGATTATAAATCAGCATAATTCAACTGTGATCATTACGCAAGACAAGACCGGTAGCTCCGAGTTTTTAAAAAAACTTTCAGTTCTACACGAACGTTATAAGGAAAACGATATTATTTTAGAGCTTAAAGACACTCCGCTTGCTTCTAAGGATGCTTTAGTATCGTTATCCGAAATGCACCGCCAATTAAATTATTCTTTTGTAGTGGTGAGCACACACTTAAATCCAGATGATTTTGAAGATGATTTAACCCTAGTTCCAACACTTCAGGAAGCACATGATTATATTGAGATGGAACTCATGCAACGCGATTTAGGATTTTAAAACCATAACTTTTGAAACTCTCCATCCTTGGTTGCTACAGTGCAACTCCACGCATAATAGCTCATACGACCTCACAAGTTTTAGAAACAAGAGGACATCTGTTTTTAATTGATTGTGGTGAAGGGACACAAGTTGAATTGAGACGCCATAAAATAAAATTTAATCAAATTAAACATATTTTTATTTCTCACCTGCATGGCGATCACTATTTTGGGTTAGTAGGTTTGATTTCTACCTTTCGATTGTTGACACGAGAAACAGATTTACATATTTATGGTCCAAAAGGTTTAAAAGAATTGATTACTCTTCAGATGAAACTAGCAAATTCATGGACTAATTTTAAATTAATTTTTCATGAGTTATCATCAAAATCATCGGAGTTAATTTATGAAGATGAAAAAATAGCGGTACATACCATTCCTTTAGATCACCGTGTTTATACCAATGGATTTTTGTTTAAAGAAAAACAATTCGATCGTAAGTTAGATATTGATAAAGCTAAAGCTCGTAACATCGATAAAGCCTATTTTAGAAAACTCAAACAAGGAGATGATGTGGTCAATGAGCAGGGGACGATTATTTCGAATTCTGAGGTGACTTTTGAAGGGCATCAACCTAAGAGTTATGCTTTTTGTAGCGATACGGCATATAAAGAAGACATCATTCCAATTATTAAAGATGTAGATGTGTTGTATCACGAATCTACGTTTATGGATGCTCACGAGCATTTATGTGCTAAAACAAAACATTCGACTGCCAAACAAGCCGCCTCAATAGCACTAAAAGCAAATGCGAGCCAATTAATTTTAGGGCATTACTCTACGCGTTACGGCAATTTAGAAGGGTTTAAAGCTGAAGCAGAAACTGTTTTTAAAGCAGTGTTACTTGCTGAGGATGGGAAAGTATTTAACTTTTAGAATTTCTCAAACACTCCCAGTCCAAACAACGCAAAATCGTATTTAACAGGGTCATTTGGATCGAATCTTCTTAAAGATGTATCCAATTCTATCAGCGCTTTTGCATCATTTTGAGAACGTTTAAGAAGCCCTAGTTTACGGGCAACATTTCCAGAGTGCACATCCAAGGGACAGGACAATTGAGAAGGGGATAAGTGTGTCCATAATCCAAAATCAACCTTAGTATCATTTGGACGAACCATCCATCTGAGAAACATATTAATACGTTTTGCAGCCGATTTTTTTAAAGGGTCGCTAATGTGTTTTTGAGTACGTGGAAGGTGATCAATCTCAAAAAAACATTGTTTTAATTGGTGAATAGCTGTTTGCAAACTTGCAGCATCTGCATGGGTATTAAAAATACCTTCCAAGCCGTTGTGATTTGTATAGATGTGTTTTAAACTTTCTATAAACTGAATGCAATCAAGTCCATTAAAGGTGCGGTGCACAAAAGATTTTAAAGGTTCTAAATCTCTGGGTTTATGCTGCAT
>JAURPF010000096.1 GCA_030835325.1 Flavobacteriaceae bacterium | reverse complement strand
ATCTGGGTTGGCACAGGTGAAGGAAATCCTAGAAATAGCTTGAATGGAGGTTATGGAATTTATAAAAGTTTAGATGGAGGCAAAACTTGGTCATCTATGGGCTTAGAAACCACCCGCCATATCCATCGTGTCTTGATAGATCCTATCAATCCTAACATAGTTTATGTAGGTGCTATCGGCTCACCATGGGGTGAACACCCTGAAAGAGGAGTGTTCAAAACAACAGATGGAGGCAAAACTTGGCAGAAATACTGTTTACAAATAATAAAACTGGAGTTGCAGACTTAGTTATGGATCCAAATAACCCTAACAAATTAATCGCCGCACTCTGGGAACACAAGAGAGAACCCTGGTTCTTTAATTCTGGTGGAGAAGGATCTGGTATCCATATCACTTATGATGGTGGAGAAAACTGGAAAAAAATCAGCCCTCAAGACGGGTTGCCTGAAGGAGATTTAGGACGTATTGGTTTAGCAATTGCGTCGAATAAGCCTCAAATCGTTTATGCTTTGGTTGAAGCGAAAAAGAATGGACTTTACAAAAGTATAGATGGGGGGCATAAATGGGAAAAAGTTAGTGAAAATATGGATGAAATTGGTAATCGCCCGTTTTATTATGCTGACTTATATGTAGACCCAAAAAATGAAAATAGAATTTATTCAATCTTCACCTATGTAAATGTAAGTGAAGATGGTGGTAAAAGTTTCAAACAACTGATGCCAGCCTATGGTGTATCTAACGGGGTTCACCCTGACCATCATGCATGGTGGATTCATCCCGAAAATGGAAATTTTATGATTGATGGTAATGATGGAGGATTAAACATCACCAAAGACGGAGGCAGTACCTGGCGTTTTATTGGTAACTTGCCAGTTGCTCAATTTTATCATATCAGTGTTGATGACGAAATTCCTTACAATGTTTATGGTGGAATGCAAGATAACGGCTCTTGGCGTGGACCGGCTTATGTTTGGCGCGATCAAGGGATTCGTAACTCCTATTGGCAAGAAATTAGCTTTGGAGATGGCTTTGATGTTGTTCCAGACCCAGACAATTCACGCTATGGATGGTCTATGAGTCAGCAGGGGTTTGTCAGTCGCTACGATTGGAAAACGGGCAACAATTATACTGTTCGACCAACCCACCCCAACCCCGACATCAACTTAAGATTCAACTGGAATGCAGCCATTAACATTGATCCTGTGGACAAGAGTACGCTTTACTTCGGAAGCCAGTTTGTTCATAAGTCAACAGATAAAGGCGAAACATGGAGTATTATTTCACCCGATTTAACAACAAATGACCCGGAAAAACTAAGACAACATGAAAGTGGAGGACTAACTATGGATGCCACAGGTGCTGAAAATCACTGTACAATTTTAGTTATAGAGCCCTCACTAGTGGAAAAGAATATGCTCTGGATTGGAACTGATGACGGCCGTATTCATTACACCAGAAATGGTGGAAGCGATTGGATTGAAGTTACTAAGAATATTAAAGATCTCCCTAAAGGCAGTTGGATCACCCAAATCAAAACGTCCAAAACTAAAAAAGGTGAAGCATTATTGGTGGCTAATGATTATAGAAGATTCAATTACACACCCTATGCTTACCGAACTACTAATTATGGTAAAACATGGAAACGTATCGTAGACAAAGATGACACAGAAAGTTATACGCTTTGCATTGTCGAAGATGAAAAAGAACCAAATTTGATGTTTTTAGGCACAGATGATGGACTGTACATCTCTATAGATGCAGGAAATGAATGGACCAAATGGACTAATGGTTTTCCAACTGTTTCAGTAAAAGATTTAGTGATTCACCCAAGAGAAGACGATTTAATTATTGGAACATTTGGACGTGCAGCTTGGATATTGGATGATATCCGACCTTTGAGAGAATTTGCCAAAAATACTAAAATTACTAAAGATAATATAAAACTTTTTGAACCTCCAACAGCTTACATGGCTGCCTATCAACAGCCTACAGGAAGTCGTTTTGGTGGGGACGCCCTGTATCATGGAACCAATAGGGGTTATGGAGCACGTTTTGCTTATTACTTCAATTCAAAGTCTGAAGAAGAAAGAGATACTGTGGTACAATGGGATACACTAAAACTTCAAATTTTTGATCAAGAACGACTTATACGGACTTTAAAACAAAAGGTACCTAAGGAAAATGGTATTAAATATTGGACATGGTATTTGGACGAAAAAGGAGTTGAATATCCTTCAAAATCCACTACAAAAACAAAAAGAGAACCTTCGGGAACACGTGTTCTAAAAGGAACATACAAAGCTGTATTGAATTATGGGAACTTAAGCTCCGAGACATCTATTAGAGTAGAAAACGACCCCAGACTAGACGTTAACGACGAAGCTCAGAGAGCTATTTATCTAACATTAAAACGCTTAGAATCGTACCTTTCTAAGGCAACAGAAGCTACAAAACAATTGCTGCAGAGTAAAAAAATTGCAGAAACGTTTATAAAATCATTAAAAGAAACCGATGAAAAAGGATTTACACAAGAGATAGAAGAGACGGAAGAGATTAAAGGTAGAATTGAAGAACTATTAGTACTCTTTTTTGGTAAGGTAGATGAACGTCAAGGCATTACATCCGATCCAAATGTATCGGTTTTAGAGCGGTTAGGCACAGCAAATTACTATGTGAGTTCTCGTCAAAATGGAGTCACTAGTACAGAACAAACATTAATTGAAAATGTAAAATCAGCTTTAAATAAAGCACTTAATCAAGTTAACTTATTTTTTGAAACCGACTGGGATAAATTCCAAAAACAAAGTGAGAAAATTAACCTCTCCCCTTTTAAAGCTGTTAAAGTAATTAGATTGGAAGAATAAATTAATCATTTAAGGAAATACGAATACTAATTTTATTTAACTTTATAAAAAAAATAAAGATGAGAACAATATTGATTACCGCCATCACAGTTACGTTTTTTTTGTCATGTAAAAACAAAAAAGAAACTGAAAACTCGATGAGCAAAAATGAAAACAAGACTCCAAAAATTGAAAATACTGAATTACAAAAAGTAGACGTTCTACTAAACGCAAAGAACGAAAGCAATGTCAGTGGAAAAATTAAATTTATTCAATCGGGAAATGTGGTCAAGATGACTGCTAAAGTTACTGGACTAAGCAAGGGGATGCATGCCATTCATATTCATGAAAAAAGCGACTGTTCCGCAGCTGATGGAACGTCTGCCGGTGGCCATTGGAACCCAACAGCACAACCTCATGGAAAATGGGGAGCCGATACTGGATACCACAAAGGTGATATAGGAAATTTCATGGTAAATGATGAAAAGTTTACGACTATCGAATTTGCTACCGATGAATGGTGTATTGGTTGTGGGGATGAAACAAAAGATATTTTAGGTAAAGGAATTATAGTGCATCAAGGGGTGGATGATTTTATATCGCAACCTTCTGGTGCAGCTGGCAGCAGAGTCAGTTGTGCAGGAATAATTAAATAGTTATTGTTTTAAACCTAACACCCCAATATGAACCCATCAGCAAAAGGTTGGCTAAATAAACTTTTAACTACAGTCGATAAAGGTTTCAGTGATGAAGATGTATTAGAGACGATTTATCCTAAACTTAAACTAGCTGGATTCATCTATGGTAGCAATGTATGTGTCGCACTGCCTCAATATGAAAACAAAGATTTTACTCAAGAGGAACGGTGTAAAATAAATCTCATCCTTGCACTTCACAATGTGTACAAATCAACTACAAGTGAACCAACATCGTTCACCACTCTACTTAAATTATTTTATAAGAACATAGGCTTTTATAAAACGAGTATTATAAGTGATCTTTTTGGAGAGGATGTAGAACAAGTTATACATAAACGCATTCAAATAGACAATAACATCATCACAAAAAACTTCAATTACTTCGCAACAAACGCATTACTATTTATGGATGTTTTAGCGTTTAGGGTGTACCTTAACCAATCAAATCGAACATTAGCGTTTTTGGAAGGCTTAGAAAACTCAATCGTAACCGTAGTCTCTGAGGCATTGAATGCTAAATCTAAAAAAAATGAATACGAAGAGAGTTTAATCCGATTGCTAAAATCATCTCTTCGAACATCCTATAAAAAAGGGGCTAACTTAGAGGCGCTTGACGCTAAAAACCATACACTACAGGAACGCTTATACCTACTAGATTTAGCGTGTATGGCTACATGGAGCGACTATAAAATTGATAAGGGTGAAAAAGAGTTTTTTGATCGGCTTAAGGAAAAATTTAATCTTAGTAGTTTT